>PUND01000120.1 GCA_003551645.1 Phycisphaerae bacterium | reverse complement strand
TGCGGAAATTGCTCCTTGACAGAATCGCGATTGCCGGTACAATGTTCCGTAGAGTTAGCAGGTCAGCCGCCGGGACGTTGGCCGCGTAGGCAGACGGCTCGGAGGCGAAACAGAAGAGGAGCCAGATCATGAGTCCGAAAAGAGGAGTTTTGGCACTGGCGGTCATCGCCACAGTTGCGCTGTTGACGGCGCGGGTGGATGCTGCGGTGGTGGTCGGCTACTGGAGCTTCAATGGCGAAGAGCCGACAGCTTGGGTTACCGGCGACGGCGAGGAATTTGCACCTGATGTGGGCAGCGGGCTGATGACAATCTTCGGGCCTACCACCGGTACAAACTTGCGGGTCCAGGAGGGAGATGGTACGGCACTGAACGCACTGGACGGTTTCGTGGCCGGCGATGCGCTTCGGTTCGGACGGGGCGAGCGATGGAATAACAATGGCTTCGACTTTGTGTTCTCCACCGAAGGCCTTTGGGACGTGAGCATATCCTTTGCCGCGTACTACACCAGCGGAGGCGTGGATACGTATGAAGTATCCTATAGTCTTGACGGCGGAGATAACTTCACGAGCGTGGGTACCGGCTCGTTCAACCTTACCTCTTACGCTCTTGTCGAGACCGACTTTGGAGATGCACTCGACGGCGAGCAAGAGGTGATTGTCCGGTATACCCTCTCCGGCGCTACCGCCGCAGCATCCAATCAGGGCGCCAGACTCAGCGTGGATAACATTCAGATAACCGCCATCCCCGAGCCGGCGACGCTGGCGCTGCTGGGTCTGGGCGGACTGGGCATGGTCATCCGCAGGCGGAGGTAAGCCGGCCGCGTAGAAAAGCCGACGCGTAATCATCACAACGCCCCGTGGAACACCGCGGGGCGTTGTTCTGCGCCGGCCCGGCGGGCGGATTTCAGATTTCAGATTTCGGATTTCGGATTTCGGATTGCGGATTGCGGATTGTGGATTTCGGATTTTCCCCGTCACATCTGGTGGTATTCAAAACATCCCCTGAATCCTCTGCATCCCTGCTTTCTCTATGAACGGCCAACCCCCATCCGCGTTTATCTGTGTTCATCCCCGCTCTGGTGATGGATACGGCCGGCCGCACGGCGTACAGGCGAGTGTGGCCTTTTCGGCGTCGGTGGCCATGGGCTGGGCGGCCCGGCAGCCGTCGCGATAGACGGTGACGCCCTTGCAGCCGAGGTCGTAGGCGGCCTGGTACACAGCGGCCACATCGTCGGCCGTGGCGTGGCCGGGCAGGTTGATGGTCTTGGATATGGCGCCGTCGATGAACTCCTGAAAGGCCGCCTGCATCCGGATGTGGCCGATGGGCCTGATGTCGTGGGCGGTGATGAACAGCCGTTTCGTCCGCTCGTCCACCGCCGGCTCATCGGCGAGCTTTCCGCCGGCGGCGAGCCGCCGGGCCAGCTCCTCGGACCAGAACCCCATCCTTTCGGCGTGTCGTTTGAAGGCGGGGTTGACATCCGGCAGCGTCCTGCCGTCGAGGACGTGGCGGCGGTACGCCAGGGCGTAGGCCGGCTCGATGCCGCCGGTGCACCCGGCGATGATGCTCAGCGTGCCTGTCGGCGCTATGCAGGTGACTGCGGCGTTTCGCATCGGCCGGTCGCCTGCGGTCTGCCAGCGGCTGTCGAGCCAGTTCGGGAAGCTGCCCCGCTCCCGGGCCAGCCGCTCGCCGGCGGCGAAGGCCTCGTCGGTCAGCAGCTTCGCGACACGCCGGGCGAAATCGAGCGCCTCGTCGCTGTCGTAGGGGATGCCCAGCTCGAACATCGCGTCGGCCAGCCCCATCAGACCCAGGCCGATCTTGCGGTTGGCGCGGCAGACCGATTCGATTTCCGGGATGATGTAGTTGTTGACGTCGATGACGTCGTCGAGGAACCGCACTCCCGTATGGACGGCGCCGGCGAAGGCGCGCCGGTCGAGCCGGCCGTCGCGGATGAACTTCGAGACATCCACAGAGCCGAGGTTGCACGCCTCGTAGTCCAGCAGCGGCTGTTCGCCGCAGGGGTTTGTCGCCTCGATGCGGCCCAGATGCGGCGTGGGGTTGTCGGCGTTGACCCGGTCGATGAAGCACACACCCGGCTCGCCGGTGTCCCAGGCGCCCTCGACGATGAGCCGCCAGATATCGCGCAGGGTGTAAACTTCCCGCTCGCCCGCTCCGTCGGTCGCGGGTATCAGATCGGCCAGCGTGTATTCCGCCACGTTCAGCCGGCGCGGCAGGTAGTAGCGGTCGCCGGTGCGCGGGTTGACGACGATGTGCGGGGCGTCTCCGGTTCGGCGCAGCGACTCCATGAAGTCGTTGGCGACCTTCACCGAGATGTTGAAGTTTTCGAACGCCGACGGGTCGCTCTTGGCCGTGATGAACTTGAGGATGTCCGGATGTCTCGCGGACATCATGCCCATGTTGGCGCCGCGGCGGAACGCACCCTGCTGTATGGCGCGGGTCGCCTCGGCGAAGACCCGCCAGAAGCTTATCGGCCCGGAGGTCCGGCCGCCGGAGCCGGCGATATAGTCGCCGGTGGGGCGAAGGCGATCGAAGCTGAAGCCGGTTCCGCCGCCGGCCTTCTGTATCTGAGCGGTGTGTTTGACCGACTCGAAGATGCCCTCGACGCTGTCGTCGATGGGAAGCACGAAGCACGCGCTGAGCACGCCGAGCGAGCGGCCGGCGTTCATCAGTGTCGGGCTGTTGGGCAGAAAGATCCCGCGGGCCATGGCTGTGTGGAACTCGTTGGCCGCGGCTTCGACGTCGCCGCCGTAACGGGCCTCGGCGCCGGCGACGAACCGCGCGACGCGGCGGAACATCTGACGCGGCCGCTCGATAACCTCGCCGCGTTCGTTCCTGATGAGGTAGCGCGTACGCAGCGTCAGCAGGGCGTTTTCGGACAGTGTGTGCTTTTCATCCATCGTTGTTCATGCGTCCTTTCATCCGCGCACGGGCCTTGGATAGGGACATTATTGCCTTCCTGCGCCGCATGCTCAAGCGGAGCCGACCGGGACGGATTCGCGCTTGCTTGCGCGTAAGTTCGGCCGTTTGGGCGGCGCATCGCTTTTGCGCGCGCAGAATTGCTTAACCTTGAGCGCAAAAAGTGTCGAGAAAATTTGCAACAGCGCTTGCATATTCGTGCGCAAGATGTTTGATGTTGTGTGTGCAAGGTTGCTCTTCGCTAGTGGCTTCACAAACTAACCAGGAAGGAGGTGAGAACACATGGCGAAGAAGAAGAAGTCAAGCACGAAGAAGAAGAGCACGCGGAAGAAGTCGAGCACCAAGAAGTCCGCGGGGAAGAAGGCGACGAAGAAGCGCAAGTCGACGGCCAAGAAGAAGTCGACTCCGAAGCGCAAGACGACGGCGAAGAAGAAGTCGTCGCCGAAGCGCAAGTCGACGGCCAAGAAGAAATCGACGGCGAAGAAGAAGTCGCCGAAGCGCAAGTCGACTGCCAAGAAGAAGTCCACCGGCAAGAAGAAGTCGACTGCCAAGAAGAAGTCCTCGAGGAAGAAAAGCTCGACCAAGAAGAGCGGCGGGAAGAAGACAACCCGCAAGAAGAGCTCGAGGAAGTCAGCCGCAAAGAAGTGACAGCATTCAGCCGGGCGATGCCCGGCCGCGAGTCGGCGCGGTGATGCGTCGCTCGCGGAAGCCGACAGCGGCGAGTATCCTGGCCACGGCGATACTCGCCGCGGCTTTTTGCGCACTTGTCGATGCGGGTGGAGGGCTTATAATGCCCGACGTGAGGACCATCGCGGTTATCAATCAGAAGGGCGGGGTGGGCAAGACCACGACGGTGGCGAATCTCGGCGCGGCCGTCGCGGACCGCGGGCGGAGCGTCTGTCTTGTGGACCTGGACCCCCAGGCGCATCTTACGCTGCATTTCGGTATCGAGCCGTCGCCCGAAGTCCCGAGCATGTACGATGTGCTCTGTGGTGATGGGGCGCTCGCCGAGACCGTCGTGGAGGTAAGCCCGCATGTGTGGGTCGCGCCTTCGAGCATCGACCTGGCCGGCGCCGAGGTCGAGATGGTCAACACCGTCGGTCGCGAGCAGATTCTGCGAGACGCCCTGGCCGAGGCGGACCTGCGGCGGGACTACGTCATAATCGACTGCCCGCCGAGCTTGGGCCTGCTGACGCTGAACGCGCTTGCCTCGGCCGATGAGGTTATCATACCCCTCCAGCCGCACTTTCTGGCGCTGCAGGGGCTGGGCAAGCTGCTCGAGACCGTATCGCTCGTTCAACGGCGCATCAATCCGGGGCTGACCGTCTCCGGGGTGATACTTTGCATGTACGAGACCACCACCCGCCTTGCCGGGGAGGTGCGCGACGACTTGCGGGAGTTTCTGGCATCGGCCAAGGGCGGCGCGACGCCATGGTCCGACGCCCACGTTTTCAACACCTTCATAAGGCGAAACGTCAAGCTCGCCGAATGCCCGTCATACGGCCGGACGATCTTCGATTACGACAGCTCCAGCGCCGGGGCGAGGGACTATTCGGCGCTGGCTGAGGAGTTCCTCGCGGTGCACGCCCCGCGGGCGACGCTGCCGGTCCGAAGGGAGCACATCCCGCAGCAGTACGTGCCGGACTGGGCGGCGCCGGCCGCATCGCCGCCGGACATCCCGGCCGCGGCGTCGGCCGAGCCGCCGTCGGAGCCGCGGGAGTGAGCGGCCCTCGGCGACCGTATCCTCTCTTCCGGTGGTTTGTCCTGGCGGTGTGCATAGTTGTCTGGTCGGCGGCGTTCACGGCCACGCATCTTCCGCCGCACAGATTGCCGAGCACGGGTGGTTTGTCCATTCCGCCGATTCTGCTGCACATCGTGGGGTATATCGGCCTGGGGCTGATGCTTATGGCCACGCTGACGGTGTTCGAGGTGGCCGGCTGGCGGCGCGTGCTGTTCGCGGTGGTGGTTCTGATGGTGTACGCCGCGGTGGATGAGGGGACCCAGCCGTTCTTCGGGCGCCATGCGAGTTTCTATGACTGGCTGGCGAATATGGCCGGTTCTGTCATAGCGATCGCGGTCTGGCAGTCGGGTCTGCGCCTGACTGAGAGACTTCGCCGTCGGGCAAGCTGAGCGGCCTCAGCGGCCGAGATGCCGGTGTGTTTCAGCCCAGCAATTACTGTTCGAAGCCGGCCTGGGCGACCTCTATCGCACGAAGGAGGGCGCGGGCCTTGTTGATGGTCTCTTCGTATTCGCGGGCCGGTACCGAATCGGCCACGATGCCCGCTCCCGCCTGGATGTAGACTCTTTCGGGCGTTACAACCATGGTCCTCAGCCCGATGCAGGTGTCCATGTTCCCGCCGAAGTCCACGTATCCCACGGCGCCCGCGTACGGCCCGCGCCGAGTCGGCTCGAACTCATCGATGATCTCCATGGCCCGTATCTTCGGCGCGCCGGATACCGTGCCCACCGGCAGCGACGCTCGAAGCGCGTCGAACGGTGTCTTGCCCTCGGCGAGCTTGCCGGTGACGTTGGAGACGATGTGCATGACGTGGCTGTACCGCTCGATGCTCATGACGTCGTCGAGCTTGATGCTGCCCGGCTCGGCGACCCGTCCGATGTCGTTGCGCGCCAGGTCCACCAGCATCACGTGTTCGGCCCGTTCCTTGGCGTCGGCGAGCAGTTCCCGCTCCTGTTGCCTGTCATCGTCGTCGGTTTCGCCTCGCGGCCGGGTGCCCGCCAGCGGACGGCTGGTTATCACGCCGTCCTCGACGCGGCAGAGAATCTCCGGCGAGCTGCCTACCAGCGTGGCGGCAGGGGTGGTAAGCAGGAACATAAAGGGCGATGGGTTGACCACGCGCAGTGCTCTATAGATATCGAACGCGTCGGCCCCGGCCCGCACCGCCAGCCGCTGGGACAGTACTACCTGGAAGATATCTCCGGCGCGGATGTACTCCTTGCATCGCTCGACGGCGTGCTCGAAGTCCTCCCGCGAGAAGTTGCTCTCAAAGGGGATCTGCGGCAGGTGCTCCAGCATCACCTCACCGACTGCGTGCCCGTCGCCTTCGCGCAGCCGTGTGATGGTCTTTTCGATGTCCTCGGTGGCCTCGGTGTACGCCTTGCCGGGGTCGTCGCGAACGTGTGCGTTGGAGACGACCTTGATGGTCTTGGAGACGTGGTCGAACAGGACCATTGTTCGGTACAGCCCGAAATAGATGTCCGGCAGGTCGCGGTCGTCCGGCGGGCCTTCGCCGAGCTGCTCGTAGTATCGGGCCATGTCGTAGCCGGCGTATCCGACGACGCCGCCGGTGAACCGCGGCAGCCCGCTGAGGTGTACCGGGCGGTAGTCGGCCAACAGACCCTGCAACTCTGCAAGCGGATCGTCGGTTGTAAGCTCGCGCGGTTCGGCGGGAGGACGGCGTATGGTGACCTTTTCGCGTCGCGCCTCGAAGACGGCCTCCGGGTCAGCCGCGACGAAGCTGTACCGTGCTATCCGCTCGCCGCCTACGACGCTTTCCAGCAGAAAGGCGTTCTTCGCGGCCGCGAATCCGGGCGGCCGGGAGAGCCGCTGAAACGCGGTTACCGGCGTAAGCGCATCGGCAAGCAACTGCCGGCATACAGGTATTGTGTTGCCCTGCTTGGCAAGGGTCAGGAACTCGTCAAAACTCGGGTAGTAATGTTTCATTTTCAGGTGCTTCCGTGACTTCGATTGACCGCTCGGCGCCGGGCCGGGAAACCCCCACTCCACACACGGCAATACGTTCTTATCGGCGGCCTAGGTCGCCCGTCTTACTCACCGCATGCCCGCCACGCCACCCCGGCGGCGCCGACGACGCCGGCGTCGTTGCCCAGGCGGGCAATTGCTATCTTCGTCACAACAGGCGCCATCGACCAGTGCAGGCGCTCGAAATGCCCCATAAGCGGTCCGGTCAGGGCCTCGCCGGCCCCGGCAAGTCCGCCGCCCAGGACTATCTCATCGGGGTCGAATATCCGGCATATGTTCACGCACCCCAGGGCCAGGTAATAGGCCGCCTCGTCCCAGACCTCCGCGGCGAATGCGTCGCCCGCCTCACGCGCCCTTTCTATGTCCAGCGAGTTGATCTCGCCCTTATCCTCCAGCGTCTCGTCCAGCGGTCCGGTAACACCCTCCGCTTTAATGCGTCGCGCCGCACGCCGGGCAAGGAACTTCGCCGAGCAGTACCGCTCCAGGCAGCCGCGCTGGCCGCAGCCGCATTCCTCGCCCTCCGGCTGGACCACCATGTGCCCGATTTCAGCTCCCATCTCGTGGGCGCCGTGGAGTATCTCGCCTTCGACGATGATGCCGCTTCCCAGCCCGGTCCCGAGCGTCAGCAGCACCATGTTCCGTGCGGCCTTGCCGGCGCCGCAGAGAAACTCGCCCAGCGCCGCGGCGTTGGCGTCGTTTTCCAGCACCGCCGGAAGCCCCAGTCCCTCGCCGACGCGGTCCCGAAGGGGGGCGTTCTCCATGCCGGGGATGTTGGGCATTCCCACGATGACGCCTTCGGAAATCCGCAACGGCCCCGGCGCGCCTATGCCGACGCCGACAATTTCGTCGCCTTCCTCGGCCGCCTGGTTGGCCAGCTTCTGACCGCCGGCGATCATCTGCTCGACCACGCCGTCGGCGCCGCGGTCGGTCGGAGTGGGGCGCTGGATAATCTCGCCGAAACGGCGGTCCTCGCCGAGAAGTCCGAACTTAATCGCCGTCCCGCCAAGATCGATTCCAATACAATGTCTGGCCATCAACGCTCCTTTGTCTCGACCGGCGCCGGACCGAGCTGTCCCGGCGTTCCGACGTCGGGACGGCTCATTGTTACCGCCGCCGGCCGGGTTGTCAAAGCCGGCTCGACGCCGGGCAGTGTCTCGCCTGGCCGGATGGTACGCCGGCCGGCGGGGCAGGGCGGTAGTGTCCAGTATCTTTCGCACACTTTCTGACGGGCAGCCGTCGGCCGCGCCGATTGACACAGGTAGCCGACTGTGCGGGCGCATAAGAAAGCCCCGCGGGCATTGGCCCGGGGGCTTTTATATATGTAAACAGTGTTGTCGCACTTAACCCGGCGTCGCCGCCGGGCTGCCCTCTGTGGTGCGGGTGTTGCCCGCTCCATAGAGGACGAGGTTGCGTTGATGGTCGTCGGGCAGATCTCTCTGCTCGCCGTTCTAGTTTATCCTCTAGAAAGGAGGTGATCCAGCCGCAGGTTCCCCTACGGCTACCTTGTTATGACTTAGTCCCAGTCACTGGGCTAACCTTCGGCGTCCCTGAATTGGGACGACTACAGGCTCTCCCAGCTTCCATGACTTGACAGGCGGTGTGTACAAGCCTCAGGAACACATTCACCGCGGCATTCTGATCCGCGATTACTAGCGATTCCAGCTTCACGCAGTCGAATTGCAGACTACGATCCGAACTGGGGCCGGCTTTTTCCGATTTGCTCCGCCTCGCGGCCTTGCGTCGGTTTGTACCGGCCATTGTAGCACGTTTGCAGCCCTGGGCATAAAGGCCATGAGGACTTGACGTCATCCCCACCTTCCTCCGGTTTAACACCGGCAGTCTCGCTAGAGTCCCCGGCACTACCCGCTGGCAACTAGCGACAGGGGTTTCGCTCGTTACGGGACTTAACCCAACATCTCACGACACGAGCTGACGACAGCCATGCAGCACCTGTGTAAGTTTCACCCCGAAGGGCAGCCGAGCCCGGTTTCCCGGGGGGCATCCAAACATGTCAAGCCCAGGATAAGGTTCTTCGCGTTGCATCGAATTGAGCAACATGCTCCACCGCTTGTGTGAGGCCCCGTCAATTCCTTTGAGTTTTAGCCTTGCGACCGTAGTCCCCAGGCGGTCCACTTAATGCTTTCGTTACGGCCGAAAACCTATCAAAAGATCTCCGGCCTAGTGGACATCGTTTACAGCCAGGACTACCGGGGTATCTAATCCCGTTTGCTCCCCTGGCTTTCGCACCTCAGCGTCAGGTCAGGCCCAGCGAGTCGCCTTCGCCTCCGGCGTTCCTCTCGATATCTACGCATTCCACCGCTCCACCGAGAGTTCCACTCGCCCCTACCTGCCTCAAGACCGTCAGTTCGCCCTGCAATTCCTCGGTTGGGCCGAGGGCTTTCACAGGACGCTTGGCGGTCCGCCTACGTGCCCTTTAAGCCCAGTGATTCCGAACAACACTTGCCACCTTCGTCTTACCGCGGCTGCTGGCACGAAGTTAGCCGTGGCTTCCGTTGGGATGCCTCAACGCCGGGAGCTGTTAACTCCCTTTGCTTGGTAATCCTCGACGGCGGTTTACACCCCGAAGGGCTTCTTCCCGCACGCGGCGTCGCTCCGTCAGGCTTTCGCCCATTGCGGAAGATTCTCGACTGCAGCCTCCCGTAGGAGTCTGGGCAGTGTCTCAGTCCCAGTGTGGCGGGCCAACCTCTCAGTCCCGCTACCCGTCGTCGCCTTGGTGAGCCGTTACCTCACCAACAAGCTGATAGGACATGGGCCGCTCTCTCGCCGGCAGGCCCCCGAAGGGGTCCCCACCTTTGACCACTGCTCCTTGGGGAGCCGTGGTCTCATCGAGTATTATCCGCAGTTTCCCGCGGCTATCCTCGTGCGAGAGGTACGTTGCCCATGCATTACTCACCCTTTCGCCGCTGTACTCGTTCCCCGAAGGGAACTTTCTCGCGCGACTTGCATGCCTAATCCACGCCGCCAGTGTTCGTTCTGAGCCAGGATCAAACCCTTCAGTTGATTTATCGCTGCTCTCCCGCAAAGCGGAAGAACCATTCAACCGAGGTTGAACCTGTTCGCCGGGTCAATTTGGGGTGACCCGACAGGGTCCTCGA
>PUND01000092.1 GCA_003551645.1 Phycisphaerae bacterium | reverse complement strand
GCCGACCTCCCGGTCTCTTGTCTTCACAACAATGACATCGGGTTGTCGGCATGTTTTTTATCAGCACAAAACGACCTTAAAACTGGCTAAAGTCCACAATAGGGAAACGCAGGAGCCGGTAGCCAGGAGGCGGTCTTGTGCGTCGTCGGGCTGATCCGCGGTCCGCAGCCCCGGCAACTTACTACTCAGAGCGGGGTATATTGAACACCGGGTTCAAGCTGCCACGTATGGAGGGCCTGCCCGACACTTAAAGAATGTTCAACATACTGTGCTCCCGGTAGTAAAACCAGGCCACGGCTTCAGCCGTGGTTTGACCGGCGCGCTGCGGTTTATCAAGGCAGGGCGTTTTAACGCCCTTCTCCCGGCCGCGTTCGGCGTCGAGGCAAGCCCGTTAAAACGGGCTGGATCCTCGCATACACTCCGACTTGCGACACCATGGCTAAAGCCATGGCCTAGTTACCACTCAGAGCGGGGTATATTGAACACCGGGTTCAAGCTGCCACGTATGGAGGGCCTGCCCGACACTTAAAGAATGTTCAACATACTGTGCTCCCGGTAGTACCTGCCTGCTCTGTCTGGCTACTGGCTCCTGGTTCCTGACTACTACTTTCTCTTCATCACGCAGACGGCCGACCGCGCCTTCAGCCACAGCGCGACGCTCTCCATAACGACCAGTTCGTATGCGCTGCCGGCCGGGCCGATGAAGTCGGTGGTAAGGTCCAGGCCCACCAGGATCGAGGAAAGCGCGCGGCTCGATTCGACCAGCACGCCGCCGTCCCTGACCGCCGGGGCCTTGACCACGCCGTCGCCGACTATCTGCCGGATGTGCTCCAGTTCGGTCCGGTCGCCCTGGGGGTACCGCCGGTAGAGCAGGTTGTACAGCGAAGGCGCCAGCGCGAGCGTGTAAGGTCCGTGGAAGCCGGCCTCGTCGAGCTTGGTGACCGCGGCGATGACATCGTCGGCGGCCTTGCCGACCTCCTGCCAGCTCGACAGAGGGGCCTTAAGCGTGCCCTTGGCCGTCAGCAGTCCCTCGGCCGACAGCGATTTCGAGCCGTTGAAGATCAGATCGTCTTCCTGTTCCGCACAGGCCAGTGCCGCTTCGGTCGCGGGTGTAAGGTCAATCGGTCCGCGGCCGCTCTCGAAGGCGGCCACGTCGCGGGCCGAGAGGCGGAACTCGCGCTCGATCAGCGCAAGTTGCATCGGCTCGCCGACCGAGACCGAGACGCTGTCGTCCACAGGGGAGGTCTCCACGTGGCTCTCGCCGGCGCCGACGGACCTGGTGCCGAAGCCCATGGGTCCCTCGATGTGCAGCAGACGGCGGGCCGACAACTGGCTTCTGGCCGCATCGATGACCCGCTCGTCAATTCGCCGCCAGAGCTTTTCCGAAAACGGTGCGTCTTCTCTATGCAGCTTCTCGCCACTCACAGTACGTCTCCTTTCGCCGCGCGGGCGCTTATTCCTTCAGGTCTCCGACGCTGGGGACGTCGTCCGATTCGTCGTCGGCTTCATCTTCGTCCGAGCCGGCGGTTTCGCCTTTCAGTTCCTCGGCCATCTCGTTTACTTCCTCGACGCCGTGGGCGACGAATTTGTCCTCTTCGGGGTCGAGAATGCTTATCAGTCGCTGCAGCTCGCCGATGTGCTCGCGCTCCTCGTTGGCGATGTCTATGAGCACCTTCTTCGCCAGCGGGTTGTCGGTGGCTTCGGCGTGCGCCATGTACAGGTGGACCGCCTCGTGCTCGGCCGCTACGTCCAGTCGCAATGCTCGCAGCAGCTCGGCGTCGTTTATCTTGCGTGGCACACTTCCGCTGAATGGGTTTACGAATTCAGGCATTCCTTCGTGTTCCTTTCCTTCACTTGAGGGCCAGCGTCTTTCTATCCGTGGACTTTCCGCCTCGCCTCGGACAGCGTTACCAGGTGATTCTGCTCTTCGCGTATCAACTCGTCAACGATCTGCCCGTCCTTCTTGGGCACCAGAGACCGCATTTCGTTCATGAGTATGATGGTGTCCCGCTCGAACCGCCCGGCCAGTGCGACGGCCGCGGCGTCCGATTCGCATTCGTCGGCGGCACGTTCGGCACCTTCGGGGTCCGGAAACGCCCGCCCCGACGTCAGCGCCGACAGGTAAGCCATATACTGGCCCGGATACTCCTCCGGCGTCCTGACGCCGCCGAGTCGCTGGAGCATTTCCTCGAAGCGCCGCTGGTGGTATTTCTCCTGTTCCGCGAGGTCGGCGAAGATGCCCCGCAGACCGCTGTTTTCGACCTTCTCGGCCAGCCGGCTGTAAAACGCCACGCCGCTGCGCTCGTCCTCGATTCCGATTTTGACCAATTCCGCCACTTCAAATTGCTCGGTCATTATCCTCTCCTGGTTGTCCTGTCGTCTCGAACGGCCTTCAGCGCTGACAAATCGGCCTATGATTGGCAGCTAAGAACTTACCGTGCAAGGTTGTCCCTTTCTCACAGAAGTATAGCACCACAATCGGTGACAATCCCGGAATACGACGTTGAACTACCCCGACGCGCCCCGGTGGCATGCCCCCGGATCGCCGACCGATTGCCGAAAACGGGCCGTTACTGAAGTGCCGGTGGTGTCGGCGCAGAACCCGACTGAGCCGAACAGATGTTGCGGAAACCGGCTTGCTCCCTGAGTGTTCCGTCAGTTTACCGGCTGCGGCCGCCGGCCGGGCAGCGTATCGATGTGCCGGAGTTCTTCGCAGTCGCTGTCAATCTCGTGCCAGTAAAGCACCTCCGGGTCGCCGAGTTGCCAACTGAGCCGGATGTGCCGTCCGGCCGCCCGCGCGGGGAATTCCACCCGGCCGGCCTGCCAGTCGCGCAGCTCCACGCCCATCTCGTCCAGTTCCCAGAGATACCCCTGAAGCTCCTCGACGGTCTCGGTCAGCCGGGTGTCCGCCTGTCGCCGCTGGCCGTAGTCCGGGCCGAGCCGGGCGCACTCGATGACCTGCTGAAGCTCAACGGCGCGTTGATAGGCGTCCACCACGTCTTCGACCACCCGCCGCAGCAGCACCAGCGAACGGTTGGCCTGGGCGAGCGTGAAGCTCCGCATGGGCCTGCCCGGAATGGTTACGTCCAGGATGTCCAGTTCGCAGCGTTTCATCGGCGTATGGCTCCGAGGAGGTTTTCGGGCAACGCTGCTTTGAATCGTCCAATGCGGACCCCGGAGATAAGGAAAATTCGACATCCCGGACGGGTTAGCCCCTCTCGGCGCGGGACAACCATTGCCGACCGGGACCTCGACTGGCACCAAAAGGGCTTTGCTTCAACGTTCGCTTACTGTCTATTCGTGGCGGCGGTATTGTGGGTGTAATCCGTGTTCCCGGTCCGCCGACGGCGATCCGGGAAGCGGTATGAAACGAAGGAAAATGTTCGGCTTCCTGAATATCAACAAGCCGACCGGGCCGACCAGCCACGACGTGGTCGCGGCCGTCAGACGCCACCTCGGCAGGGGCGTCAAGGTCGGCCACGCCGGAACGCTCGACCCGTTCGCCGACGGCGTGCTGGTGCTCTGCCTGGGACCGGCGACCCGGCTTGCCCAGCGGGTCGTCCGCGGCCGAAAGGAATACCTCGCCACCGTCACGCTCGGCGCCCGCAGCGACACCGACGATGTGGAAGGGCGGATCACTCCCACCGGTGTCGAGCCGCCGTCCGAGCCGGCGGTCCTGGAGGCGCTGGGCGATTTCGTCGGCCGCATAGACCAGGCGCCGCCGGCGCATTCTGCCGTCCACATCGACGGCCGGCGGGCGTACAAGCTCGCCCGCGCAGGTTTGCGTGCGGAGATGCCGGCCCGGACAGTGACCATCCACGAACTCAAGCCGGTGCGATACGACCCGCGGGAGCTGGAAATCGACGTTCAATGCGAGGCGGGCACGTACATCCGGGCGCTTGCGCGGGATATCGGCGAGCGGCTTGGCTGCGGCGGCTACTGCTCCCGGCTCACTCGGACGAGGGTGGGGGCGTTCACGCTGGCCGATGCGGTATCCCTGGACCGGCTCGACCCGCGGCGCGACCTGATAGAGCCGCTGCGGGCGATGGAAGGCGTGCAGCACGTTGTGGCGGACGATGACACGGCCGCGAAAATTGCCAACGGCAACAGTGTCCGGCTGTCGCGGCCGGCCGAGGTGGGTGAGGCGGCGGTAATCGACGGCGGCGGAAGACTGCTGGCAATCGGTGAAGTCGCCGAAGACGGTCTGACCCTTCGGCCGAGGAGGGTTTTCATCCGTTGACGGCGCGGTTTATCACTGTTCCGGTCGAGGTGAGACGGTGTTTGTTCCTGTCCCCGCCTTGCGGCGGATAGAACGGCAGCCCACTACATCTCGCCCGCCCGCGGCGGTAGTATGATATGTTGACGGGACTTGGCTGCTCGACTGGACGGCCGGGTTCTGGTACGATTCCGTTTTTCCCGATCGACGCGGTCCGGGAGGGTCCATTGAGCGAAGAACTGATGCACGAATGTGGCGTGGCGGCGCTTTACTGGCTTGACGAGCCGGCGGGCGAGGAAGGTTCGGCGTCGCAGGATGTGGTGGACGGCAACACGGCCGGCCTCGTGCCGCGCATGCTGCTTGACCTGCAAAACCGTGGACAACTCGCGGCGGGACTGACCAGTTGGAGCCAGGACCGTCCGTTCCTGTTACAGACATACAAGAACATCGGCACGGTCGCCGAGGCGTTCAGGATGGCCCACCCTTCGAAGTTCCGCTCCATCCTGGCCGAATACGCCGGCGGTGCGGCCATCGGGCACACCCGCTACGCCACCTGCGGCGCAGACGACATCCGCTACGCCCAGCCGTTCGAGCGCAAGCACGGCCGGTTGTGGAAGTGGTTCAGCTTCGCCTTCAACGGGCAACTGGCGAACCTCTCGGACCTGCGGGAGGGGCTGCTGTCCAAGCGGCACTACCATTTCTCGCTGAACACCGACACCGAGATGATAATGCACGCCCTGGCGTATCGGCTTCGCGGTGACAACGTTCCCTCGTTGCTGGATGTAATGGCGTCGGTTTCGCGCAGCTTGGACGGGGCTTACAACCTGGCGTTCCTGGACGCCATGGGGCGGATGTTTGTCGCTCGCGATCCTCAGGCCTTCCGTCCGATGAACTGGGCGGTGCAGGGGCGGCTCTTCGCGGCGGCCAGCGAATCGGTGGCGCTTACCAATCTGGGGTTCACGGACGTCAAGCCCATAGAGCCAGGCACGATGGCCGTGGTTGAGGACGGCCGGTTGCGGTTCGAGCGGTTTGCCGAGGCGCCTAAGCGCTCGTACTGCTTCTTCGAGTGGGTATATTTTTCGAACGTAGCCAGCGGCATCGACGGTTCGGACGTCTATACCGCTCGGGCACGTCTGGGCGAGCGGCTGGCCGAGCTGGAGGATGAGCCGGGCGGCGACGATGCGGTGGTGGTTCCGGTGCCGGATACCGCCAAGGCGTCGTCCGACGCATATGCGTTCAAGGCCGGCATCCGCGCTGTTGAGGGGCTTATCCGCAACAGGTACATCGGGCGGACCTTCATCCAGCCGGGCGTCACCCGCACCGACGCCGCCAGGAGCAAGTACACGCCGCTTCCGTCGGTGCTTGACGGCAAGCGAGTTTTCCTGATAGAGGATTCGATAGTCCGCTCGACCACGCTGGCGGCGCTGGTGAGCCGGCTTCGCAGCCGCGGCGGCGCGCGGGAGGTGCACGTCAGGGTGGCCTGTCCGCCGGTGGTAGCGCCGTGCTTTTACGGCGTCGATATGTCCACTCTGGGCGAGTTGTTCGCCCCCCGGTTCACCGGTGACGACTACGACGGCCGGCCGTCGCAACAGATGCTGGATCGCATGGCGGAGGCCTTGGGAGTGGACTCACTGCGTTTCGTTACAGTGGACGACCTGGGGCCGTGTCTGTGCAAGGATACTGAGCAGCTTTGCCTGGGCTGTGTTACCGGCCGATACCCCACGCCCTGGGGCAACAGATTGATTGAAAACGCCCGCGGCAATCTCTCGGTCGGAAAGGCCGGACGCACTTACGAATAGTCGGAAAAGGAGCACGGCGATGGCCAAGGAGCGCATCGACTATACCGAGCATTACTCGCTGGTCGCGGACGCGATGACGAGTCGCGGCCTTCTGCTGGGCAGCTACGACGCGCAGGGAAAGCCGAATATAATGACCATCGGCTGGGGCGCCCTGGGCAGCATCTGGGGCATTCCGGCCTGGATAGTGCTGGTCAGGCCCAGCCGTTACACCTTCCGGTGCATAGAGCACACCGGGTGTTTCTCGGTGAATGTGCCCACCGAGTCGCTTGCCCGGGCGTGCGCGTCGGCCGGCTCGACCAGCGGGGCTGATGTGGACAAGTTCACCGAGCTTGGGCTTACCGCCGAAAAAGCCGCCAGCGTCCTGGCCCCGGTGGTGGCGGAGTGTCCGGTCCATTACGAGTGCCGGGTGGTCCACAGCAACGACGTGCTGCCGGAAAAGCTCACCGACGAAATCCGCTCGGGCGCCTACCAGGACGGCGACTTCCACCGGGTTTACTGGGGCAGGATACTCGGCTCCTACGCCGTCAGCGGCGCCGCCGACCTGCTGAGCGGCCGATAGCGGAGAATGCCGTGTCGCGGATTCGCACATACGATTCCGTCCGTAGCCGGGGGCGGCTGCTGGCGTGCGTGTGCATGTTGGCGTTACTGGCCGCGGGGGCCGGCGGCGATGCCGATCTGCCCGAAGACCAGCCGCTGCCCGCCGCCCGGCCGGGCCACATCCGCGGGCGTATTACCCCCGCCGAAGCAATCGCCGAGCTTTCCGCCGTCAGTCGCGAGACCGGCCGTCGCTACGAGCCGGAAGAGCTGGACACCGAGACCGGACGGTTCGTCTTCGGGCCGCTGCCCGGCGACGCCGCTTATGACCTGGTGCTGCTTACGACCGACCGCCGACGCTACGAGGGCATCGACCTGTCCTTCGTTGATTCGCGTTTCCTTCGGCTAGCGCGGATACGGCGCGAGCAGCTCGACCTGCCGCCCGAGCGGGATTACGAGTTCGCCCGGCGCGACGCCGAACAGATAGTCGAGTGGATCGAATCGTCGGCCGAGAAGGATTTTTTGGAACTCGCCCGTGTGCTCTACGTGCACGGCGACGGGCCGCGGGCCACCGTGCTTCTGGAGCGGATGCGAAGACGCCCGGACTACGCCGGCGACTCGCGTTACATCTGGCGGATTGAGCTTTGGTACTTTGTCGAGCGGTTCGGCGGCTGGGAGAAGCTGCCCAACCAGAGCCGGGTCCTGTGGCGGCTGAGAGTACCGGCGACGACCTGGCGGCAGTTGCATGTCGAATACCTGCAGGAGCTTTCGGTGTTCATCCCGCGCGACGGCGAAAGCGGGCAGGTCGAGTTCTCCGTTCCCGAAGATATCGACCCGAATCGCGGCCGCCCGCCGCGGACCGCGCCTGATATCAAAACCACTCCCCGCGTGCTCGGGCTGGACACCGAAGAGGAAACCGCCTCGCAGCCGGCCGAGGCGGATGCGGACTGATCCTGATTCCCGCCTGATGTTCTTGCCCCGGTTCTCCGGGCCTGACGGGCGAAAAGCCCGTGCCGCCTTATCGCAGCTCCACCACCAGGTCAATCTCCACAGCGGCGTTGAGCGGAAGCTCCGCGGCGCCGATTGCGCATCTGCTGTGTGTGCCGGCGTCACCGAAGATGTCCCGAAGAAGCCCGCTGGCGGCGTTGGCGACCCCGGCCTGCTCGGTGAAGCCGGCCGATGAGTTGACGAACACGTTCATCCGCACAACCCTCGCTATGTCGTCCGCGGAATCGGCGGCCGTCTCGACCGCCGCCAGGGCGTTCAGCACCGCCTGACGGGCGGCATCGGCGGCCTGTTCCACCGACACGTCGGCCGGGACCTTACCCGCGGCGACAAGCTCGCCGTCGCGGACGGGCAACTGACCGGCGGTAAAGACCAGCTTGCCGGTCCGCACCGCCGGTATGTAGGCGCCTACGGGACGGGGCGGCTCGGGCAGTTCAAGCCCCAACTCCTGAATCTTCCGTCGTATCTTCATCGTCGTCCTCGTCCGGGCTGTCGTCGTACTCGGCCGGGCCGGTGTCCTCGGAGTCGGTCCGCGGGATGTACTCGCCAGGCGGTCCTTCGGTCGGGTGGCGGTCGTCCCCGGCGTTCTCGTCCGGCGGGTCGGGGTTCAGATGGATGTGTATCTCATCGAAGTTCCCCTCCTGCACGACCAGTATCTCCTTGCGCTTCATCAGCTCCAGAAGCGCCAGGAACAAACCGATGATCTCGCCGCGGGTGGTTCGGCCTTCGAATATCTGTCCGAAGGTCAGTCCGCCCTCTCGCTGCAGCCGGTCCCGGATGTCGGCGGCGTGCAGTTCGATGGGGGTGTCGTCGTAGATGACCTCGTGCTGGCGGATGTCCTGGCCGATGGACTTCATCATCCGGTCGAAGGCGTCCAGCAGGTCCCAGACCTGGACGTCTTCCAGGTCGTAGTCCCGCTCGGTAACCTCCTCCGGCAGTGCCGGTCTGCGTTCGAAGCGCATGGCCTGTGTCTCGGCCGCGGAGCGGAGGTCGTCCGCGGCGTCCCGGAATTTCTTGTACTCCAGGAGCTGGCGGACCAGTTCGGCGCGGGGGTCTATATCGACGCCCTCGGCCTGCTCCTCGTCCTGCTCGGGCGCCGGAAGCAGCATCCGCGTCTTTATCTCCATCAGCGTCGCGGCCATCACCAGGAAGTCCCCGGCGAGGTTCGGGTCCAGCGCCTTTAGCAGCTTGACGTAACCGAGGTACTGCTCGGTGATGCGGCTGATGGGGATGTCGTGGATGTCCACCTCATCGCGGCGGATGAGGTAGAGCAGCAGGTCCATCGGCCCGTTGTAAACCGGCAGATTGACGCGGTATTCGCTCATGCCCCGAAAGAGTAACAGCAGCGGCAATCAGTAGCCAGCTTGCCCTGAGCGGGCGCGGCGAATCGAAGGGTATCCGGTAGCCGGCATGTCGGCCGCGCTGCGGACCCGCTAATTGAGATGGCCGGGCTTCAAGCGGTTATTTCGATTGCTTCTATCGCAACTACCTCAATGATGCCTGACGACGCCGGCCGCCGAGCGGACGCGCTGCATGGTGCGTTCGGCCGCTTCGCGGGCCTTGCGTCCGCCTTCGCGGAGGATGTCGCGGACCTCGTTGGGATTTTTCTCAAGCTCGGCGTAGCGGTACCGGGCCTCGGCGAACTGTTCGTTAATCAGCTCGGCCAGCCGCTGCTTGGCGTGTCCGTAGCCGTAACCCCCGGCGCGGTACTTACCGGCGATTTCCTTAAGCTCCTCACCGGTGGCGAACAGTTTCAGCAGGGCGAAGACGTTACATTTTTCCGGGTCTTTCGGCTCCTCCAGCGGCGTGGAGTCGGTGACTATCTGCGCGCAGCGCTTTTTGGTCCGCTTGTCCGTCTGGAAGATTTCGATGGTGTTGTCGTAGCTCTTGGACATCTTCTGCCCGTCGATGCCGGGCACTATCGCCACCTCCGGCACTATCTGTGCGTCGGGGAGGACCAGTGCCTCCTCACCGAACACGCGGTTGAACTTCGCGGCGATGTCGCGGGTCATCTCGACGTGCTGCTTCTGATCGGCCCCCACGGGCACCAGGTCGGCGTCGTATATGACAATGTCGGCCGCCTGGAGCACCGGATAGTCGAACAGTCCCATGTTCGCCGGCAGTCCACGGGCGACCTTGTCCTTGTAGCTGGTGCCTTTTTCCATCAGCGCCACGGGCGTGACGCAGTTGAGTATCCAGCACAGCTCTGTCGTCTGCGGCACGTCGGATTGCACGAAGAACACGCTGCGCTCGGGGTCTATGCCCAGGGCCAGATACCCCGCGGCCAGGTGCCAGGTCAGCCGCTCCATTTCCTGTTTGCTCTGGAGCGAGGTTAGCGCGTGGTAGTTGGCCAGGAAGTAGAAACACTCGTTGCCGGCCTCCTGAAGACGGACGAACTGGCGGACGGCGCCGAAGTAGTTGCCGATGTGCAGCAGGCCCGACGGCTGAATTCCGGATAATACTCTCATGGTGGTCCTCTGAACGGCGGTCTGGAAAAAGGCAAAGGCGCGGAAACACTCGGATCGGGTCGGCTCTTCACCGACCCCGGCGCCAGGACCAACGGTCGAGGTATGTGCCCTTATCGAACATGACGGCGGCCATACTATCAGCCATCGGCGGCTAAGCAAGGGCACATTATCGGCAAATAGCGGACCGTGCGGTGAGGTCGGCCTGGGACGCCGGCGGGGCCTGTTACAGCAGCAGACGAATCGCGTCCGAACCGGTAACGTTCCGTTGCGGAGGTTAGAAGGGCCAGATAAGCGGCGCCAGCACGACCGCTGTCGCCCATATCAGCAGGTTCATCGGCAGGCCGATTCGCACAAAGTCGCCGAAGCGGTATCCGCCGGGTCCATAAACCATCAGGTTGGTCTGGTAGCCCATGGGCGTGGCGAAGCTCCCGGCCGAGCATACCATCACCGCCAGGGCGAACGGCATGATGCTCACATCGAGGTCCCGGGCGGTGCTGACGGCCAGCGGGAACACCAGCACCGCCGTGGCGTTGCTGGTTACGACGCCGTTGAGAACCGACGCAAGCGCCGCCACCACCGCCAGCGCCACCCACGGCCTGTCGCCTATGGCGGAGAGCACCGCGGATGTGAAGTACTCGGCCAGTCCGGTGGCGGCGATGGCCCGTCCGATTCCGAACGCCGCCGCTATCGCTATCAGCACGTGCCAGTCCACGCTGCGGCGCGCCTCAGCGCCGTGAAGGCAGCGAGTGATTATCAGCACCCCCGCCGCAAGCATCGCCGCCACCAGCATGTCCATCCAGCCCAGCGATACGACCGCGACCATCGCTGCGAGGATCACCATTGCCAGCGGGGCCTTTTCGTGGCGCGGCGGGCTGGAGTTCCGCACCGCGCCGACGAGGTAGAAGTCGCGAGAGTTCCGCTGCTGCTCGACGAACGACGGATGTGCTTCCAGAAGCAGCGTGTCGCCGGGGCGGAGCACGATGTCGCCGACCTTCTTCCGGACGCGCTGCCCGGTCCGCGCCACCGCGATGACCGCGGCGTTGTACACGCTGCGGAAGCGACCTTCGCGGATGGACCGCCCGACCAGCGGGCAGGTGTCCGAGACCACCGCCTCGATGAGGCAGCGGTTGCCCGCCGGTGTGTCCAGCTTGAAGGTCTGGTCCGTCGCCGGCGCAAGCCCCTTGGTCTTGCGAAGCTCCGTTACCGACTCCACGATTCCGACGAACACCAGGCGGTCGCCGCCGCGGAGCTTCTCTTCAGGTCCGACCGCCGGCATGACGTCGCCGTCGCGGTCGATCTCCATCAGGTAAAGCCCGGTAAGCTGCCTCAGCCCGGCCTGCTCGATGGTCTTTCCGACAAGCGGACCGCCCGGCTCGGCGATCATCTCTATGGTGTAGTTTCGCGGGTCGTCGCCGACCGACACCGCAGGTCGGCGGTCAGGGAGCAGACGCCTGCCCAGAAGCATCAGGAAACCCAGCCCAACCGCCGCGGCCGGCAGGCCAAGCGCCGAAATCTCGAACATCCCCAAGCTTTCGCGACCCATCTCGGTCATGAGCAGGCCGTTGATCACCAGGTTGGTGCTGGTTCCGATAAGCGTGCAGGTCCCGCCGAGGATGGCCGCGTAGCTCAGCGGTATCAGCAGCTTCGAGGCGGGCAGGCGGAGCTTATGCGACCAGTCCCTCACCGCCGGGATGAACATCGCCACCACCGGGGTGTTGTTCAGAAAGGCGCTCATGGCCGCGGCCGGCCCCATCACGCGCAGTTGTGCGGCGAGCTGCGTCTTCGGCCGACCCAGCAGTTTCGAGCCGATCCAGCCCACCGCGCCGGTCCGCTGGATGCCCGCGACCACGACGAACAACACACCCACCGTGATGACGCCGGGGTTCGACAGACCGGCAAGCGCATCCGCCGGTGTTATCACCCTCGCGGCCAGCAGCAGTGCCACCCCGCCGACAAGCGCCAGGTCCGCCGCGACGCGCGTAAAGGCAAGCACGCCGATCACCAGCACCACGACCGATAATGTCAGCCACGCTTCCCAGCCCATGCCGGCCGGCTCCTGATTAGACGTCGTCGTAAAAGGACGTGTTCCCTAGCTTGCATATCGGCGCTGCCTTCGAAGCTCTTCAGTCCGCTTCCGTCAACCGCCGATCCTCGTACATCTGCCAGAACAGCAGCCAGGGGTCGAGCATTACTTCCTCGTCGCCTTCTCGGATGCGGAAGACGAAGTGGCTGTGCTCGTGTGCCCCGGATAGCACGCCGGCGGCTTCGGCGTAGTGTGTGCCGGCGGCTATCGGCTCATCTTCGGGAATCAGCAGGCGGATTATGTGGTGCGACTGAAGCACCCACGTGGAGCCGTCCGGCCAGTGGTGAAGCCCGCGCCAGCGGTTGTTGTTTTCGCCGCCGGCGACGCGGGCGAACATCTCGTGCTCGTCTATCCGCAGCGGCGTCCACAGCGGCGTGCCGGCCGGGTGGTTGATGTCCAGCCCGCCGTGGCATTCCGAGCCGTCGTAAGGCCCCAGCCAGGTGTCCTCGCCCCGGTAACAGTCCCGCACCCGCAGCCCGCCGGCCGGCAGGGGGCACCACGGGTGCAGCAGCGTCGGGCATATCCGCCGCCGGGCGTCCCAGAGAGCCAGCCGGACCTTGCGCTTCGGGCGGCACTGGCCGTGGTTTTCCGCGAGGAAACCGAAGATATCGTCAACCGCGTCCAGCCAGACGCGAAGTCCCAAAAAGCACGGCGGCGAGCGGAAGCTCTCCCGCGACGGGATGGTCCGGACGAGTTGGACCAGATGCCCGTCAATCTCCAGGTCCGCCCGGATGCGGTAGCGGATGACGCCCTCCGGGCCGCCTTCGGGGGTCTGCCCGAACTCGCTGGGGTTCGCCCAGGCGCTGCGGACGGCGATGTGCCGCGTCTGGCCGTCGGCGAGCGTGAACAACAGTTCGTCGCCGACATCGAGTTCGACTCCGGTCAGCGTCGGCCCGGCATTGCGTTCGATTCGCAAGTGCGGCTCCTTCGGTGTTCAACTCTCGAAATACACGCCGCCGGCCTCCAGGGCGGTGCGGAGTTTCTCGTAGGACAGGTCGCGCGTCGAGCAGCCGTCGGCGGCGCAGAGGGCGGCCGCGGTCCCGACGGCCTGGCCCTGACCCATGCAGCAGACCGTGTTGCGCGTGGACATGTGCGCATCGTAGTGGGAGGTTATCAGCATGCCGGCGGCCAGCAGGTTGTCCAGCCCCGCCACGCGCAGCGCCCGGTAGGGCAGGCCGTACGTCCCGCCGCCGGCTATCTGGAAGTGCGGCGCGGCGTCGTGGAAGCCGTAGGCCATCACATCGTCGTCGAAATGCCTGGCACCGATTATGTCGTCCACCGTCAGGTCGTAGTCGCACTCTATCAGCCGTCCGCGGCGGATGCACACCGACGGGCTTGTCCGCGCGATGAACGCGTTCTCGCAGCCGGGGATGTACTCGCGGATAAGCTGTAACGCCTCGTACTGGCGATGCCTCAGTTCAATCTCGGCGGCGGCGACGGCGTCGCGGTCGGTCGGGCTGACCGGCAGCTTGTAGTTGAGCTTGACGAACATGAAGTAATCGTCGTGCACGGTCGTGGTCACCGGCCAGAAGCCGATTTCGCGGGCGCGGTCCACGAAGTCCTTCGGCAGCTTGCTCTTGATGGCCTGGAGACGGATTATCCGGCCGTCCCGCCCGCTGCGCCGGCCGACGGCGTGCTCGGATATCGCGTCGCGTTCCTTCAGCCAGTCGTGCAGGCCTTCCATGCTCACGCCGCCGACGCCCATGCTGTTGGCGACCGGGTGGTCGTTCGGCTCGGTGTATGCGGCGCCGGCGCAGGCCGACAGGTCGCCGTAGCCGGTGCAGTCGATGAAGCACCCGGCGGTAAGCTTCTCCCGTCCGGAGCGGCTCTCGACGACGGCGGCTTTCACCCGCCCGCCGTCGCTGTCGGCGCCGGTCAGCAGCGTGTTGACCAGCACATCCACGCCCGCCTCGCGGAGCATCCGGTGGGCGATGAGCTTGTAAAGCTCGGTGTCGACGACTGTGCAGACCGAGTCGTAGTCAAACCCGACGAGCATCTCGCCGTGCCCGCTGGTGCCGCCGACCTCGGCCAGGCGGTCGATTATCTCCTGCGGGATGCCGCGGACGACCTGGCGCTTCTCGACGCCCTCGAAGCCGGTGTAGAGGTTGTAGAAGCTGTGCAGGGCCGTGCCGCCCTCGACCACCAGCCCGCCGAGATAGCCCTTGGACTCGATAAGGCAGGTCTTCGCCCCGTTGCGCACGGCCGCAAGCGCCGCCACCACGCCGGCCGTGCCGCCGCCGGCCACCACAACGTCGTATTCCCGAACAGCCGTCTCACCGCCCGTCCGCTTATTCGCAGGCATCCGCATCACCTTTCCGTGAACGCATCGCTTCCCGCCGACGCAGCCCCTTGTAGCCGGTCTTGCGGCTGATGTTGTATCTAGCGCACAGTTGTGTCATCGATAACTCGTCTCGGTCGTACTCGACCACGAAGCGGATACGTTCGTCCATCGCACAGGTCTCCGTCCAAGGCATGGCTGATGCTCCTTTCAGCCATGACTATCCCAAAACTGTTACCCATGTGCCCGGACTGTTCTGTTACCTATGTACCCGGATCGGACCCGGGCAACTCCTCTCCCTCTGGGAGAGGTCGGTCCGCAAGGACCGGGAGAGGGCACACCCCCTCCCGACCCTTCGGGCCACCCTCCCCCCCGACGAGGGAGGGGTTACATCGCCGCTTTAGTGTCGGCCGCTGGTCCCAGGTTCCGTGTTCCCTGTTCCGCGTTCCAGGTTCCATGTTCCCGGTTCCAGGTTCCATGTTCCCGGTTCCAGATTCCCGTCTCCGCCTGCGGCTTCGTCGCGGCAAGCCCGGCTACTGGCTCCTGAGCACCGGCTACCGTTTCACCCTCGCGTTTCCTTCCCAGATTGACCAGACCTGGTCTTCGTCGGCGGGCTGGCCGTAGTCGGTGAGCATGGTCGTCGCAAGCGCGCCGGTCGCCCAGCCGAAGCGGACCCACTTTTCCGGTTCCCAGCCCTTCAGGACGCCGTAGAGCATCCCGCCGACGAACCCGTCGCCGCCGCCGATGCGGTCCATGACGGTTATGTCGCGCGGCTCGACCACGTGGAAGTCGTCGCCCTCGGACATGATCGCGCCCCAGAGGTGGTGGTTCGCCGAGACGACCTCCCGCAGCGTGTTGGCGAAGACCGTCGCGTTGGGATACTCCTTCTTCGCGCGGTTGATCATCTCCTTGAAGGCGTCGATCTTGTCGGCCAGGCCCTTGCCGCCGGCCTCCGGGCCTTCAAGCCCCAGGCAGAGCTGGAAGTCTTCCTCGTTGCCTATCAGCAGGTCCGCGACGCCGGCGATCTCGGTGAAGATGTCGCGAAGCTCCTTCTCCCGGCCTTCCCAGAAAGACGCCCGGTGGTTCAGGTCGAAGCTGATCCTGGTACCGTACTTCTTGGCCGCGCGGGCTATCTCCAGGCAGCACTGGCTGCTTTCCGGCGAAAGCGCCCCGACCAGCCCGGAGATGTGCACTAACTGGACGCCCTCATCTCCGAAGATGCGGTCGAGGTCGAAGTCCTTTGCGTTGAGCGTCCGGCCGACTTCGCCGGCGCGGTCGTTCCACACGCGCGGGCCTCTGGTGCCCAGCCCGCTGTCGGCGAGGTTGAACTGGTGCCGGTAGCCCCACGGCCCGCCCTGATCCACTTCCGGGCCTTCGTAGTCCATGTGGCGAGAGGCGAGATCGTCCTTGATGAACCGGGCTATGGGCGAACCCTTCACGAAGGTCGTCAGCACCTTCACCGGCAGCCCCAGGTACGCCGACACGCTGGCGACGTTGGTCTCGGCGCTGGTCGCCTGGAGGATGAACCGCCGGCCGCAGTGGAACGGCTGGGCGTTTTCGGGGGTGAACCGCACGCCCATGCTGGTCGGTACGAGCAGGGCATAGTCGCAATCGCTGCGAAGTTCGATACTCACGGTAAAGCTCCTTTCGCCTTTGTTTCGATAAAGTGGTGATGGAAACCTTCAAGGCGACCGGGTCCGCTGCCGGCTCCCGGCCGCGAGGCGACAAGATAGCAGGGCACCCCGCTGATTTCAACGAGGCCGGCCGCGACGCGGGCATGGGGCTGCATTCCAGGGCCTGCTGATATAGACTCGCCGTCGCCTGATGGTCGCCGACGGCGGCGGCCAAGGCGCGTTAATCGATCCGAAAGAATTGTCACAGGCAAATCAGGGAGCCGACCATGACCAGTCGTAACGTGCATGGCGTTACAGTTGAGTGCGTGCGGGGCGATATCGCCGACCAGCCGGATATGGACGCGGTGGTCAACGCCGCCAACGCCGAGCTGCGCATCGGCGGCGGTGTTGCGGGGGCCATCCACCGAGCCGCCGGTTCGGGGCTGGAGGAGGAATGCCGTCCGCTGGCCCCAATCCGGCCGGGGCAGGCGGTCATAACCGGCGCACACGATTTGCCGAACCGCCATGTGATTCATTGTCTTGGGCCTGTGTACGGTTCGGATGAGCCGGCGGATGAACTGCTCGCCTCGTGCTACCGCAATGCGCTCTCTCTGGCCGAGCAAAACGGCTTGCGCTCCGTGGCCTTTCCGGCGATATCGGCCGGGGTGTTCGGGTATCCGATAGAACCGGCGGCGGAGATAGCGCTGCGGACCGTGATCGAAGAGGCCGAGCGGCTGTCCGGCGTCGGTCACGTGCGCTTTGTGTTGTTCGGCGAGGGCGATTTCGAGGTCTTCGACCGCACGCTGCGGAAGCTTGCCGGCGCCGGCGATTGAACCGCTCCAGCCGCCGGACAAAGCGGCATTTTGGCTTGCATTCGCGGGTGTCGGCACTAAGGTTCGTACATGACGGCCCGGCAGTGCAGCCCGGCGGGTGTCTTTGAACCTTATTTTTGCGCCGCCGTGCAGTATGGGGCAACCGCTATGCACGGAGGCGCGCGGAGAGCGGAATTGCCGGTCATGACGCATCTGAACTCACGCGGGGGCGGCTGTAGGCGCCGACGTTGTCACAGGGCGCGAGCATACACACAAGGCGGATTTTCCCTAAAGGACGCAAATGGCTGAGAATCAAACGCGCAAGCTTCGGCGGATATGTCTCGGGACCATGCTTTTTGCGGGCCTGCTTATGGTTGGGCCGAAATCGGGCGCCGCGGATGGGCCGCCCGGCCTGGAGGCCGGTCCGACGGTCCTTGTAAGGCAGGTCAGGATAGTGGGTCTGAGCGGCAAGGGGATGACCCCCGAGCAGGTGCGCAATTGGGCGACGGTCCGTCTTGTCCCCCCGGACGCCGACGGCGAGCCGTGGCGGCCAGCGGCCGAAGATGAGCCGGCCCGTGAACTGACTCTGGTCGATATCGGCGAATACACCGAGGAAGGCGGCATGCTTCTGACTTATCCGGCGGTCGGGGCGATTGTCGAGTCGGTGCTGGTCGCCCACCAGGAGGTTGGGCTGGCCGCCGTCCGGGCGACCGTAACCCGCGATCAGTTGGATGCGTTGACGGCCGAGGACTCCGAGGGCGTCCTGGAGGTCAGTGTCACCGAGGGCATTGTATCCAGGATACGCACGGTCGCTAGCGGCCCGGATGAGCAGGAGCGGATAAACCAGCCAGAGCACCAGCGGCTGCTTGCGGATTCGCCGCTGAAATACGGCTGGCCGGTGAGGATATCGGCCGTGGAACGCCACATGGAGTTTCTAAGCCGCCACCCCCGCCGGCAGGTTGATCTGACGCTGGAGCCGGGCAGGGAGCCGGGCGACGTGGAGGCCGACTACGTCATCACCGAGGAAAAGCCCTGGACGGTATATGGGGAGTTCTCCAACACCGGCACGCCCCAGACGTCGCGCTGGCGACAGCGGATCGGCTGGGTCCACTACAACCTGACCGGTGCGGACGATATCTTCTGGGCCGACTACCTGACGGCCGGTTTCGATCAGGTTCACGCCCTGAACCTCAGCTACGAAAGGCCGCTGCGCTCACACCCGCGCATCCGCTGGAAGGCATTCGGCGGCTGGAGTAGGTACACCGCCTCTGACGTCGGGGTATTCGACACAGAATTCCGGGGCGAGAGCATGTTCTTCGGAGGCGAGATTAACTGGAACTTCCTGCAGCGGGGCAGGCTTTTTGTGGACGCCGTTGGCGGCCTGCAGTTCAGGCAGGACAAGCTGAGGGACGATTTGTTCGAGGAAAGCCATCAGACGGAATTCCTGCTGCCTTACGCCGGAATCCGCGCCAGCCGCAACACGTCGCTGGGTAGCTTCAGCGGTTCACTGCTTACCGAGGTCAACATGCCGGGCCTGGCCGGAACATCCCGCAGTGAGCTTGACGGGCTGGGCAGGATGGACACCGACCGCTCCTGGTTCACATTCCGTGCGGATGTCGGCGGCAGCGTGTTCCTCGAGCCGCTGCTGGACGATCAGTGGGGTCACGGCGACGAAGACCCCACACTGGCCCACCAGCTTAAGGGTTCGATCAGAGGGCAGTACACGCCCTTCGGCAGGCGGCTGACGCCCACCTTCACCAAGGCCATCGGCGGGGCGACCACTGTTCGCGGCTACCCGGAGTCGTTCGCCTCCGGCGACAGCGGCATTGTGGCAACCGTTGAGTACAGGGTCCTGTTGGCGCGGCTGCTTTCGCCGGAAGAGCCGGCCTCGACGGGCAACGTCGAGCCGGCGACAGAACCGGGCGGGTTCCGCTTCCGTCCGGAGCGGCCGCTTGGCCCGACGGACTGGAACATAGCGGTAGGGCCGTTCATGGACGTCGGACGTGTCTGGCAGAACGATCAGTTACCCTACGAGCACAGCCCCACGCTTATCAGCGCCGGTGTGGGCGCGGAGCTTCTGTTGTGGCGGAATATCAGCGCCCGGCTGGACTGGGGCGTGACGCTGAAGTCGGCCGAGACCGGCTCGGAGCGGGTTGGGGCCGGCAACAACCGGCTGCACCTTAATATCCGCGCGTTTTATTGAGCAAGCTTACAGGAATCCGTCGACGATATCCGAAGCCGTCCGAGTTTCACCGCCGGGAGGAAGCGTCGGCGGAGACCGGAGAAGGGCGGGACGCCCTGACTGGCTGAGCATCGGCTTTTGAGAGTGGTTTACAGCGATAAGAGGTCGGAACATGATTACCAGTGACAGGTTTTCCGGGAGTTCGCTCAGGCGGTTGCGGCCGGGAGGGGCTTTCCGTCTGGCGGCGGTTGTGGTGCTGGTGTCGCTGGCGGCGGCCCACGCCGGAGACATTCAGGTGGACCGTGTGAGGTCAGGGTCGGCGGAGTTCTCGCACGAGGACGGGCACACGAAGATCACCTGCTCCGATGGGACGATAATCCAGTACAACCGATTCGACGTGCCTGAAGATTCGAGCGTGCAGTTTGTCCAGCCCGGTGAAACCTCGCGGGTTCTGAACCGGATATCGTCCGCGGAGCCGTCGCAGATAATGGGAACGCTGACGGCCAATGGAATAGTCTATTTCGTCAATCCCGCCGGCGTGACTTTCGGGCCGGACAGCGTGGTGGATGTGGCCCGGCTTCATGCGGCCGCCGGCGATATCACCGACGAGGACTTTCTTGACGGCATCGACCGTTTCACCACCGAGGGCGTTGTCGAGAGCCACGGCACGATACTCGCCAGGGACGGCATTCACCTGATGGGCCGGGAGGTCGCTAATACCGGATTGCTCGTTTCGGATCGTGGTATAGTGACCCTCTCGTCCGGCTCGCGCGTGTACCTGTCCGAGCGCGATTCACGTGTCCGAGTGCTTGTGGACGACCTCGACGCCTCGACCGGCAGGACCGAGTCCGGGAGTAGGGGTGAATCTTCACAAAGCGGCGTGGGCGTGGACAACCAGGGCACGGTCCGCGGCGACGAGGTCGTCTTCTCCGCCGGTGACGTGTACTCGATGGCGATACGCAACACTGGCGAGGTGCGGGCTCGTGACGGCGGCGACGTTACGTTCTCCGGCGACGGCGCCGTCGTTCAAGCCGGCGATATCGACGCTTCGGATCACGAAGCCGGCGGCACAGGCGGCGAAGTGAAGCTGCTCGGCGAGACGGTGATACATTCCGGGGACACCGACGTTTCCGGACACAGCGGCGGCGGCAGGGTGCTCATAGGCGGCGCGGCCGAGGGCGCAGGGCCTGAAAGGAACGCCTTGGGGACCTTTGTAAGCTCCTCCTCAAACGTCAACGCCGACGCGGTTGCCGAAGGCGACGGCGGCGAGGTGGTCGTCTGGTCCGATCTGGCCACTTACAGCTACGGACAGATTTCCGCCCGCGGTGGCGCCGAGGGCGGTGACGGCGGCTTTGTGGAGACCTCCTCGGCGGATTACATGGACCTGTCCGGTTCGCCGGACGTATCGGCTGCCGCGGGAAGAGGAGGGCAGTGGCTCATAGACCCCAGCAACGTCCGGATAATCGACGGCCCGACCGAGGACGTGGAAACGCCCTTGCCGGGAAGCTACGACCTCACCGATCAACTGGACCTGACCGCCGAGATGCTGGGGCTGGACCTCGACGACCCGGACGACCAGCAGGAATGGGACAACCTGCAGGCGTTCACGCCCGATATGCTGATGGAATCGACCGCCGAGGGCGCCACTATCGACGTCGCGGACATAAGGACCGCTCTGATGGGCAACGCCGTCGTTACCGTCAAGACGGGTGATGCCGGCGATGAGGACGGAAACATCTCCTTCGAGGCGGATCTGGACTACCAGGGCATCGGCGAAGGCGAGCTGGCTCTCTGGGCGCACAAGGACATCGACATCACCGGTCGGATTTACGACTCGTTCGGCGGAAACTCGCTGACACTTCGGCTTATCACCGGACGTGACGGTGATCCGGGCGGGATGGTTACCGTGGACTCCGAAATCGATACCGGCTACGGCGATTTTATCGTCCATGGCTCTGCCGCCGGCAGCGGGTTTACGCTTGCGGAGGACGGGTCAATCGCCCCCAGCCACGGGCGCATCTGGATATCGGTGGCCGACGACATCGACCTGAACCAGCCCGGCGGTATCGACGGCGCGTGGGACTACGGACTCAAACTGCGATCCTTCGACGGCGATGTCCACCTGCCCGCGTTGACGCCGTCGTGGGTCGATGCCGGCGCCGGTGGGAATATCCGGCTTTACGGCGACATCGACGCAATGGTCGGGGATGTGGATTTCCACACTCCGGTCGTTCTGGAAGAAGACACGAGCATAGACGGAGTGAATATCACCTTCCACGACACCATTGACGGCGCCCATACTTTGCAGCTTGAGGCCACCAACGGCGACATCATCATCGACGGGGTCGCCGGCGGAGTGGAGCCGCTGCACGGATTGGTCGCCGATTCGTGGCAGACCGTAGCGGTCGATGCGATCCATACGGCCGACGGTGGTATCACGTTTAGCGCCCCCGACGGCTTGACGCTTCGCGGCGACCTGACAACCGTCGCCGGGGCCGATGGCGGCGACGTGTCGCTTGATGGCTTCACACCGGTATCGATCGCCGGGGATATCAGCATTGACACCAACCATGCCACAGGCGACAGCGGTAACGTGGATTTCGACGAGATGACCGGCCTGGACGCCGACTCGGCCGAGTTTGGAAGGTCGTTGACCATCGACGCCGGCGACGGACTGGTCTCGTTAAGACCCGACCCGGCGGACCTTATCGGGCAATTGGAGCCGCTGGAGTCGCTGGCCGTCACATCCGCGGGTCTGGTGCGGCTCCCCTCGATGAACCTGCTCGAAGGAGGCGCCTCGGTGACGGCCGACGATATCGAGCTGCACGGCTATGTGTTTACGGGAGTGGGGGATGCTGGCGGCGATGTGACATTGTCCGGCGACGTCGCGCTGGAAAGCGAGCAGGCCATTATCTTCACCGCCACGTTTGATCCGATAACCGGCCAACATGGCCAGCGCGGCGGGACGGTTACCATCGACGGCTCGGTAAGCAGCGATCTGGACTCTGTCCTGAGCATACAGACCGGCGGCGGGGACATCGGCATCGACGCCACCGTCACGGGCCTAAGCGTACTTGAGTGCGACGCCCGGTTCGACCGTCCGGAGGAAGTTGACCACGGCAATGTGGTGCTGGACGGAACCTTCGAGGTCTCAGGCGACCCGGGTGTGGTCGATGTCAGGGGCCATCAAGTCGATATCCTGGGCACGGTAGATGCGGACGGGGAGTTCGAAGTTGATGGCCACGATGTGCTCATAGACGGTCCGGTGACTGCCGGCGATATCTTCATGCAGGCCGAGAACACGCTCCAGATCGAAGCCGACCTCACGGCCACCGAGCCGGCCGGTGATACGGATACGTGGTTCGGCTTCGGGATGTATGAGGATCGCATTTATGCGATCGGGGCGGCCGGGCTGACTATCGGCGACGACGTTACCTTTTCAGTCCCCGAGGCGACCTCGGTGTTCCTGTTTGGCGGCATGGAAGAGACCTGGCAGGGCGAGTCCATGGGCGATGCGGACGCCGATATGGTCATCGGCGATTCGGTGGAGTTTGACGTTGACGAGTTGCTCCTGACTGCCGGTGTGCGGATGGCGTATGAAGACCAGGGATATGACGCCGAGCCGGGCGAAGGTCGAGTCATCGGGGTCGAAAACGTGACATTCCGCGGCGCCGAAGGCGGCGATACGCGTCCGGACGCGGTCTTCATCCTTCAGGGCCCGGCCCCTGGTGTGGATATGGTGCCGTCGGCCGGGCAGTTCCCGGGCGGCATGGACGGGCTGACTCTGGGTATCGGCGCGCTTTCGCCGTTCGAGGTCGATTCCGACATGGCGACGCATCTAAGCGTGCCGGGGCTGGAAGCGATACTGGCATCGCCGGAGATTACGTTGTCGGCGCCACTGGAGCTTGGAGCACTGGAGGTGGCCGCGGATAAGGTTACCTTCGACGGGGCGGACGTAACCACCACCGGCTCCCAGGGCTATTGCTTCTGGGGAACGATGTCCGAACTGGACTATCTGCTCGGCCGGACGGACCCGGCCATCGTGCTGGAGCAGTCCGCCGTGCTGACCGCGGACGGCGAGGTGGTCTTTGACGGAGCACTGGACAGCGGTGAGGGGCTTACCTCGGACCTTACCGTAGCGGCGGATGATACTGTGCGGCTGATGCATGCCGTCGGTCGGGAAGCGCCCCTGGGCGATCTGGAAATCGACGCCGCAGGAGAGGATATTCATCTCCAGGGCCAAGAGGTGACCACGGCTGGTTCCCAGACATATCACGGCACGCTGAAACTGGCCGCCGACACGGTTGTTGAGGGTTCCGGCATCGACTTCGACGGACAGGTCGTCTCCACCGAGGCAGTCGAGTTCGAGGATGGCGCCTGGGAGCCGATAGGCGAGGATTCCATCGCCCGGTCGCTTCGGGTTTACGACGACGGCACAACCGACTTCCGCGACGATGTACTCGGTCTGGCGAGCATCTGGACCGATGCGGCCGGTACCACGCGGCTGCACGCTGATATGGACGTAGGCGCCGGGCCGACACCGGGGGCCGCCGTGTTCAACGACCCGGTCATACTGGCCGAGGATGTCGCCATCACCGATGCCGGCGCGGACGGAATCTTTTTCAACAACACCGTGGACAGCGAGTCCGGGCCGGTGTCGCTGACGCTGAAAGCGGACACCGATTACGCAGGCCCGGACCTGCCGGTGGTCAGCTTCGCGGCCGACGTCGGTGGCTCGGAGCCGCTGTCGGAGCTTCTGATAAACACCGACGGCCGACCGGAGGTGCCGAGTGTGGCTACAATCGTCGCCGCGCGGCGCGACGAGCAGGGGAATGTGGTTGACGATCCGGCGTTCGAGATCGCCTTCGACGTCGATGAGTTCCAGGCCGGGCTTCACGAGAAGTTCACTATCCTCGGCTCGCTGGAGATGGAGGCGGAATCGGTCGTCCTGGGCGATGTAAGCGCGACCGGCAGCGTCGATATAACCGCACCAACCGACATTACCTTCCTTCGGCGTCAGCCGGGGGATGTGCTGATGGCCGACGGCTGGGTCTGGCCGGACGACGGGCTGGATATAATCGTCGGCAATGACCTGACATTGACCGGGCCGGTAACCTTCGGCGGCGACGGCCCGGAAGCCATCGTCATCAGCGTGACCGGCGGAATCACGGGCGTGGAAGAGGGAACGCCGAACATGACAATAGGCAATTTGTCGCAGATGCCGGTTCTGCTGGCGGCCGGACGGGTGCTCGACGCGTCCACCTACGAGTTCACCGAAGAGGGAATATTTGAGGAATTGCGGGCCGCAGATCCGCCGACGCTGCCGCACCGGCTGCGGATGGAAGATGTGCTGGGCACGGCCTTTTCCGACGAGGAAGAGGCCGGCGGCGGCGACATAACCGACGACTACAGCGAGGGCCGGCTACCCGATAACCGATAGCCGTTACAGCCCGAACGCCCCGATACACGCATAAACAAATAGCCGGCGTCGGCTCTAAACGTCGCGCAGGTCGTATTCCTTTATCTTGCGATATAGCGTCCGTTGGCCGATGCCCAGGACCCTGGCGGCCTGCTCGCGGTTGCCCTCAGTCATCTTGAGCGTGTTGCGGATGAGTTCCTTCTCGGCATCTTCCAGCGATATGCCCGCAAGGGCGCCCAGTTGGCCGCCGGCGGCGTCTTCGGGGCGGCGGTGGATCTCCGGCGGCAGGTCATCGACCGTCAATGCGTCGCCGGCGGCGAGAACCACCATGTTCTCGATGGTGTTGCGGAGCTGCCTGACATTGCCGGGCCAGGGGTACGCCATCAGCACCTTTCGGGCCTCCGGTGATATGCCCTTGATGTTGGTGCCGTGGGTCTCGTTGGCCCGACGGATGAACTGATCGATGAGCAGGGGGATGTCTTCTCGCCGCTCGCGCAGGGGCGGCAACTCGATGGTCGCTCCCTTGATGCGGAAATAGAGATCCTCGCGGAACTCCTTATTCTCGACCTTTTCGGCCAGCTCGGAGTTGGTCGCGGAGATGACCCTCACATCCACACGGACGGCGTCGTTTGAGCCGACGCGGACGATCTCGCCGTTCTCCAGCACGCGGAGCAGCTTGGCCTGCATCGCCAGAGACATATCGCCGATCTCATCCAGGAAAAGCGAGCCGCCGTCGGCGTGTTCAAAGCGGCCGGCCCGGTCGCCGGTGGCCCCGGTGTAGGCGCCCTTGACGTGCCCGAACAGCTCATCCTCCAGCAGCGTCTCGCTCAGGCCGGCGCAGTTTATGGCCACGAACCGTTTGTCCGCGCGCGGTGAGTTCTGGTGGATGGCGTTGGCGACAAGCTCCTTGCCGGTCCCGGACTCACCCAGAAGCAGCACCGGCAGATCGGCCGGCGCCACCCGGCGGACCACGTTCAGCACGTGGAGCATCTCGCGGCTTCGGCCGATGATGTTGTCGAACCCGAACTTCTCGTCCAGCCGCTGCTTAAGCTCGCGGATGACCCGTCGCTGGGCGGTGTGCTCGACGGCGCGGGAGACCACCGTGCGAAGCTCCTCGATATCCAGCGGCTTTTCTATGTAGTCGAACGCGCCCTGCTGAAGGGCCGTCCGGCAGGTCTGGACCGACGAATGCGCGGTTATCAGCACCACCTTGCTGCCGGGGGCGTGCTCGCCGGCGGCCGAGAGCACCGCCATGCCGTCCTCCTCGGTGCCAAGCACCAGGTCGGTGACGATCACGTCGAAGTGCTCGGAGCGGATTCTCTCTATCGCGCTGGGGCCGTCGTGGACGACCACGCACTCGTGTCCGAGCCGACCGAGGCCTTCCTCGATGGCCTCGGCATGCGCCTGCTCATCCTCGACGATGAGTATCCTCGCCGTTACGTTTTCCGGAGCGTCCATAGGCGAATCAACCTACAGCCGATCGCCGACGGTGTCAATCGACGCTGCGGGTTGCGGATGGACTGCCGGTGGTCATGGACTGTCGCGATTATTTGGACCTTATGGAAAGCTCGCCATCGGTTCCGGCAACGTGCGGCGGATTTCGTCGAGCCGGTATCCGAACCCCGGGCCGGAGACGGTATCGAGCACTACTTTGCCGTCGCGTCGGGTGTACAGGCCGGGATGGACCTCCGCCTCGGCGGCCGAGGCGTCCGGGTAGAACTGCATGCCGTTTGTCTCCACGCCCATGATGGTCCCGGCGTGGGCGGCCAGCAGGACGTGCGGAACCTGCGCCAGCATAGGGTTGGTCAGGTCCTGGACCATCAGCGTCATGCCGTGGGCCTTCGCCCAGCAAAGCGAAAGCAGCGCCCCGGTCTGGGTCTTGCAGGTCTTCAGCGCCACGCCGGTCCAGCCGAGCCGCCGGCCGAGCTTGACCAGGCGCCAGTCGTGTGCGCTTTCGTCCATAAACAGCGGCTTGCGGGCCGATACGGAGCGGACGTCTATGGGGTTGGCTTCCAGGTCGTAGGGGAATGGCTGCTCGACGTAGAGGATCATCTGCCAGATGTGCGGGTGCTCGGCCATCAGCCGGTCGAGCACCTGGTTTACATAATCCGGCTCGCGGACGGTGCAGTTGAAGTCGGCCGAGAGCCACAGCGCCCCGTGCTCGCGGGCGATGCGCCCGACCCGGACAAGCCGGTCGTAGTCCCACTCCGCGTCGTTTCCTCGGAGCTTGACCTTGAGGCACTTCAGCCCGTCCCGGTCGATCCAGTCGGCCAGCAATACGGGGTATCCGTCGTCGGGTTCATCCCCGGTAAGCTCGGATTCCCCGATCGGGTCCCTGCCGCCGACCAGGTGCCAGGCCGGCAGTTTACTCGGCCGTGGAAAGACCAGGAACTCGTCCGGAAACCGCCCGGCGAAGTCCACATCCGCATCCGGCGCCGGTGTAAGGAAGGCCGACAGGTCGCGGGACATGTACCGGGCGTTGTAAGTCTCGTACACATCCAGCCCGTGGAGCTTTCCCCAGGCGTCGTGCAGGGCGATGTCGAACGCCGAGCAGCACACCAGAGCCGCCAGGTACGGCATCGGCTCCCGGCCCTGCTCGGCACGGCCGGCGTTGAAGCCCTTCAGCAGCTCGGCCAGCGGCCCGGAGATGAAGTCATAACCGATCTCAACGGGGTGCCCGGCGATGTCGAAGGCGGCCCAGGCCTCCGCCAGTTGTCCGCAGAACTGGACCAGCGCATCGTGACGTTCGCTGTAGCCCAGCGTGCTGGGCCAGACCCATTGCACGCTCAGTGGTGTCTCACCCCACCCGTCGGCGGTGTTTCCGGCCGCGTCGGCCACGGTCATCCGCACCCGCGCGCAGGTTACCTCGGTCAGTGTCTCGGCGCCGAATTTCAGCGGCACGCGTGTCTCGACGCCAAGCAGGTAAAGCTCCACGGCCGTCGGTCGGATGTCGGTCTCCAGTGTCAAAATTTCGCCTCGTTTCCTTGTATGGGTCCTGCCGGCAAGCCGGCGAGTTCCTTTTAGCTCCGGCATGTGGCCCTGCCGGCTCCCTGCTTCGTCCCGAAGCGTCGGAGCTTCGCAGAGCGGGCCTGGCTTCCGGCTATTGCTTTAGCAGTCGGTTAAGTGCGCGTCGGGTTTTTTTGCGCAGTCCGCCGCCGCTGCCGTCTGAGTGCTTTCGCTCCAGCTCGGCCATCAGGCGGTCCACCGCGGCCGCGCTTATCGGCAGGTCCACCGGGCGGTTCCGGAATGCCGAAAGATACACGGCGTTGGACAGCTCCAGCTCCGCGAGCGCATCCTCGCCGGTGGCGACCATCGGCTCACCGCGAAGTATCGCCAGGGCGAATCGGCGGATGACCTCAACGTGTTCGCCGCCCCCGCCGTCCAGCTCCACGTTGTCCCACGTGCAGCAGGGGCCTTCGAACCCTTCGCATTCCTTGGCGTGCATAGAGGCCGGCCTGGCGGCCTTGCCACGGACGAGTCGTTCGCCTTCGGCTATCAGCGTACCACCGTCGCCGACGACGACAAGCTCCTCGTAGCCGGGTGTCTCGGCGGTCGAGGCGTATATGCTGCCCAACATGCCGTCGCCGTAGTCCAGCACGGCCGCGGCCGTGTCCTCCACCTCTATATCATGCAGGCGGGTGGGCGCGTAGGCGAACACCTGCTTCGGCAGACCGGCGATCCAGGTCAGCAGGTCAAGGTGGTGCGGCGCCTGGTTCAGCATCACGCCGCCGCCCTCGCCGTCCCAGGTTCCCCGCCACGGCTGGCTCTGGTAATAGGCACGCGTTCGGAACCAGTCGGAGCATGTCAGCGATACGCGGAAAAGCCGGCCAAGCTCGTCGTCTGCGACTATTCGCTTCATGGTGCTCATGACCGCGCGTGTGCGGTGCTGGAGCATCGCGCCGAAGGCCACGCCGGCCCGGCGGCATTGCTCCACCATCGTCCTTGCCGGGCCTATCGTCGCCGCCAGCGGCTTCTCGCATAAGACGTGCAACCCGCGGCGGGCGGCGGCTATGGTATGAATCGGGTGCCAGTAGTGCGGTGTTGCGACTATCACCGCGTCGATGAGGCCGGAGTCGTACATCTTCTCGACGCGGGAGAAGTGGGGCACATCGAACTCCTCGGCCGCCCGCTTGGCGTCGGCGGGGTCATCGGAGCAGACGGCGCCGAGCCGCATGCTCTCCTCGCCGGCTGAGTATATCCTGTCGGCATGCGCCCGGCCGATGGCGCCCAGCCCGACAATCCCGAATCGTACGGTGTTCATCGGTTTCATATAAAAACCCTTGCCTGTTTGCGGCAAGTCTAGTGCGGCGGCCGTCGCGTTGCAACCATCGAATTACCTGGCTATATTCGGCGGCGTAACCGTACCTTTTGGCAAACAATCCCGCATGCCGGAGTGTTCAAAGACCCGACCATGAGTGACCGACCCCATCTATTGCTTTTCAACCCGGACCAGTATCGCGGCGATGTCCTCGGCCACGTAGGCAACGAAGGCGCCGTTACACCCAACATGGACGAATCTGTCCGGACCGACGCGGTATCCTTCCGGAACTCCTTCTGCCAGAACACCGTCTGCACACCGAGCAGGTGCAGCTTCATGACCGGCTGGTATCCGCATACCGCCGGACACCGCACTATGTATCACATGCTTCGGCCGCACGAGCCGGTGCTGCTGAAGGCGCTGAAGGACAGCGGCTATTTCGTTTGCTGGGCGGGCAAGAACGACCTCGTGCCGGGCCAGAACGGCTGGTCCGCATTCGCCGACGTCAAGGCCCGCATCAACCCCCGCAAGCGCGACAGCCACGGCGACAGGTCCTGGCGAGGCGACCCCGAAGGCGACAACTACTACAGCTTCTACCGAGGCAAGCTCGAAAAGGACGACGGCGAGGATGTTTACCTCGACGGCGACTGGTGCCACGTGCTGGCCGCGGCCGAGTTCATCCGCAACGCGCCGAAGGACAAGCCCCTGTGCATCTACGTGCCCATCGGCTTCCCGCACCCGCCGTACTGCGTGGAAGAGCCGTACTACAGCGCCATCGACCGCTCAAAGCTGCCGCCGCGCACGCCCGAACCGGACTGGGACAAAAAGCCCAGCTTGCTGAGGGGCATCCGCGACCGCCAGCGCATGCGGGGCTGGACCGAGGACCGCTGGCGGGAACTGCGGGCGACCTATTACGGCATGTGCGCGCGGGTGGACGACCAGTGGCGCATCCTGCTTGAAGCGCTGCGGGAGGCGGGGATATACGACGATACGGCTGCCTTCTTCTTCGCCGACCACGGCGACTTCACCGGCGATTACTCGCTGGTCGAAAAGACGCAGAACACCTTTGAGGACTGCCTGTCCCGCGTGCCGCTTATCGTCAAGCCCCCGGCCGATGCCGGCGCCCGGCCGGGCATCCGCGATGCCATGGTCGAGCTTATAGACATGACCGCCACGGTTATGGACTTCGCGGACATAAAGCCCGACTGGACGCACTTCGGCCGGTCGCTGCGGTCGGTGCTGGCAGGCGATACCGACCAGCATCGCGACGCGGTATTCTGCGAGGGCGGCCGGCTCCATGGTGAGACCCACTGCATGGAACTCGGCAGCTCATCCAGCGAGGACCCGGAGGGGCTGTACTGGCCGAGGGTCAACCTCCAGCGAAGCGAGGGGCCGGAACACACCAAGGCCGCAATGTGCCGCACGCGGGACTTCAAGTACGTCCGGCGGCATTACGAGACCGACGAGCTTTACGACCTGCGTGACGACCCGGCCGAGCTGAACAACCGCATCGACGAACCCGCCCTCGCCGAGACGCTCGCCCGGCTGAAGGAGCGGATGCTCACCTGGTACATGGAAACTTCCGACGTGGTGCCCCATGATACCGATCTTCGGGAGTTTCCCCGGAAATTCTATGATGAGCAGGATCAAAGGGACATGAACGCCGACGGGCCGGAAGAGGCGGTCCGGCGGACGTGATTCTGCGTTGCCTCGAGTTGCGGTGGTTTTCACCAGGGCAAACTGATACGCGCTTTAGTATGCGTTGTCCGGGTATTCCGGGCAGGGCCTGGTATGGGGCTGGACGATTGTCCGAACACGTGGCGCCGTGGAGCCGCGTGAGCGGGCGGGCAACGTCGTACCGGCCGAGCCGGGGGGATTCAGGGGATTTTCTACCTGCCGCCTGCCGGGCAGGGCCGCGCCGGTTGTGTTTGTAAGTGGTGCCTTTTCAGCCGCTTGCATTAGCAGAAGCCACGGGCGAAACTTTTTGAAAAATTTCGGGATTTCAATGCGATTTTGCTTGACATGTACGGATGTCGTGGTATGATTACGCTTGTAGTCCGAGGCCTGTCCTTTTGGAGGAAGGGCGAAGAGGCCGAGGGCTGACGGCGCCGGGTTGAGCCACCGGCGTCGTGATAGTGGGAAAGGCCGAGTTTCGCTCACTCGCCCTGCCTTTCTTGGCCAGCCCGCCGCAGGCGGGGTCACATCCGGCCAGGTTCTTAGTAAGTATGAACAGTGTTCACGCGGCGCTGTATGTGCGGCCGGTAGTCCGCGCGGCCCCGCGTAGTTCAGAAAGGTGAGACAATTGCGAGGGCGCAACTCGGCCGTGTGTGCCGAATTCCCCCCGCGTCAGATGCCGGTTCCAGTGGGACCGCAGAAAAAGGAGAGATGTCATGAGACACACAAACAGATTGCTGGCATTGTTGGCGGTTGGATCGCTTGTCCTGGTGGGCCTGCCCGCGGCGGCATCGGCGGCGATGATCCAGATTGAGCTTGGCGGTGTCGATCTGGCCTACGATGGCAGCACTATCACGGGTGTGGATAGCCCCGATCCGCTGACCAACGTTACGTTCTTCGACGACGAGACGAAGGTGGGAGTTCGCGACGATGACACCTACGGCGTCTCGATGGACCTCGACATCCCGGATGTTTACGATATCCCCGTGGGCGGCGGGCAAGTTACCAGCGCAACTGACGGCACCCTCTATCTGAACCTGGGAGGCGGTGACTTTCTGTCTCTGCTTCTGGATGAGGTAACCGTCGCGTACGTCCCGTTGACGCAGAGTGTCCGGTTCGTCTTTGCCGGCTCGGCCGCGGAACTTGTTGGTCAGCAACTACCGTTTGATCTGACGATTGCTGAACCGATCTCGGTCTCCTTTTCCACGAACGTACGTGAGTGGAGCAGTGATGACGACGAGTATCTATCCTTCTTCAGGTCCAAAGGCACCGGCGAAATAACGGGCATTCCCGAACCGGCAACGATGGGTCTGCTGGGCATCGGCGGGCTTGCTTTGATGCTCCGCCGAAAGCGAAGCTGAACGGCTTCGCACAGCTATTGGCCGGGCGCAAGAGGCCCGGCGGAAACGGTTTACAAGTTAAAGTGAGCCGGCGGGCGGCACATGGGCCGCCGACGGCGAGCGAAAATGAATCGCATGGCGACATTCGGGCTTGCCGTTATCCGGAAGTCGTGCTAAAATACTGAACCTCGACTCCGGAAACTAGAAGCAGGATCTTGCGATTTCCGGGATCCCAGGTCAGGCGAGTGAATTAGCCCTCGTCGAACCGGGACGCAAATCCCGGCGGATGGAAAAGGAGCAGTGACATGTGCAGAGGAAAGCACTTCGCGATGGCAGCGGCGGCAATCGCCGCGGTGATGCTGGCGGCGCCGGCTTCAGCGGCGGTGATAATACAGGAGTCGTTCACCGGCGACGAGCTGCCGGCGGGATTCAGTCTCGCCTCGGATAGTTCCGACAGGGCCCCTGACTACACAGGTGACGGTATCGTGTTCGCCGGCGATGGGGACGATGCCCGCAACTACGTCCGCACCGACGGTACCGAGTACCATCAGATGTATCTGGAGGTCTATCTTACGGTCGAGACACAACTGGGAACGAGCTGGGGCGATGACAGCCAGTTGTTCCTGGGACTCGGCAGCGGTGAAATCGGCGAATATGGTGTGCCGGACCGCGGCGAAGCCCACGGGGTGTACCTGGTTCTAAACCAGGAGCCGAGTGGCCTGGAAGTGATACAGCCGTACCCCGAAGGCAGGGAAGAACTGGAGGAGTGGTCTTACATCGGGGACGCCGACCAGACGCAGGTGACTGTCACTGCGGTCCGTATGCTCTATGACCCTGTGGACAGGACCGTCCAATACGGTGTGGACTTCAACTATGCCGGCGACGGCACATACGCCGCGTTCACGGCCGACCAGACCACAGACCCGGTCACAATCCCGACGGAGACGATGGCTGCATGGGATAACGGCTGGCCGTCGAGCATAGTCTTCGGCGGCGACAGCGACTCCAACAGCGATCTGATTGTGCGGGATATGCTGGTAATCCCCGAACCGGCGACGATGGGTCTGCTGGGCATCGGCGGGCTTGCTTTGATGCTCCGCCGAAAGCGAAGCTGAACGGCTTCGCACAGCTATTGGCCGGGCGCAAGAGGCCCGGCGGAAACGGTTTACAAGTTACAGTGAGCCGGCGGGCGGCACATGGGCCGCCGACGGCGAGCGAAAATGAATCGCATAGCGACATTTTCGGCTTGCCGTTATCCGGAAGCCGTGGTAAAATACTGAAGCTGGATCGAGGAAACTAGACTGGACACTTTTTGGAGTCCCGCGTCCGGCGAGTGAATCCGCTGCTCACCGGAACGCGAAACCTATCCCAGCGGACGCAAAGGAGAAGTATCATGAGGAAGTTAATTGTGCTGGCGGCGCTGACAGCCCTTGTAATGGTGCCTGTCCAGGCCATGGCGGGACCGATACTGGATGTCGCAGGCCAGAGCGGCATCCGCGCTGACAACCCCGAGAGTTACGGCACCGGCAATGCCATCACATGGGCCGGAACCGTTGGTGATGGGGGCACCCTTCGGGGGCTTCAGTCGTTCGATCTGAGCAATGTAGGCCCGTTCACCGTACCCGACGCCACACTCTGGTACTACATCGACCGTGACGACGGCTTCGCGAACGCCGACCCAGGCGAACAGACGATCCAGGTCCACGAGTTGGACCGCGGCTTCCGCTATGCGGTCGATGGCGGGGCAAACTGGCTCGAGGACCGGCTTTGGAGTGGCCTGGGACCCGCCCGGTGGCGACTTCGGCCCAGTCCTGGCAAGTACCGTCCTGGACCTGCATAACCCAGACCTGGGCGATACGTTCACGCTCAGTTCCGAGGCCCTGCGGGAAGCGGCCCAGAATGCAGTTGATGAGGAGCGGGAACTGAACCTCATCCTCCGCGCCCCGGGCCTGGAGGGCGCAGAGGATCGCACCATCGTGTGGGTACAAGGCCCTGAAGGGGCCAATCCGGCCCAGTTGATTATCCCCGAGCCGGCGACGATGGGTCTGCTGGCGATCGGCGGGCTGGGTGTCCTGCTCCGCCGAAAGAGAAGCTGAACGGTTTGAGGAACAGCCCGGCGGGGCGCATGAGGAGCCAAGGGCTGTGCTGAACAAGCTCCGCCGTGCCGCGGAGGAACCCCGGCGGTTGCCGGAAAGCGGCCGGCAGTGAGACAAAAGGAGGCATCCGGACGGGCCGGTCTTCAAGGCCGGCCCGTCTTTATGTGGGTGCGCCGGGCATGGCGCGATGACTTGGAGGTGCAAGTCCTCTACGGACCTTGATGACAGGAACCGTTAGCCAAACAGCAAGGGCTGCCGCCGTGAGGCGGGGTCTGAAGGAAGTTGC
>PUND01000057.1 GCA_003551645.1 Phycisphaerae bacterium | reverse complement strand
CTCCTCGTCGCCCTGCTGCATGCGAACCACGGTTTGGCGGGCGCGTTCGGCGAAGTCCGCATCGGTGTCGAAACGCCTCTTTGCGGCCTGGTAGAACTGCTCCAGGTCGCCCAGGTCGGCCGCCGTCGCGCCCGTCTCGGCCATCAGAGCGATCAGCATGCCGAACTGCGTGCCCCAGTCGCCGACGTGGTTCTGCCGAACGACGTTGTGCCCGATGAACTCCAGCGTCCTGGCTATCGCGTCGCCGATAATCGTGCTTCGCAGATGCCCGACGTGCATCTCCTTGGCGAGGTTCGGCGAGGAATAGTCAACCACCACGTTCCGGGGCCGCGGCGTTTCGACGCCCAGGCGCTCGTCGGCAAGGGCCTCGCCCACCCGCCGGCAGAGCCAGTCGGTCCGAAGCGTGACGTTGATGAAACCGGGACCCGCCGGCTCGACCCTTTCGGCGAGGTCGTCCAGCTTCGCCGCCTCGATTACCTTCTGCGCCAGCTCGCGGGGGTTGGTCTTCATCCGCTTGGCCGCGGCCATCACGCCGTTGGCCTGGTAGTCGCCGAACTCCGGTCGGCCGGCACACGCCACAAGCGCGGGCGCATCCGGCGGCGCGCCGGCGGCGGCCATGGCCTGCTGAACCCGCCGCGAAAGCTCCAAACGGACGTTCATGTGCTCTGGCCTCCGTTGTCGCGACGGAAGCTTAAATCTATCCAACCGTTGGAGCGGATGTCCGCCTTAAGCCCTAGATCGTCAAGCCGGACCTTGCGGAGGATTTCCCTGGCCACTTTGGCGATCTGCCGCCCGGTGGCCTTGGCAACCCGCGGGGCGCCGATGTAGCGGAAGTCCGTCGGCTTGCCGTCCGGGTAGTGCTTGAGCCACCTCGGACTTGTCAGCGGCGCCGGATGGACCGTCTTCTCGATCGCCGTCTGGAACCGTTTCCGAAGTTTATCCTCAACCGCCTCGGGCATCGCTAACCATCCCGGCCTCCGACCTCGGAAGATCTCCCGGCGGACCAGTCCACGCGAGGCGCACCGCCCCAGATAAGCTCCAGGTCATAGAAGCGGCGGTGGTGCTCGTCGAAGATATGAACCACGACGTTGACGAAGTCCAGCACGATCCATTGTGCGGATTCCTCTCCGGCGCGTCGCCAGACCCGCTCGCCGGCCGCCTTGGTCCGGCGCACCAACTCCTCGGTCAGCGTTCGCATTTGCCGCCCGGACGTGCCCGTGCAGATGACGAAGTAATCCGTCACCGGGCTGCTTTCCCGCAGGTCCAGCACGAGAACGTCCGTGGCGTTGTACTCGTCGGCCGTCCGAGCCGCCTCTATCGCCAGCTCTTTCGCCGAGTCGCCTTTTTCGGCCCTGGTTCGCGGCACGCGCGACTCCGCCTAGTTGATTCCCAGCAGAGAGCCGATCTGCGGGGCGAACCTCACCACCATGCCCGCGAAGACCACCGACACGATGCTCATCAGCTTGATAAGGATGTTCAAGCTCGGCCCGGAGGTGTCCTTGAACGGGTCGCCGACGGTGTCGCCGACGACGGTGGCCTTGTGAATGTCGCTGCCCTTGCCGCCGAGTTGGCCGGTCTCGACCCACTTCTTGGCGTTGTCCCACGCGCCGCCGGCGTTGGCCATGAACACGGCCATCGCGAACCCGCAGGCCAGCCCGCCTGCGAGCAGGCCCATGACGCCGGCAACGTCCAGAACCAGGCCCACCGCAACCGGGACGACTATCGCCAGCAGCGACGGGACTATCATCTCCTTCTGCGCTCCGCGGGTGGAGATCGCCACGCAACGGGCATAGTCCGGCTTGGTGCTGCCGTCCATGATGCCGGGAATCTCCTTAAACTGCCTGCGGACCTCCATGACCATGCTGTTTGCGGCCCGTCCGACCGCCTTCATCGTCATCGAGCTGAAGACGAACACCAGCAGCACGCCCGCGAAAAGCCCGCTGAGCACCTTCGGGTTCATAAGCGTCACGCCGTAGTGCTCCATGAAGTGCGACAGCGTCGCCTCCTGAGGCCGCACCATGTACACGCGCCGAACGCTCTCGCCGTCCGCACCGGCAATCCTGACGCTATATACGCCGTCCTCGTCCGGCTGCCCAAGGACGGCCTCGGCGTCGTCCGGCTGCTGCGGCATGTCCACGACCGCCGCCCGGCCCGGCCTCTGCCCCGGCGCTCTGGAGAAGGCGATGAACAGATCAAAGGCGTCGTCGCCGGTGCCTTCCCTGACCTTCATGGCGTATCTGCCGTGCCCGGCGTAGATTAGCTGGTTCAGCCCGGCCTGATCGTGATCTCTGGCGTCTTCGACGTACCGTACCACCGCGGCCGGGGCTTCTCTGACAAGCGAGTTGCGGACCTCCTCGACGTACGCAGCCAGCAGCGCAAGCGTCGTAAGGGCCGCCGAACCGATGGCGAAGCCCTTGCCGGTCGCGGCGGTGGTGTTGCCGAGCGAATCAAGCGCGTCGGTTCGCTCTCGCACCTCGGGCGGCTGGCCGGTCATCTCGGCATTTCCGCCTGCGTTGTCGGCGATAGGCCCGTATGCATCCGTCGCCAGGGTGATACCCAGCGTCGCCAGCATGCCTACAGCGGCGATGCCCGCTCCGAACAGGCCCAGCGGCGCTTCCTCGAAACCGCCCGCGAAGCCGTACGCAAGGATAATCGTGATGATGACCGTAAGCAGCGCGCCCCAGGTGCTCTTGAGGCCCTCTGCGATACCGGCGATGATCACGGTCGCCGGGCCGGTCTCGCCCTGCTGGGCGATGCCCTGGGTGGGCTTGAAGTCGTAGCTGGTGTAGTATCCGGTGATCTTGCCTATCGCCACGCCTGCCAGCAGCCCGAAGACTATCGCCAGCCAGATGCCCCACCAGTTGACGCCGTCGATCCCGGCGAGCAGGACATAGCAGACCACCCCGGCCAGCAGGGCCGCAAGGACGGTCGCTCCGTTGACGCCGCGCTCAAGCCCGTGCATGAGCTGCTTCATGGAGGCGCCTTCTTTCGTCCGAACGGCGAAAGCGCCCACGATACTGACCAGGATTCCAACCCCCGCCAGCACCACCGGCACCGACAGGAACCTGATCGCCACGTCGCTCGCGCCTATGGCGCCGGCGGCCGCCACGCCCAGCGCACAAGTCGCCAGTATCGAGCTGTAATAGCTCTCGTAGAGGTCCGCACCCATGCCGGCCACGTCGCCTACGTTGTCGCCGACGTTGTCGGCGATGGTGGCGGGGTTGCGCGGGTCGTCCTCGGGGATGCCCGCCTCGACCTTGCCGACAAGGTCCGCTCCCACGTCGGCGGCCTTGGTGTAGATACCACCGCCGACACGTGCGAACAGCGCCTGAGAGCTGGCGCCCATGGCGAAGGTCAGCATGATGACCGATATCTCGCGCAGCGTAAGTTCGATACCGACAAGCGGCGCGATCTCATAGAGCACCAGGAACCACATGCTCACATCCAACAGGGCGAATCCGACCACCACCAGGCCCATGACCGCGCCGGCCCGGAACGAGACGGTAAGCCCGCGGTTAAGACCCTCCTTGGCGCCCTGTGTGGTGCGGTTGGAGGCCATCGTCGCGGTCTTCATACCCAGATAGCCGCACAGGCCGGAGAAGAAACCCGCCGTCAGGAACGCCACGAAGACCACCCTGTTCTGGACCTGCAACAACCAGCCCATGACGAACAGTATGATGGAGACGACGACGAAGAAGACCGCCACCACCTTGTATTGGCGTCGCAGGTAGGCGTTGGCGCCCTCGCGGACGTGTCTGGCGATCTCCCGCATCTTCTCGTCGCCCTCGTTGGCGCTTTTGACCTGGCGGTAGAAGACGTAGGCGAACACCAGCGCCAGAATCGCGCTGATTGGAGCAACCATCCAGATTCTCGGAATCGGCGCCCTGGCGACGCTCTCCTGCTCGCCCTGCGCGGCCGGTTCCTGGGCGACTGCGATGGCCACCGCCAGCCCCAGCACCGCAGTCAGCACTATCGACAGAATGAGTCCGCGATTGCGTCCCATCGTTCGCATCAGTCGATTCACCTTACAAGCTCCTCTTTGTTTGTGTGGTTCGTTGGATTCGTACGCCCGGTAACTAGTCAGAGACGGCCGCCGCGCGCCGCGACAGCCGCTGTTATCCACGGAAGTCTCGCCGAGCCGGCTCCGCCTTGAGACACCTCGCGCCGCGTATCGGACACCGCGGCGGGGCTGTGTGGACGGAGACCCGCTACAGCGACGAAACGCGCTTCATGGTCTTGCGCATACGGCGCCTGCGACGCTCGGAGGGCTTCTCGTAGTAGCTGTTGCGCTTGATGTCCTTCGTCAGCCCTTCCTTCTCACACATCTTCTTGAAGCGCTTGAGCATCGCCTGGACGGACTCGTTACTTCTTGCTTTGACCTTGATCATGCGCGGTTCTCATATCCTTTCGTGTGTCTGGATACTCTGCTTAAGGCCCGGCAACTCCCGGACCACTATGAGTCGGGCCATGATAACGGCTTGACGACTATCTGCAAGCCAATTTCGCGGCTTTCGGCCGCCTGAGCGGCCGGGGATTCCCCGCAACAAATGGTAACCGCAGCGGGACCGGGACGTAAACCCCCGCTACATAACGCGCGGGACCGCTCTTGTCCGGCCGGCGGCCACCCGGTATAAGCGCCATATCGACACAAGCCACAGGCAGAGGCCCGCTTATGCCCGATAGTTGCGAAATAGAGATTCGCGTCCGCTACGCCGAGGCCGACTCCATGGGCGTGCTGCACCACAGCCGCTACTGGGTGTACTTCGAGATGGGCAGGACGGAGCTTCTGCGGACGCAGGGCGTCAACTATCGCGACATGGAGGCGGACGGGGTGTATTTCGTGGTGGCGCGCTGCTCGGCGAAGTTCCGCGCCCCTGCCCGGTATGACGACTTGCTGGTGCTGACGACCGAAGTCGCCAAGACCGGCATGGCCCGTATCGACCACGCCTACCGTCTGCACCGCAAATCCGACGGCCGTCTGCTGGCGACGGCCGAGACCACCATCGCCTGCGTTGACGACAACGGAAAGGTCCGGCCAATACCCGACGCCATCGCAAAGAGCAGGGATGAACGCGGATGAACGCGGATTCGTAATCAGCACAGCAATTTGGCAGGGATGCAGGGGATGCAGCGGATTATGTGACAGACGAAGCTCCATTTCCGATTGGCGGCAGCAGTCACGCTCACGGACCGGGTTCCGGGTTCCGGGTTCCAGGTTCCAGAAACCACGCTGTATCCCCTTCATCCCTGCCGATTTTGCACGCCTACCTTCCAATGACGGCGATGAACCGCCCGGCCGAGTCGCCCTCGGCGCGGTAGCTCGGGAAAAGCTCGTTGTGGCAGATGGTGCATACAGGGGCGATGTGGACATTGGCCTTATCAAGGCCGGCCTGGGTCAGCCAGTGCAGGTTCGCGCCCCAGAGGTCGAAGCACAAGCCCCCCCGCCGCCGCCGCAGGAAATACCGCTGGGCCGACTCGCCCATGTGCTCAACGGCCGCGTCAAGCACATCCCGGCCTACCTCGTAGCAGCACGGACCGGCCGAGGGCGCCACGCACGCCACCACGTCTTCCGCGCGGGCGCCGTACAACTCGCACATCCGTCGGACCATACCGCCCGTCACGCCACGAACCGTACCCCGCCACGAGGCATGGGCCATGCCGACCGCGCCGGTTTCTGCATCCGCGGCCAACACCAGCGGGCAGTCGGCGCTGAAGCCCATCAGGCCCAGCCCCGGCGTCCGTGTTACCATCGCGTCGGCCTCGCCAGCAAGCCCGCCCCGCTCGACCGCAAGCACATCCGCACCGTGGACCTGCTCGCACCAGGCGATATCCTCCAGCCCGGTCATATCGCCCGCGACCCCGGCCGCGTGCTGCTTGTCCAGACCCATCAGCGAGACGTCCCCGCTGCGGCGGGTGCTGACCGCGTGGGCTGTGAAGCCGGCCGAGTCAAGCGGAGTGAAGCGTCCTACCACGCCGGCCCCTGCCCAGCTCACATAGAAAGGTCCGGAAGCATCACGCAACATCGATAAGCACCTTGATGTGCTCGGGCCTCGCGGCGGCGGCCAGCGCTTCCGGAGCATCGCGAAGCGGGAAACGCCCCGTCACAAGAGCGGAAACATCCACAATGCCATCGGCAAGCGCCTGAATGGCGTCCGGGAACGGCCCGCACCGCGAGCCGACCACCGTTACCTCGTTTATCACCAGCGGCGCCAGGTTCAGCTCCTTGCCCGCCGCGACTGTGCTCTTGAGCACGATTACGCCCCTCGGCCGAACCGCCCGCATCGCCGTTTCCAGCCCCTCGGCCGAGCCGGTCGCATCCACCACGACGTCCGCATCCGCCCGCGGGGAGAACTCGCCCTCGGCGACGGTCTGTATGCCGGCCTTTTCCGCCGCCTCCAGCTTGTCCTCGTGCCTGCCGACCAGAACGGGCCGACGGACCACCGTCTTCAGAACGCGGGCCACCAGTTGCCCCAGCCGGCCGTCGCCCAGGACCACCACGCTGTCGGAGCGGCTGAAATCGAGCTGGCGGACTATCTGAAACGCCGCCGCCAGCGGCTCAACGAGCACCGCCTGCTCGTCGCCGACCGTATCGGGGACAGCGTGAAGATTACGCACGGGCAAGGCAACGTATTCGGCGAATACTCCGTCGTGCCCGTCGATTCCGAGCACCGTCCGGTCGCGACAGTGGTTGGCCAGTCCGCCGGTGCACATGTCGCAGCGCCCGCAGACGCAGTTTATCTCGCCGACGACCCTCTGGTCCCGCCACTTTTCAGGACCGGAGACCACGCGGCCGACAAACTCGTGCCCCATCACGCCCGTGAAGCCCATGTACCCCTTCATCACCTCAAGGTCGGTGCTGCAGACCCCGGCGACGCGTACGGCCACCAGCGCATCGGACCGGCTCGGCCGCGGCTCCGGATAGTCAATCCGCACCTGAAGCTCCGAATCGAACACAACAGCCAGCATCACCGCTCCTTATCCGTTTCCATACTCTCGACCACACCGGACCACTCGGCAGGGTCGTAGCCGTAATCGCGGCCGACAATCCGCGTAAGCGACCGCCTGGCCCGATACCGCACGCCCAGCGACCGGTCATCCAACAGCTTTATCAGCGTCTGAACGACCTCCAGCCGTGGATAGTGTCTCAGCGAAACCGCGCAGGCCGCCCGGACCTCCGGCGAGGTGTCCTCCGTCGCCCTGCGCCGCAGCGGCTCGATAGCGTCGGCGCCTGTCAGCCGGTCCAGTGCCGCGGCCGCATCGCGTCGGACCTGGGTATCGCTGTCATCCAGCGCCTTTATCACGTCAGGCAGGTATCCGTCGTCTTTTGCCTGCCCCAGCGCCCTGACGGCCGCGCTGCGGACCCGAGGGTCGGTGTCGGTCGCGAGCAAGGCCCCGTAGCCCTTAAGGTACGGCTCACGCAGACCCCAGTCGCGCGCGGACAGCAGGACGATGCCCTCGCGCCTGCGGTCGGAGTCGTCGGCGTCGAAGGCCATTGCCACCATTTCCTCGGCCGACGGCCCGAACAGACCGGTTTCTGTCTGCGGTTTGGGCCTGTCTGAGTTGGGGCAACCGACGGCGACAGAAACACAACCGCCCGCAAGCATCATCACAAGTGTCAGTCTTCTCATTGTCCGGCCCTTTTCGGAGATTCACGAGGCGCCGACCCGTCGGTCTCGATCAGTTCCTTTCCGGCGGTTTCCAGTTCGTCGGTCCCGACGGGGCAGACCTCGTCGATGGTCCTTGCGCCGCCGATGAAACGCGCCTCTCCCAGCCGCCGGAACCGCTGAGGGCTGTCGGTGGAGAAACACCTTAGCCGTCCCCCGGCCGCCCGTGGCGAGACCGCGCCGGTCATCGTCAGTCGGCGCTGCGCCTCGGCGGCAGCGGCGGCGGCCGAGCTTATCAGCTTCACCTCAGGTCCCATAACCTTGCCGATCGCATCGGCCAGCAGAGGGTAATGGGTGCAGCCGAGAATAATCGCCACCGGCCGGCGACGCTGCATCTCGCGCAGGTAGTCCGTAAGAACCGAAAGCACGATCGGGTCCCTCTGGTCGCGGCCTTCCTCGACAATCGGCACAAGCAGGGGACAGGCCCGTACCACTACCTCCCGGCCGGGGTCGATCTCGGCGATTGCCCGCTGATACGCGCCCGACTCGATAGTCGCCTCGGTTCCGATGACGCCTATCGGCCCGGAAGCATGTCGGCAGGCGGCGGCCGCTCCGGGTCGGATAACATCCACAAGCTCCGCCGGGCAGACCGCCCGCAGCACGTCGAACGCGGCCGCCGAGGCGGTGTTGCAGGCGACGACCACCAGCTTCGGGTCGTATTTCAGCAGGAATGCGAGGTCCTCGGTCGCGAAGCGGCGGACCGTCTCGGCAGACTTGGTCCCGTAGGGCACGCGGGCACTGTCGCCGAGATAGACCACATCCTCGCCGCCCATGGTGCGGAATATCTCCCGAACCACGGTAAGCCCGCCCAGACCCGAATCGAAGACCGCAACGGGTGCGTCGGCTCTATGTTTGACTTGCTTACCGGACACGCCCGAAGCGTACCGACGCCTTGGAGTCAAAGCAAGCGACAGGGACTGCGACCGCCGCACGGAAAGAGTGCAAGTGCCGGGTAATGGTACTGCCCCCCGGAATGGGGGGTAAGCCGGCGGCGTTCAGCGGATTTCTATCTCACAATCCTCGATGTCAAAAGCTTCCGCTTCGTCGGAGCTTGCGCGGATAAGCGGGCAGTCTATAAGCCCGCCTCTTAGCCGCCGGCCCCAGAATGCGGCGAATGTCGGCTCCCGGCCTTCGGGGCGTTCGTAGAGCCGGTCGGAGCCGTTCGCGTTCTTCGGTCCGGACCAGCTTGCCGGCGGGTCGCCGTCGGGCCAGTCGATTGTCAGCCCTTCGATGACGAGATTGCGGATGCCGTCGGCGACCACCGCGGCCCGCGCGGCGCGGGCTTCCGGTGAGTGCATCGAGAACTGGTGGCTTCCCGCACCGGGCGCCGTGGGGGCGGGATCGTCGATGACCGGGTAGCTCAGCCGGATGTCGCGCAGCAGCACGTTTTCCACGCGATACCCATCGGCGGCGGTCATCAGTATCCGCCCGTCGGTCCGCGCGACCACGTTGCTTATCTGGACGTTGCGGATGACGCCGGGGCCGAACTCGGCGTGGCGGGCATCTATGTGGATGGGCCTGTTCAGGATGAACCCGCAGTCGGTATCGCAGGTGATGTTGCTGATGACGATGTCTTCCTCGGTGCAGCCGCGCCAGTTGTACAACCCGATCGCCCGTGTGCAGGCGTACACCACGCAGTTGCTGAAGGTCACCTGCCGCATGTCGTGGACGCTCTCGTTGGCGCCGAGCTTGAGGCCCACGCAGTTGGTGCGGATGATGCAGTTGGTGACCGTGACCCGCTCCAGCGGCTGTGAGTCGTGCGTGGTTTTGAGCACGATGGCGTCGTCGCCGCACTCGATGTAGCTGTCGGAGATCATCACGTCGCGGCAGCCGTTGACGTCGATACCGTCGGTATTCGGCCCGAACAGGTGGTTGATGAGCTTGATGCCTCGGATCCAGACCCTCCGGCACATGTGCGGATGCAGTGTCCAGCCGGGAGAGTTGGTGATGGTGACGTTCTCTATCCGCAAATCGGTGCAGTTGACGAAGTCCAGCATAGGGCTGATGCGGGGGCTTTTGGCGCCTATCCATGAGCGGGGCGCCCGCTGCGGCTCCCAGAACGCAGGCCCGTTGCCGTCGATGGTCCCGCCGCCGGTGAGGGTGACGTTGACGGCATCCTCGGCGACGATGAAGTGGTGCACGTGCCTGTCGCCTCGGCGGCTGTCCTGTACGGCCGGATAGTCCTCGATATTCGGGCTTCCAAGCAGCGTAGCGCCTGGCTGGACATTCAGCGTGACGTTGTCCTTCAGCCGGATGGTCCCGCATACCCACGTGCCCGGTGGTACCAGCACCACACCGCCGCCCGCGCTGTTGGCGGCGTCGATGGCCTTCTGTATCGCATGTGTATTGACGGTCCGGCCGTCGCCGACGGCCCCGTATTGCGCCACATTATGGTTCGACATCAGTTACTCCACCTTTCGGCTCGCGGACCCGGCCTGCGCTTTCAGATGCTCTCGGAAAAAATCCAACGTTCGGCTCCGCACATTCTCATCCGGGTAAACCCGGTCGCTGTCGTGGCCGACGCGGGGCAGAATCATCAGTTCGCACTCTCGGCCGGCGGTATCCATCGCCTGTTTGAACAGATAGCTCTGCT
>PUND01000101.1 GCA_003551645.1 Phycisphaerae bacterium | reverse complement strand
TTCTTGTGTTGTGCTATATGCAGTAGTCCGGGGTCTCGCTTGCCGAGTGGTTCTCGTCCACAAGCTCTTTCAGCGTGGTGGAGTCGTACACATCGGCGACCGCCCGGGAGGCACGCTCCCACAGGCCCAGGAAGGCGCATCTGCCGTACAGGGGGCACTCCCTGCTTCCGCCTTCTCCGAGGCATTTGACCGGGTTGAGCGGTCCGTCCACGAAGCGGATTACCTCACCGACGGTTACCTCGCCCGGGTCGCGGGCGAGCATGTACCCGCCGTGGACGCCGCGGCGCGACTCGACGTAGCCGGCCTGTTTAAGCTCCGCGAGTATCAGCTCCAGGAACCTGTTCGGAATCGCCTGCGCCTGGGCAATCTCGCTGATTGGCACCGGGCCTTGGCCGGCTTTCCTGGCAAGCTCGAATAATCCTCGAAGAGCGTATTGACATTTCTGTGAAAGGTTCATAGTATCTCCTGAAAGCACAGTGCATCCATCGGGATAGTAGTATTATGCTGAGGATTTGTCAAGAAGTTTACCCGATCGTTTTGCGGGTTTTAATGAGACGGAATAAATGACTGATACAAACGAGGTTACAGGCAGAACTAAAACACTCGATGCGCCGGGCAGCTCGGCTTTCTCGGGGTTACCAGCGGAGATGAGCGGAAAGGTCGAGCATTGCAGGCGGCTGCTGCTGCGGCTCGGCAGTGTGGTGGTGGCTTTTTCCGGCGGGGTGGACAGTTCGCTGCTGCTTGCCCTGGCGGCCGAGACGCTGGGCGCCGAGAAAGTCCTTGCTGCGATGAGCGTCTCGGCGTCTCAGCCGCGGCGTGAGAGGCGGCAGGGCCGGCTGTTCGCGGCCGAGCTGGGAGTGGAGTTCGTGGAGCTAGATACGCGCGAGCTTTCCGATCCGGAATACTCGGCCAACCCGCCTCGGCGGTGTTACCACTGCAAGAAGCATCTGTTTGAGGCCTTGCGTCGGCTCGCCGCCGTCAGGGGCATCTCCGCGGTCGCCGCCGGCGCCAACGCCGACGATACCGGGGACTTCCGTCCCGGTCTGGAGGCCGGGCGCGAGCTTGGCGTGCACGAGCCGCTGATGACCGCGTGTCTGACCAAGAGCGACATCCGCACCGTCTCTCAGACCATAGGATTGAGTACATGGTCGCGGCCGGCGTCGGCGTGTCTGGCCAGCCGCGTGCCCTACGGCAGCGAGATTACGCCCGAGCGGCTCGCGCGGATAGAGCGGGGCGAGGACTTTTTGAAGGATATCGGGCTGGAGTCGTGTCGGCTGCGGGACCACGACGGCCTCGCCCGGATAGAAGTGCCTGAAGCTTCACTTGCGCGTGTAATGCTGCACCGCGAGACGATAGTCCGGTCGCTCAGGTCGATTGGGTTCGTGTATGTGACGTTGGACCTGCGGGGACTGCGCAGCGGGTCCATGAACGAGGCATTGACCATGCCACTCGCGGCCGACGACGCCGCGGACAAGGCATAAGGAGTTTCAATATGGCAGCTTACGATGAGGTTTCCAGGACGATAGGCAAAACGCCCCTGGTGCGGATAAAAAAGGTCATCCGCGCCGGCGCGACCGTGCTTGCGAAGACCGAGGGCCGCAACCCGATGGCCTCGGTCAAGGACCGCATAGGCGTGGCGATGCTGGACGCCGCCGAGCAGGGCGGAAGGATAAGCCCCGGCTCGACGATAATCGAGCCGACCAGCGGCAACACGGGCATCGCGCTGGCGTTCGTGGCGGCCGCCCGGGGGTACCGTTGCGTGCTGACCATGCCGGAGTCGATGAGCATCGAGCGCCGAAAGGTGCTCAGGGCGCTGGGCGCCGACCTGGTGCTGACGCCGGCCGATAAGGGCATGCCCGGCGCGGTCGCAAAGGCCGAGGAGCTGCTGGCGGATGACCCGAAGGCCTTCATGCCCCAGCAGTTCAACAATCCGGCGAACCCGGCCATCCACCGGAATACCACGGCCGAGGAAATCTGGGCCGACACCGACGGGCGGGTGGACATCTTCGTCGCCGGCGTCGGGACGGGCGGGACTATCACCGGTGTCGCCGAGGCGCTGAAGCAGCGCAAGCCGGATTTCCAGGCGATAGCGGTAGAGCCGGCTAAGAGTCCGGTACTGAGTCAGGTTCGATCCGGTCAGGAGCCGGCTCCCGGCCCGCACACCATCCAGGGCATCGGCGCCGGTTTCGTGCCGGAGGTGCTGAAGCTGGACCTGGTGGATGAGGTTGTGACGGTCGAGGACGAGGAGTCCGGTGAATATGCCCGCCGCTCCGCCCGTGAGGAAGGGCTTTTCGTGGGCATATCCTCCGGCGCGGCGCTTCGCGCGGCGGAGGTGGTGGCCTCCCGGCCGGAGAATGAGGGGAAGGTGATAGTAACGGTCTTGCCCAGTTTCGGCGAGCGGTATCTGTCGCTGCCGTTCCTGGCTCAGTTTGGCGAGTGACGCCGCGGCCGGGTGGTCGCGACGTGTGATTTTTTCAGCCGGTCGGCGGGCCGGTCGGCGTTGACCGGACCGCATCGAACAGACACGAAAGGATGTATCCATGATTGACAGCAACAGTTTCTTCCATGACGTTCGTGAACGAGACGTCACGCGGGCCATTATCGGGGAGTTCGCCGAGCAGTTTTCGGACTACGCCGAGTCGGACGTGGTAATCGCCGGCGCGGGTCCCAGCGGGCTTATCTGTGGCCGACGGCTCGCCCAGGCGGGAAGGAAGGTACTCATCGTCGAGCAGAACAACTATCTTGGTGGCGGATTCTGGATAGGCGGTTACCTTATGAACAAGGTAACGGTCCGGGAACCGGCGACCGAGGTACTGGACGAGCTTGGCGTTCCGCACAAGAAGGTCTCCGAAGGCCTGCACGTGGCCGACGGTCCGCACGCCTGCTCGAAGCTGATAGCCGCCGCCTGTGACGCCGGCGTGAAGTTTGCCAACATGACGGCGGTCGAGGATGTGGTCCTGGACGCCGAGGACCGCGTCGGCGGACTGGTGGTGAACTGGATGCCGGTCGGCGCGCTTCCCAGGAACGTCACCTGCGCCGACCCGGTGGCGGTCGAGGCGCGGGTGGTGGTGGATGCGACGGGTCACGACGCGGTCGTGGCCTCGAAGCTCGCCGACCGCGGGCTGCTGGAGATCGCCGGCTGCGGCGCGATGTCGGTAGGAAGGTCCGAGGACGCCGTCGTCCGTCAGACCGGCACGGTGTATCCGGGTCTGGTTGCGATCGGCATGTCCGTCTCGGCGATGCACGGGCTGCCGCGCATGGGGCCGACCTTTGGTTCGATGCTGATGTCGGGCCTGCGGGGCGCCGAGCAGGTGCTTGACGAGTTGACCGCAAGAGAAAGAGCCGAAGCCGCCGAGCCGGCACGGACGCACAGTTGACGCCGACCGCCCGCCCGTGCGGGGCCGCCGGCGCCGCAAAGACAGGAAAGGCCATTCATGAATGACGACCGGAGAACACCCGGCTTGGGCACGCGCTGCCTGCATGCCGGACATGAGCCGGACCCGACCACGCTTTCCCGGGCCGTGCCGATATACGCGACAACCAGCTACGTCTTCCGGGACACATCCCACGCCGCTGACCTGTTCGCGCTGAAGGAGTTCGGGAACATCTACACCCGGCTGATGAACCCGACCAACGATGTGCTGGAAAAGCGGCTGGCGGCGCTGGACGGCGGTGCGGCCGGGCTTGGCTTCGCCAGCGGACAGGCGGCGATAACCGCCGCGGTGCTGACCATCACGCACGCCGGGCAGAACTTCATATCCTCCAAGAGCTTGTACGGCGGGACGTGGACGCTGTTTTCCCAGACGCTCCGCAAGCTCGGCGTGGAGGCGAGGTTCTTCGACTCCGACAAGCCCGAGCAGATAGAGCAGCTTGCCGACGAGAACACCAGGTGCGTGTACCTCGAGAGCATCGGTAATCCGAAAAACGATGTTCCCGACTTCCGGAAGATTACCGACGCGGCGCATCGGCTCGGACTGCCTGTAATCTGCGACAACACGGTCACCACGCCGGTTCTGTTCGGGCCCATCGAGCACGGCGTGGATATTGTGGTCTATTCGACCACGAAGTTCATCGGCGGCCACGGCACGCACGTCGGCGGGGCGATAGTGGACAGCGGAAACTTCCCCTGGGCCGACAACCCCGAAAAGTGGCCGGAGTTCTGCTCGCCCGACGACGCCTACCACGGCGTGGTCTTTACCGAGGCGCTGGAGTCGGTCGGCAACGTGGCGTATATCGTGCACATCCGCACGCACTGGCTGCGAGATACCGGGGCGGCGATGAGTCCGTTCGCGGCGTTCCTTTTCCTGCAGGGACTGGAGACGCTGCACCTCCGGATGCCGCGCCACTGCGAAAACGCACTGTCGGTCGCCCGATGGCTCCAGGGGCATCCCGCTGTCGAGTGGGTCAACTACCCGCTGCTGCCTGAACACCCGTCGTATGAAAACGCCCGGCGCTATCTGCCCGAAGGCGGCGGGGCGATTGTGGGCTTCGGCATAAAGGGCGGCCGGGCCGCGGGTGCGGCGTTTATCGAAAGCGTCCAGCTCGCCAGCCACTTGGCCAACATAGGCGACTCCAAGACGCTGGTGATTCACCCTGCCTCGACGACGCATCAGCAGTTGACACCCGAGGAACAGGCCCAGACCGGCGTTACCGACGAGTTCATCCGGCTGAGCGTGGGAACCGAGGATGTCGGCGACATCATCGCAGACCTGGACCAGGCGCTGAACAAGGCCGTCGGTTCCTGAGCCGGCCGAACATGGAAATGCGCAGGGATGAACGCGGATAAACGCAGTTCTCTGGAAGACGAAGGAGGCCGCCGCGCATGGCGATGCGGCCGTGGCCTGCCGCGCCGGGCGTCCAATTTTGCCCGTATCCGCGTTCATTTCCGCTGACACAAGAAATGGCGGCCGGATGACCACGCCTAGAATGCCACGGAGGTGCGAATAACAGCCATGTGGGACTATACCGACAAAGTGATGGAGCATTTCCTCCGGCCGAAGTACGCCGGGGAGATCGAGAACCCGGACTTGGACGCCACCGTCGGCAACATCACCTGCGGCGACGCCTTGCGGATAATGCTCAAGCTGGACGATGCCGGCCGGATCGCGGATGCGCGATTTCAGACGTTCGGCTGCGCAAGCGCCATCGCCTCCAGTGATGCGCTGATAGAGCTTATCCTCGGCAAGACCGTCGATGAGGCGGCGGAAGTGACCAACGACGACATCGCCGAATACCTCGGCGGCCTGCCGGAACAGAAGCTGCACTGCTCGGTTTTGGGTATGGAGGCGTTGCAGAAGGCGATCGCGCAATATCGCGGCGAGAAGTTCGAGCTTGCCGATGAGGGCGAGATCGTCTGCCACTGCTTCGGCGTCACGGACAAGCTGATCGAGAAGGTTATCGGCGAGCACGGCCTGCAAACCGTGGAGGAAGTCACCAATTACACCAAGGCCGGCGGCGGCTGCGGGGCGTGTCACGGCAGGATTCGCGAGATCATCGCCGAGGTTCGTGGCCGCGTAGCCGAGGCCGAGGCCGCCGGAGGCCAAGACCCGCGCCGGCTGACAAACGTCCAGCGGATGCGGATGATCGAGCAGACGCTGGATACCGAGATACGCCCGGCGGTCCGCAGGGACGGCGGCGACGTGGAGCTGGTGGACGTTATCGGCCCGGAGGTGCAGATTGCCTTTCGCGGCAATTGCGCCTGGTGCCGCACGCGGGAGTTCACGGCCGACGGGTTCATAGGCGAGAAGCTGCGAGAGCAGGTGGACCCAGAGATAACCGTCGAGGATGTCAGCGAGCAACTGCCGGGTATATGAAAACGTGCCTCGGAAGTGGCACGGGCATCCTGCCCGTGAAAGACGACAGCATGGCCGAACGGCCGTATATACATAGACGAGACGTCCATGCCGCCGGACACATGGGCGGGACGCCCATGCCACCTGGATATTCGATATGACCGAGGCGATTTACTTCGACAACAACGCGACCACGCGGATAGCGGACGAGGTCCGCGAGGCGATGGCGCCGTATCTTGACCGGCTGTACGGCAACCCGCACAGCATGCACACCTTCGGGGAGCTTGCCGGACGGGCCGTCAATACCGCCAGAGAGCAGGTGGCGCATCTGCTGGGCTGCCGGCCGGAAGAGATCATCTTCACCTCCTGCGGAACAGAGAGCAACAACACCGCAATACTCAGCGCCCTTGAGACCAGGCCGGACAAGGACCACATCGTAACTACCCGCGTGGAGCACCCGGCCGTGGGCGGGCTGTGCCGCAAGCTCAGCGAGCAGGGGCTGGCGGGCAAACGCTGGCGGCTGACGGAGCTTCCGGTGGACGGCGAGGGGATGCTGAGCTTGCCGGATGTGGGAAACGCCATCGATGGTGCGACGGCCGCCGTGTCGGTCATGTGGGCCAACAACGAGACCGGCGTGGTGTTTCCCGTCGAGCGGATAGGCGGGATGTGCCGCGACAAGGGCGTGCTGTTCCACACCGACGCGGTTCAGGCGGTCGGCAAGATTCCGGTCAATCTGTCGGAGCTGCCGATAGACATGCTCAGCTTGTCCGGGCACAAGCTTCACGCCCCCAAGGGTATCGGCGCCCTGTACGTCCGAGGTGGCGTGCGGTTCAGCCCGCTGCTTATAGGCGGTCATCAGGAGCGCAACCGCCGCGGCGGGACGGAGGCGGTCCCGAATATCGTGGCTCTGGGCAAGGCGGCCGAGCTTGCCGCCGGGCGGATGGAAGATGAGCGGACCCGCGTTCGGGCTATGCGCGACCGCCTGGAGAGGGAGCTTCTGGCCCGCTGCCCCGACGCCCGTGTCAACGGACATCGCGAAAGCCGCCTGCCCAACACCGCCAATATCAGTTTCGAATACGTCGAGGGTGAGTCGATTCTGCTGATGCTCGACGCCCACGGCATCTGCGCTTCCAGCGGGTCCGCGTGCACCAGCGGCAGCTTGGAACCAAGCCATGTGATGCGGGCCATGGGCGTGCCTTACACCGCCGCCCACGGTTCGCTGCGGATGTCGCTGAGCGTGTACAACACCGAAGCCGAAGTTGACCGTGTCATAGAGGTCCTGCCGCCGATTATCCGCCGGCTGCGAGATATCTCGCCCTTCGGCCGCCGGGCGCCTGCCGAGCGGACGTAAGGCCGGCGCCGGGGCCATCGGTCGCGGCGCGGTCCAGCCCGCATCGGCGGGGGTGAGGCGTATACTCCAACAGAGTCCACCACGGTGCGGCGATATTCGCATCAACGTCGGACATGGGTGGTTCCGCTCAGTGATTCGCGGGTCGAGTGGTCGTTGCCTCCCCGGGCAGCTCGAAGCGGAGGGGCAGCAGGCGGCCCGGATGTTGGACTTCGACGCCTCGAGGCCTGTGCGGGCTATCGAACTTCAATCACCCCCTGGCGGGGGTTCTTATATATACGCCGCCCCATACCACGGGCTTGCTCCGGTGGCTACTATCAATCGTCCCGGCTGGGCGGTGGGGCGCCGAAAATAGCCGCGGGCGATGCGAAGGGGAGCCGGGGGACTTATTCACGGAGTCGAAGGCCTTCACAATAATTCATATTACTCGGCATGAGTTGCCGGCCGGTATCGCCTGTAGTCTATGCCGAGGTTCTTCACGCGGTATCTGAGGATTCTCGGGGTGGTGCCCAGGTCCCTGGCGGCGGCGGCCATGTTGCCCTCGCACCGCTTGAGGGCATCGACGATTATGTCCCGCTCGAAAAGCTCCACCCGTTCCCGCAGCGAGCCGGTCCCGGTGGTGTCGGACGCCTCGGAGGTCTGCAGCGACGGCGGCAGGTGGTGGCTGTGGATTACTCCGTCGGTGCTCAGCAGCACGGCGCGCTCGATGCAGTTCTCAAGCTCGCGGACGTTGCCCGGCCAGTGGTAGGCGACCATCATGTTTATCGCCGGCGTGGAGATTCTGCGCACGTCGCGGCCCATCCGCCGGGCGTACCTCTCCACGAAGTGGTCTGCAAGCAGCAGTATGTCGCCCTTACGCTCACGAAGCGGCGGCAGGTGTATCGGGAAGACGTTCACCCGGTAATACAGGTCGTGGCGGAACTGCCCGTCGGCGAGGGCCTGTTCCAGGTCGCGGTTCGTCGCGGCGATGATCCGCACGTTGGCCCGCTGCGCACGGTTGCTGCCGACCCGCTCGAACTGGCGCTCCTGGATGAACCGAAGCAGCTTCACCTGCGTGGAGGGCGAGAAATCGCCTATCTCGTCCAGAAACAGTGTGCCGCCGTCGGCCTCTTCCAGCCGGCCTACGCGGGCCTGCGTGGCGCCGGTGAACGCGCCTTTTTCGTGCCCGAAAAGCTCGCTTTCCAGCAGGCCCTCGCTGAGCGCGGCGCAGTTGACCTTCACGAAAGGCCCCTCGGCCCGCGGCCCGGCGTAGTGAACCGCGTGGGCGACCAGCTCCTTGCCGGTCCCCGATTCGCCGCGGATGAGCACTGTGGCGTCGCTGGGGGCGACCTGGTTTATCGCACGATATACCGCCCGCATTGCGCCGGAGTTGCCGATGATGTTTTCGGGGCGGAAGCGGTCCTCCAGTTCGCCGCGTAGGCGGACGTTCTCGGCTTCCAGCGCCTGCCGCTCGGCCTCGGCCTGTCGGCGGGCGCGGACGTCGTTGGCTATCATGCTCGCGACTATCGTCAGCAGGCGCAGGTCGTCGTCCAGCGAGCCGGACTCGCCGAACGGCCGGTCCGCCGAGAGCGTCCCGACCACCTCGTTGCCTATTGAAATGGGCACGCACAGGAAGCTCAGCTCCTCGCCGGCGGCCTTGCGGCGTTCATGCAGGCGGTCCAGGAACTGCGGCTCCTGACTGACCCTTGGTATGACCGCGGGTTTGCCGGTCTGCACCACTCGGCCGGTTATTCCCTCGCCCTTGCGGTAGCGGACGGCCCGGCGGCGTTGCTCGGAGAGATTGTGCCCTATCTCTGTCATCAGTTCCTCGCCGTCGGGGCTTAGCAGCATGATGGTGCTGCGTTCCATGCCCCGCTCGCTGTGGAGGATATCCAGGATCTCCGAAAGCATCTGGCGCTGGTTCAGGCCGGTGGCGAGGATCTGGCTGATCCGGTGCAGGACGTCCAGTTCGTGCTCGTGCCGTGAGCTATCGGCGGACGGCTCAGGCCCGCGGGCGGCTGACTCGTTCATCTTAAGCGTCCTTTCAGTGCTGTATGGCCACAAAAGTGTATGCTCCCGGCCCGTGGGCGACAAGTATGTATTTTAACAGGCCGTGACAAGAAAAAGCATCCCAAGCACAAGCCGTTTATTTTAAAGAGGTTACGCTATAAAGGACAGTTTGGCATGCGATAAGCATATGGATGCGATGTGTCGGCGAGGGTCGGGCCGAGCGGTCCGGGCGCCGATGAGACAAAACAGAAAGGAGAGAAGCAATGTGCGGTATCTTGGTGAAACGGTCGTTCCTTGTGTCGGTGGCGCTGGCGGTAATCTGTCTTGCCGGACCGGCCTGGTCTGATGAGCACTCAGAAGAGGCGCCCGCGGATGAGCAGCAGGCCGAATGGACCAAGCCGATTCCGTTGTCGGTAGAGATCGATTACACGCTGACCACCGACTATGTCTTTCGCGGGGTCAACTTCACCGACTACCCTGGAAAGAGCGCCAGCGACCTGAGCCACCAGCTTGGCGTAGCGGCCGAGTATGATGCGGATTCGCTGGGCGTCTTCGGGGCTTCGGTATGGTTCCAGTGGTTCTCTGAGCAGCAAAAGCTGACACCGGATGACAGCAGCAATCTCCAGGAGGTCAGCTACTCGGCTTACTGGGGCTACGAACTGGAGGCGATAGCCGCCGACCTGGAGCTTGGCTACATCGCCTACCAATTCCCGCGTGAAAGCGGCAGCGACCAGTGGACGCACGAGTTTTACGTCTCGCTGGCGTTTGACGACAGTTGGTTTTTCGGGACCGACGAGCCAGTCCTCAACCCAACCGTGTCATTCTATCAGGATGTTGACCAGTTCCGCGGGTCCTGGTGGGAGTTCGGCATCAGCCATGACTTCGCACTTGGCGACTACGAAGCAACCGCCCAGGCACCCATCCTCAAGGACCTGACAATAACGCCATCCCTGACTCTGGGTATAGATCACCGCTGGATCGCGCCGGCCGTGGGTGAAGGCAGCAAGTCCACCCGCCCGGCAAACCTGCTCTACGGGCTGAATGCCAGCTACGACATCTCCTCGGCGCTGGACATACCCGAGCAATACGGCCAGCTCTCTGTCGGCGGGTTCCTCTACTTCTCGCAGGCGCTGCGAAGGGACCTGCTGGACGACGAGTTCTGGGG
>PUND01000099.1 GCA_003551645.1 Phycisphaerae bacterium | reverse complement strand
GCGTCAGCTTATTCGAGAAAATGCCTATTGTACGGGCGTTTTCGCAAACACAGCCCGAAACCACAAAACAACAATATCCTATCCAACTGTCACTATTCAACTTATGATGGGACAGCAGTGAAGCAAGACCTTTCCGTAAGGAGATGACAGATGGCATTGAGTGTTCCGATCACCGAAGACGTCCACTGGGTCGGCGTCAACGACCACCAGACGCACCTGTTCGAGGGGGTCTGGCCGCTGCCGAGGGGTGTGTCGTACAACTCCTATGTCATAGCCGACGAGAAAGTCGCCGTCGTTGACGGCGTCAAGGATGCCAACGCCGCCGACCATTTGGACCGCATACGCGAGGTCATAGGCGACAGGCCCATAGCTTACCTCATCGTCAACCACATGGAGCCGGACCACTCAGGTACGGTGCGGACGCTCAGGGAGGCCTTCCCGCAAATGCAGGTTGTCGGAAACCGGAAGACCGCCGGCTTCCTGGAGCAGTTCTACGGCCTCGACGCCGGGGTGAAGACCGTGGCCGACGGTGAAGAGCTGGACCTCGGCCGGCACAAGCTGCGGTTCTTCCTTACGCCGATGGTCCACTGGCCCGAGACGATGGTAACGTTCGACGAAACCGACGGCATACTCTTCTCCGCCGACGCCTTCGGCGGCTTCGCGGCCCTTGACGACGGCATCTTCGACGACCAGGTGGACCTGGCCCACTATGAAGACGAGATACTGCGGTACTTTTCCAACATCGTCGGCAAGTACACCAAACCGGTGCTGAACGCCATCGACAAGCTGAAGTCGCTGGAGATAAAAACCATCGCGCCGACGCACGGCCCAGTCTGGCGAAGCAACCCCGGCCAGATCATCCAGAAGTACGCCCGCTGGAGCCGCCAGGAAACCGAACCCGGCGTGGTTCTGGCGTTCGGATCAATGTACGGAAACACCGCCAAGATGGCCGAGGCCGTCGGACGCGCCCTGGCCGACGCCGGCGTGAGCACTATCCGCGCGTATGATGTCTCGCGGACGCATCCGTCGTTCATCATCCGCGATGCGTGGCGGTACGGCGGGCTTATCATCGGCGCGCCCACCTACAACTCCGGTCTGTTCCCTCCGATGGACACTCTGCTGCGCGACCTGGAGATTCTCCGCATGGAGGGCAGGCACCTGGGCATATTCGGCAGCTACGGCTGGAGCGGCGGGGGTGTCAAACGGATGCGAGAGTTCGCCGACACCGGCGGCAAGTGGGAACTGGTCGAGCCGGTGATCGAGGCCAACTGCGCTCCGGGCGATCACGACCTGGAACAGTGCGCGGAGCTGGGCCGAAGGATGGCCGAGACCGTCAACGCCTGAAACCCTCACATCGGCGGAGGGACGCGGCGTCAGCCCTGTGTTCGGGCCGGGCGCGGGATCACGGCTCCGTGCGGCCTTTGCCGCGAACCATGGCCACACCGCCGAGGATTGCCGCGATACAGCCATAGAGCACCGCTGTGTGATGCCACCGGACCGGCGGAAAACTCAGGTGCTCGCCCAGCCACGTCAGCGGATACATCACAGGCGCCTGATGCCAGACAAACCCCGTTGACCCGACCACGGCCGAGGAGACCGCGTAGAAGGGGTTGGCCGTCACCGCGAAGCGGACCACGGCCCGACTGAGGTTCCCGGACGTCGCGTCGGCCGGCCCGGCTACCCACAGCGGCGAGGCCAGGAGCACAAAAAGCAACACCGATGCCGTCACCGCCAGCGCACCGCGACCCCGTGCCGTCCGCGCGACGCGGACCAGGGCAACCGCGAACAGGGCGACGGCCGCCAGTATCAGATAAACCTTCACCGCCTCGATAACGGTCACCGGTCCGGCGGCCGCCAGCACCACCAGCGCCGGTATGGAGGCATCAACCACCACGCCGCCCCGCAGCAGCGAACCGATCGCGGTCTTACCCGCCGACGCCAGCGGCGCCGAGACAACGGCCACCCACAGCGTCGCCACGGCCAGCGTGGCCGACGACGCCCGCGCCGGTGGGATACCGGCCCACCTGGCCGCAATAAAGGCCCCGACCTGCACGGCGATCGTGGCCGCGGCGGCCAGGACCACGGCCCGGCCATGGCCGCGGAACAGCTCACGAATCCATCGCGATCGGGGCCGGGGTGCAGCTTCGTTGGGCTGGTCCATTGGCTCCATCGATAGGCGGCCTATTCGGCCTCCTCGGCGGCCGCCTTGTAGTCGGCCCGCATAACCTCGAGTTGCTCGGCGTATTGCTCAAGCAGGTCCCGGTGCGTTTCCAGGCGTTCGATACGGCTGTTGACGCGTTCAAGTATCTCCTCGGATTCCTCGCCGGGGTCGCGGATGAAGTCTTGCGGGTTCGAGAACCTCTCGCGCCACCGGTCGAGCATGCTGCCGACCTGTTCGGACGTTCGCGGCACCACACGCGCATCGCCGGAACGATACCGCAGGTCGAAGTCGCGCACGCCCCCGAACCGAAGCTCCGAGCGTGCGCGCGTAACATCCCACATCATCGCCTCCGGATCGGGCCGGATAACCACACGGGGCCTGGAGTGGCGGCGCCTGAAGGCCTCGGCCCAGTCGCTGAGATCGTCAGCGGAGATGTCCTCGCCGTCGATTTGCAGCCGCCCGTCGCCGTCGATCTCCAGCAGCGCGCGGGCGTGGTCGGCCGATTCGGCACCCTCCACCGGCTCGATGATGACCTCAACCGGCGTGCCCTTCGGCGGGATGCGCTCGGTATGGGCCTCGTACAGCAGCATCTCGTCGTCGTCGGTGCTCTCGAAGGGCACATCCAGCACGGCCGAATCGAAGTTGGCGACCGTTATCACGTCTCCGTCAACATCGGCCCAGTATCGCCCGTCGGGAAACACCTCCGAACCGACAAACACCCAGCGGCCGGGCGGCCCCACGTCGCGGTCGGGCTTGAGCCAATATCCGGCCGGGGCCTCCCGCTGTTCGCCGGAACTGTCCTTCCACCGTACCTTGATGGTCACTTCCCCGCCTCGCGGCGGAAGTACCCTGGCTTCATCACCCACTTCGACCCACTCGGCCGGCTTGCCGGGTGTCAGGTCGAGCATCAGCAGCGCCGCGTGGAGGTGCGCCGCCTCGGCCTCGGTGTGCAGAATGCTCTCATACTCCTTGGTGCCCACCTTGCACACCAGGTGCTCCAGGAACCCCTCACGCAGCGACACCGCGGTATCCATGACTATCCGTCGGGCGGAGGTATCGACCGTAAGATGGGGCAGTTTGACAAGCTCACTGTCCTCCGCCGGCGCCGCCTGCTCGGCCAGTGCCGGCATACCGCCGGCAACCGCCGTCAGTGCCAGAGCCATCGCCATATAAGCTTTCATACTCACCTTCCGAGTAATGCTCTTAGTGTTTTGTACCGCCGCCGTTGCTTCCTGGTTCAACAGACAGCCGGCCGGCCGAGCCGTTGGCCGCAATTCCAGCTGCGACCAAACTGGTCTTGGCTCCCGCCATACGGCCTTCATACATGTACAGCGGGCCGCGCGCCCGTCCGGAGGCATGCGGCCCGTTGTGTACTTGCTTTAATGTGCGCCGATGCGTCACGGCAGCATCGGGTCTTCCTGCCAGAGTTCCTCTCTCTGCTCGGCCTCGTCGCGGATTATGATCTTGGGCTTGACGAGGATCAGCAGCGAGTATTCGTCGCGGACCTCCGCGCGATTGGTAAACGCACGGTTGATGACGGGAATCTTGCTCAGCAGAGGCACGCCCTGCTCTCGCTCAGTTTTCCCAGCCATCTTCTGCCCGCCGATCATGAGCGTGCCGCCGTCGGGGACTGTCACCGTGGTCTGGACACCCTGTCTGGAGACCCTCGGCTGCTGGGTTATTATCTCCTCCCCGGTTGTGGGGTCGAAACCGATGACGAAGGTGTCGAAGCCGATCACGTCGGTAATCTGCGGGCTGAGGTTCAGCGTCACGTAACGTCTGTCCGCCGAGACCGTACCACGCACATCCAGCACGGTACCAAACTCCAGCGTCTGGAAGTCGTAGTCGAAGGTGGTAATCGGCTGGTCGCCGTTGTCCAGATCAACGGTTTCGCGGTCCACGGCAACATCCTCGACGTACCGGATTTGCTGGGTGATGGCCACGTTGGCACGCTGCCCGCTGAGCATGGTCACCCGCGGGGCGTTCAGCGTACGCGAACCCTCGTGGGCCTGCACGGCCTCGAGGAGGAAATTAACCTGGATGTCGTCAAGAAAAGTACCCGCAATCTGGAACGGGGTAACCGCCCCCGCAATGCTGCCCGGAACACCCGAAGAGACAGCGCCGGTCCACTCGGAAGTGACACGCCCGGCACGTATGGGCGTGAACCTCGAGGAGCTGAAGCCGCCCGGTCCCCAGCCCGAACCAGGCCCTATGAGCGGGACCTCCGCCCCGGTCCACGGATCGACCGCGGTGTCCGAGCCCAGCGGCGAGGCGAGGTTGAAGTAGAAGTCCAGGTTCACGCCGATCCTGTTGAGATAGCTCGTGCTGACGCTTATGAACCGCGCCTCAATGGATATCTGCAACTGGGCGGCCTCGCGAAGCTGGCCCAACAAGCTGACGATGGACTGATGGTTCCGGGGAGTCTGAGTTATAACAAGCTGCCCGCCCAGTTCCCGAATAGCCCCGACATCGCCGGTCGGCCGCCAGGAATAGGGATCGATGGTCTCTTCGATAAGCGTGATGATCCCCTCAATCATCTCGCCACGCCCCGGCGCGTCGTTTCCGTTGACCGCGCCGTTGCCCCACAACCCGTTTCCATTGCCCGGCGCACGGCCGTTAGCTTCGACCCGGCCAAGTTGCACGTCCGGTGCGGCGTGATCGGGAATCGGGTGGACGAGGTCCATTACGTCATAGACGCGAGTTACCGTCCTGCGGGCAAGCTCTTCCTCAGTGGATACGGTTACGACGCCGTCTTCGATAGTGTATTCCAGCTCCGCGGCGATGCCGCCGGCGTCGTCCAGCACTGTCCGCAGGACCCGCTCGAACGTGACGTTCCTGAGCTGGACATTGATCGGCACCGTCCTGTCAACGCCGACCTTCTGCAGGGCGTTCCAGTTGACGTAGATATTCAGGCCGGAGACCTCCCTGAGGAAATCGACCACATCGCTGAAGGCGATGGCGTCGAAATCTATCCTCTGAAGCATCAGGTCCCTCATCTGCTGGCGGACGATGCGGTCCCGCTCGGCCTCGGCGGTCATCTCGGCTTCCACACCCTCCCGCCTGGCGGTCAGCTCTTTCCAGTCGCGAGGGTATCTCAGCAGCTCGTGCCACGGAATCGCCGAACGCTGCACGTCCAGCATCAGTTGCTGCTCCTGATGCAGCGCGCGGTCTTCGATGAAGTCCTGGTCGTCCACGAGCACCAGCGTCTGGAGCCAGTCCTGTCGGTAAACCGCCCAGGTGTCCTCGGGGTCCAGCCGGAGTATCTGCTCGACCGTATCCAGCGCCTGGTAATACTGCTGCTGTCTCTCTAGCGATCGCACCCGCTCCCTGAGCGTCTCAATCTTCTCTTGCCGCTGCCGGGCCTCTCGCCGCTCGCGCTCCTCCTGGAGCCGGATAAGCTCCCTTTGCCGCTCACGGGCCTGCTCTCTGGCCCAGTCGTCGCGCTGCCTGCGAATGTGCTCGATCTGGTCTTCGGCCTGCTCTGTCCGCTCCCGGTACTCCTCGGGGGTAAAAAGCTCCCTGTTCCGCTCGACAACGTCGCGGGCTACCCGGGCGTGCTCGGTGGCGCTGTCGAATTCCGCGGCGGAGTCCGCCACGGCCAGCGCTTCGCGACTGCGGCGCATCGCCCGTTCATATTCCAGGTCCGCCTGCTGCTTGGCCAACCGACGCCTCTGCTGAAGCCGGGAGACCACCGGATCGTCCGCAACGCGCGGCTCCAGCGGCGGAACCGGATCGACTTCCACCGGCTCGGTCGGATCGACATCAGCGGGGCCCACCGGGTCAACGTCATCCGGAACTTCAACGTCGTCTGGAACTTCAATCTCGTCGGGGTCTTCAATGTCTAGCGGAACGTCGTTCTCATCCGGATCGTCAATGGGTTCGTCCGGATCCGGCGCCGGGGCATCTTCCAGCGGCTGGGGCTCGCCTTCCGGAATAAGCTCGTCGATGTCCGGTTCGATGTCGGCCTCGGCGTCCTGTTGTTGCTCGCGGCGTTCATGCACAAGGGCGAGCTGCTCCTCGGCCTCCTGCCGGATCTCGGCCTGCACATACTCGCTTTCGGCCGCGACGGTGAAGCCGGCCTCCGCCGACGAAAGGTCGCCTCGCTCCAGAGCGAGCTGGGCGGCCTCGAACGCCTCCGTAGCGGACGCCTGCCTGCGGATACCGGTATTCGTCATCCGCAGATACTCGTCCAGAAGTTCACGCTCATCGGCGGAAAGCGCGGCGGCCTCCACCTGCATCAGCGTGTCTCTTGCCTGGTCGAACTCGAGGGCCTCATACTCGGAGATGCCCTCTTCAAGCATTTGTCGGGCCTGGTCCGCGTCGGCGTCCTGGGCCGACACCAGAGAACTCAACGACAGTAGCAAGGCCAGCGAAAAGGCCAAGCAAAGGGATCGACGGAGAGCTAACACTGCTCAACTCCTTTCAAAAGGCGTTATTCACCTTCTGCCCTGAGAGCGCGATGTCTATGGTATCAACGGCCGGCACGGTCCGACCGCTTTGTCTTCCGGATCGTCTCCGGTTTGCACCGGCTCGGCGGGTGCGGCTTGCGCGGCCTCGGCCTAAGCGGCCGCCCCGCGCTATCCAGTTCGCAGAAAATACACGCGCCCACTACCGCATTGCAAGAGCAAAAATCACTGCAATTGTTCTCGCATGCGGCGGCGGTCGAAGTCCTCTTCCCGTTGGCGGTCGCGCCGGAAGTCTTCCTCCCAGCGGTCCCGTCGGCGCGGCTCCTGCTCGGGCCTGTCGGCCGGGTCGGCCGCTTCGGCTGCTTCAGCGGCACTGCGTTGTTCCCTGTATGCTTCTGAGTCACGATCCGCCGCCAGTATCCGGGAGTTCATTCGTCCGCTTTCATCCAGATACAGCAACTCGGCCGTCGTGCGGGTCCGTCCGAGGAACTCGATTTCCCTGTCGAATTCGAAATCCACGGCCACAGCGCCCGTGGTGAAATTCACCTCGACCTCGGTGGCCTCGCCCTCTATCGGATTCATGACCTCGACCGTATCGGTTCCGCCTATGCTGTCACCCGGAGACAAAGTGAAACGGTGCCGGACCACCTGCCCGAAACTGCGACTGAAGACCTCCACGACTAAACGTCCGGAGATGCCCCTGTCGGGCTGAGGCGGCTGCGAGCCGATCAGGAAGAATCGAACATCCGGATCGACTTCATGCGGCTCGGACCAGTCGCTGAAAGGCGTGTAAACGGCCTGCTCGCGGGCGTCCTCGGCATCCTCGACATAACCGTCCCACGTGTACAGCGGATTCAGCAATCTGAGGCGCACACGATACCGGTACGCCCGGCGGCTCTGCGGGCTTTCGTCGTGAACCCAGACCAGGACGTTGCCGCCCTCTATCTGCGTGGAGATCGGCGGCACCGGAGTCGGGGTGGGGGTATCGTCTGCATCATCGGGCTGGTCGGCGACCTGCCTGAAGGCGGCATCGCCGCGCCGGTCAACGGCGGCAACGTCGGCGTCAGCCGGTTCGGCCATGCGGCTGACCGGGGTTTCCGGCAGGTTGACGCGCCACGGGACCCACTCGCGAGTCGAAGGCCAGTATATATGCCAGTATTCCGGCTGAATGATCCTCGGCGACTGCCTCTGGGCGTTGACGATGCGCTCTATGGTCTGGCGGACCTGATTGACATTGGTCCCGTCATAGTCGGGCACATCCCAACTGACCGCGCCGGGTCGGCCGTCTTCTCCACCAGCGGCAACGCCCTGGACGGTACGCGCATCCGCCCACTGCCCGTCCGGTCCGCGCTGCTGGACTTCCGCTTCTACACCCAGCACCACCACTCGCGGCGGCACACGAGTCCCGCGAAGCCGCTGCTGCCAGTTGTTGCTAAGCTCTCCCCACGGGTAAACCGCCGCCACGTGCGAGACCCAGGTCTCCTGAGGACCCTGCGGATCCTGCGGATCCTGCCGGTAGGGCAGGACACGATCGACGTTGACCCGCGGGTTCGACGGCGCGGGGATCGCCTCGGTCAGCGACGCAAGCGTTACCTGGACCTCCTCATGGCCCAGCATCGGCAGTTCGACCCACCGCCTCGGCTGCGCAACCGTTACGTCGTGATAATAATCCTCCAGCCGCGGCCGACGGTAGCGTTGGATCCTATCGGCCAGGTCCGGTTGCAGGTCCGGTTCAGGATCGGCCTCTTCGTGCATTCGCCGGATATCCGCGGCGGCGCGGCGCAGAAACTCATCCGCCTCGGACGGCGAGGCGGCTTCGGTCCGCGCGCCGGGGCCGCTGATTACCTCTATCCGCCTTGGCGAAGACAGTCCCCACCTCGCCAGCACGACAAGGAACAGCAGCGCCATCAAAACCAGCACGCCCTTCTCTACGTGCTGCTCGATCATTTCAAGCGGGCTATTTTTGGCCATTGCGCCGGACTCCTCGTAAACTCGCCGTCTTACCGAAGGCCCGCAGCGGCCGTGTCGCCGCCGCTTTCGTCCCGGACGCGACGCATGTCCTCATCGCGCAGGGCTTCTTCGGGTATCTGTCGCAGAACATCCACCGGGGTCAGGGGCGGACTATCCTCGCGCCACGCATCCGCCTCGTCGTCCCACTGGCCGCGAGTCCAAGGGACCATAAGCAGCAATTCGCCCTTGAACGTCACCTGCCGCACCGGGGCCGGCCCGTATTCATAAAGCCCCTCGTCCTGCGAACGGCCGGACTGCTGTCCATCCGGTGCTGCGACCGGACCGACCCGCCGCTCAAGGACCGCGTGGCAGTTGCGGCTCATCAGCTTCTCCATCAGTCGGACCTTCTGCTCAGGCCGCATGACTACGGTGAAACTGTACTGCACCACCTCGTACCTGTCGTTGGTCACCCGGCCGGTCAGCGTAGGGGCTACTTGCGGGGCGGCCGTCGGCCGGGCCGTGTCGGCTCTAGCGGCGCTTCTGCCCCGGTCGAAATCACCGCCCGACCTGGACCTCCCGGGCTGCGTCTCGGCACCGTAGTAATGCGGCTCAACCGTTATACTGACAAGCCGCTTGACTGCCGAGTCGAATACTCCCGCCACGTCGGGGTCGCCGCCGGCTTCAATTATGAAAGATTCGTTGGTGTCGTTAATCGCACTCAGGATGTCCTGCTGAACCCACAGGTTCACCTGCGCCTGCCAGAGCAGCTCGTCGGTCAGGGCGGCCCGGCTGACCGCTTGTTCGGGCAGCAGGTTGTGCAGGGCATCCTCGGGGCTGAGGTAAATCAGCCCGGCCTGGGCCTGTTGACGCATGGCATCGTGGACCGCATAGGCGCGGGCCTGGTCGCTGACATCGATGTCCGAGTCGGAGGTTCTGCCGGCCTGCTGAGTGCGGCGGCCACGGTCACGAATGAAATCATCGTCCATCTGACGCCGATCATACTCCGGTTGCTGCTGCGGCTGCTCGTCGGCATCCGGCTGGTCCTGGATATGCTCCTCCCAGAGGACGGCCCGGGACTCGATCTGCTCCGGCGTGGCTGGCCGGGTGACTCGAAGCGGCTCCACCAGGGAACCCAGCGAGTCGTTGTAAGCCAGCATGAACTTGTACCGCAGGCCGTACTCCCTGTAGAGGTCAGAGTCGAGGGGAAATGCGGGCACCTCGCGGTCTCCGGCGGTAAGCTTAATAATCTCGTAATCGCGCCGGTTCCATTCCATGGTCTCGGCGGCCGCGGCGTCGGCCTGCTCTTTCAGCCGCTCGACGCTGGCCTGTTTGGCCTCAATCTTATCCGGGCTTATCCGCTCGCCGCCGGCCTGGCGTTGGAGGTTGCGCGACAGCTCGTCCCGCTCATCGACCAGGTCCCGGACTTCGCTGCCCCAGGAACGGCCGATGAACAGCAGCCCGCCGCCGACTACCACAACCACGCCGGCGATTATCATCAGCACCATGTTTTCTCGAATAAAGTTCATGTCGTGTTCCTCCCGGCGGTTACTGCTCGGGAAACTCCATATCGACGCCGTCTCCGCTGACAGCCACCAGCATGCCGACAACGAACCGGGTGTCCTGCCGCATCGACTCGCCGGACACCAGCGGGTCGGGCATTTCCACCTGCTGATCGGCGGCGGTCCGCCCTCCGTCCCATTCCTCGAATCGCCGGTCTCGCCTCGTGCCGGAACGGTCCTGCGTTGCTCTGCCTATTCCGTCGATGCCGGTGCTCAAATCGCCGCCCATCGACGTGAAATCAAACGTTACATCCACAACCTCAATCGCCGGCAGGTTTTCAGACAGCCCACGGACCTCCCTGGACAGTTCCGCAAGCATCACGTTCGTGCGGTCACCCGAAAGGGGCGTCCGTCCGGTAAAGACCACCCAGTATCCGGGCTTTGCCTCTTGGCGGGCGTTCCGAGCATCGGCGGTCTGGCGGGAACGGTCCGTCCCGCCGGATCGCGCCTGGTCTCTGTCCGGCGTGCGCCCCTCTAGCAGCATGTTGGCGTCCAGATCCGAGATATCGGCGTGATAGCGAACGCCGGATTCCTCCATGAAGATCATCCGACGCTCCGAACGCGGGACGTCCCGAATCCGCTCCAGAACCTGTTCCCGCTGTGAAGACGAATCCGCGGCCGCATATTCACTCAGCAGGTTCTGATGGCGGACCACCGACTGAACCGAGCCGCCGATCGCGGCCTCAACCGATGGCCAGAATTCACGGTACCCGAACAGTTGTCCGACACCTTGAATCCTCTCAATCGCCTCATCCCGCTGCTGCTGGAGCTGGTTGTACTGCCGCTGTACATCCTCCAGCTCCGAGGATATGCGCCTGGCCTCACGCAGGTCGTCGCTCTCGGCCAGCGCCTGCTTGTCCATATAAGCCCGATACACCGGCACGCCGAGCATGGCGATAATCAACGCCGCCGCGGCCGCGAACCAGGGCTGCTTCTGCGACCACAAACGCTGGCGGGCAACCTGATCCGGAAGCAGGTTCGTATCCACCGGCGCCGAACCCAGCCCCTGAACCGCCAGACCGTACGCAACGCCGAAAGACAGCACGCCTTCCTCGAACGCCGGGGCGTTGACGTCGCTGCCGGGCTTCAGGTTGTTGAATTCGTCCACACGGCTGACCGGGATGTTTAGGTTCTGCTCCAGGAACTTCTGAAGCCCCGGCAGGCGGAAACCCGCGCCCAGACCAACGAGACGACGGAATCGCGTATCGCGGTGAAGCGAGCTGTAGTAGCCAACCGAACGCTGAATCTCCTGGACCAGGTCCGCGAATATCGGCCGCATCGCCTGGAATACCTGCCTGGCGTATTTGCTTCCGGCTGCGGAGCGTTTGAGCTTCTCGGCCTTGGCGAACGACAGCTTGAACGACCGGACAAGCGCATCGGTGAAGCTGTTGCCGCCTATCTGGATGGTCCGCGTCCAGATGCGAGCGCCGTCGGCGACCACCAGGTCGGTCTTGTCGGCGCCGACGTCCACCAGCAGCGTGGCGCCCTCTTCGGCGAGCTGGTCGTCGCGAACCATGAAGTTATACAACGCCAGCGGCGCCATCTGCACCACGTCCACCGGAAACTCGACGTCGTTGAAGTGCTGAACCACCTTGCCGACGTCCACCTTCTTCATCGCGAAGATTCCCACCTCCACGTCCGGACTGTCGGGCACCTGGAAGGTCTGGTAACGCCAGACGACGTCGTTGATGGGGAAGGGAATCTGCTGCTCGGCCTCGAAGCGTACTATGTCCGGTATCTTCTTCGGCTCCACCGGCGGGAGCTTGACGAACCGGGTGAAGCTGCTCTGGCCCGGAACCGCCACCGCTACCTGGGCATCCGATATGTCGTTGCGCTCCAGGAACTGCTCCAGCGCGTTGCGGATGCACTCGTCAACGTCCACATCCGGTTCCGAGAGAATCTGAGGGTGCTCGATCACGTCGAACGCCTCGACCTCCAGACCCTCTTCACCCTCGCTGAGCAGAAGCGCCTTTAGGGCACACTGCCCGATGTCTATGCCCCATACTCTTGTCGGCTTAGCCATGATGTCTCCTCGGCGAAATCCCGCCGGGGCAAGGTCGGCAGACGACCTTGCCATGGGGTTGCAAAAGGACCGGCTCGTACAAACCCAAAAAGGTCCTGTCGCCTGCGGCCGGACTTGGCCTGCCGCCGGCACCCCCTATATTATGGTTTTCCCGGCCTCGCCACAATGCTTTCATACGTGCCGGACTCAAATGTGTGCGTTTATGCCGAGATTCACCCTGACAACGCTGGGCTGCAAGGTCAATCAGTACGACGGCGCCGCCTGTTCGGCAATGCTCCGCCGCGCCGGGATGCGGCGGGTCGAGCAAGGCGCCCGGGCCGATCTTGTGGTAATCAACACCTGCTGCGTGACACGGACCGCGATGCGAAAGAGCCGCCAGGCCATCCGCCGCGCCGTCCGCGCCGCCCCCGGAGCCGGCGTGCTCGTGCTCGGCTGCTACGGCCGATACGACGCCGATACGATCGCCGGCGTGCTCGCCGAAGCGGGGGTTCGGTCTTCTCAAGCTTTTGTCCTCGGCCGTCATGACGACCTCGCCGACTGGCTCGGGCGCTTCCTGCGCGATGCGCAGAAGCCCGACCAGCGGTCCAGGGGATCCGTTCCTACGGACAAGCGGGCTGGTTGTTTCAGGAATGACAAACTGATGAATTCGGAGTCCGAAACGGACACCAAGCCGTCCGCACCGCCCGACAACATCATCTCATCATTTGAGGCCGGCTCAGTCAAGTCCAATGTCATCTCCGCTCCGGACGGCATCGACCGCTTAGAGGACAGACAGCGGGCGTTCGTTAAGGTCCAGGACGGCTGCGACGCCTTCTGCTCTTACTGCATAGTGCCCCACTGCCGCCCGGAGGTCGGCTGGCGGCCGGCCGACGATGTGGTCGCCGAATGCGCCCGGCTGGTTGAGGCCGGACACCCGGAAATCGTCCTCTGCGGGGTGTTCCTCGGCGCCTACGGCCGGGATACCGCCGTCCGCCGCCGCTGGGCCGACACATCGTCGCCGCTGGCGGAGTTGCTGCAGCGCATCGCCCGGATGGAACGGCTTTGGCGCGTGCGGTTGAGCAGTCTGGAGCCGGGCGACCTGACCGACGAACTGCTGGCGGTAATCCGGGATAACCCGAAGGTCGCGCCGCACCTGCACCTGCCGCTGCAGTCCGGCTCCGACAATGTGCTCAGGCGGATGAACCGCCAGTACGACACAGCCGAATATCGCAACGCCTTCGCGCGCCTGCGCGATTCGATGGACCGCCCGGCGATTACCACCGACATCATCGTGGGCTTTCCCGGCGAAACCGACTCCGACTTCGCCGAGACCCTGCGAATGGTCCGCGAGGCGGGCTTCGCGCGGGTACACGCCTTTCCATTCAGTCCGGTCCGAGGCACCGCCGCCTGGCGGCTGCGCCACCAGGCCCCGCCCGCCGCGACGGTCCGGCGGAGGATGGAGGAGTTGACCTCGCTGGCGACGGAGACCGCCCGCGACTATCGGCGGCGATTCATCGGCGATGTGCTCGAGGGAGTTGTCGAGTCAACCGAGCGAGACGACGGCCGACGCGTCGCCATGACTGACCGCTACCAGACCGTCAGCTTTGCCTCCCAGGGCAAGGCCGACCTTACCGGAAACGTCCTGACCTTCGCCATCGAGGGCATCTCGGAAGACGGCCTGACCGGCCACGTCGTGTGAGGCCCACGCCCGTGACGCCGTGGGCTGCGGCGGGCCGGCCGCGGGCCGACGAACAACAACCATGTATTCGCCAACACGTTGCCCCACGCGAAAGCCCGACATACAATGCCGCCGTCATGAGCGATACCCGCGAGCAACTTCACAAGGCGGCGCATCAACTCATCGAAACCGAACGGGACCTTGCCGGTGAGTTCATCCCCACCGGCGTGAATCCCCTGCCGGCCCTTGAACCGCCGGCCGATCAGCCCGAAGCGGCCGCTGAACCCGACGTCCCGCAGCTGGACCCGGACGCCAAGGCCGCCGCGCTGGAGAAAATCGATGTCGAGGAGGTCCGCTGCTGCCCCAAGTGCGTCCTGAGCAGGAGCAGGAACAATACCGTCTTCGGCGAGGCCAACCCGGACGCGGACCTGGTTTTCGTCGGCGAAGCGCCCGGACAGGATGAGGACCGAACGGGCCGACCCTTCGTCGGCCGGGCCGGACAACTGCTGGACAAGATGATACACGCCATGGGCCTGAGCAGGGACGACGTCTATATCTGCAACATCCTCAAGTGCCGCCCGCCCAAAAACCGCCCGCCGGCCGCCGAGGAAGTCGAGGCCTGCTGGGGTTATCTCGTGCGACAACTGCGGATAATCCGCCCGAAGGTCATCGTCACGCTCGGCAATCCCGCCACCCAGACACTGCTGAACACCCGGACCGGCATAAGCCGGATGCGCGGTCAGTGGCAGAAACTCGCCCTCGCCGATGAAGGAATCCTGGATATCGACGTCATGCCCACCTACCACCCCGCCTATGTCCTGAGACAATACACCGTTGAAAACAGACGACGAGCATGGAACGACCTCCAGAAAGTCATGGATGCGCTGGGACTGGAGGGTCGGTCCGGTAGCTGAGGATTGTCGATTGCCGATTCGCGTTTTTCGATCGGCCGTATCCTGCCCGGAAGCGCATCGCGCGGCCGGCTTTAACTCACAGGATGTCATGCATACACTAATCGACCGCATCGGAAAGTAGGCAGTTTTTCGGCAAAAATGCCGCAACGGGCCTGGGCTTCGCATCCTGCCGGCTCGGCGGCCTGAAGGAGAACCCATGCAATATCGCAAGCTTGGTCATACTGATATGGAAGTCTCGGTAGTCTGTCAGGGGTGCTGGTCCATCGTGGGCGGCTTCACCTGGGGCGAACAGGACAGGCGGGACTCAATCGCCGCCCTGCGAGCGGCCGTGGACGAGGGCATCAACTTCTTCGACACCGCGGAGGGCTACGGCGATGGCGAAAGCGAACAGCTCATCGCCGAGGCGCTGGGCGATACCCGCGGCGACGTGGTGCTGGCGAGCAAGGTAAGCCCGCGGAACCTCCGGCCGGACGACCTCCGCGCACACTGCGAGCAATCGCTGAACCGGCTGCGGACCGAGGTGATCGACCTGTACCAGATACACTGGCCGAACCCCGAAATCCCGCTTTCGGAAACCCTCGGGGAGATGCAACGGCTCAAGGATGCGGGCAAGATTCGCGCTATCGGTGTCTCCAACTTCGGTACGGACTACCTTCGCGAGGCGGTAGAGCTTGCCGGCATCGAAAGCAATCAGGTCTCTTACAGCTTGCTCTGGCGGCCGATAGAACACGAAATCCAGCCGCTGTGCGCCGAACACGACGTATCCATACTCTGCTACAGCCCGATCTGCCAGGGACTGCTGGCCGGGAAGTTCTCCTCCCCGGACGAGGTTCCGCCCGACCGCGCACGAACGCGGCACTTCAGCAAGGACCGCCCCCACTCCCGACACGACGAACCCGGCTGCGAGGCCGAGACCTTCGAAGCCATCGGCCGCATCGAGGAAATCTCCCGGTCGATCGGCGAGCCGATGGCCGACGTGTCCCTGGCGTGGCTGCTTACCCGCCCGGCCGTAACGAGCGTAATCGCCGGCGGCCGAAACGCCGAGCAGGTCCGCCAGAACGCCCGCGCCGGTGAGTTGAAGCTGTCCGAATCGACAGTAGCCGACCTGGCCGAGGCGACCGATAAGCTCAAGCAATGCTTCGGCACAAACGCCGACATGTGGCAGACGGATTCGAGGATGGCCCCGTGAGCGATACCCTGCTGATCGCCCCGCCGGATCCACAAACCGACCGCGAGGCGATTTTCGAACTGACCGCGAAGACATTCGCCGGCGAGGGGCTGGGATACTGGGGCTGGATAGACCATTGCCGCGCCGGGTATATCGACCACAGCCCCTACGACTGGTCCGCATCTTCCATCGGACGGCTCGGCGGACGGCTGCTTACACACTGGGGCGTCTGGGGCTACCGGATGCGCATCGGCTCGGCGACGATCCGCGTCGCGGGCATAGGGGCGGTTGCAACACACGCGCGATACCGTAGCCGCGGCTTTATGGCGCGAACCGCCCAAACGGGGCTGCGGCGCATACGCGGTCGCGGCTATGACATGAGCATCCTGTTCGGCCGGCCGGACTTCTACGAACGGTTCGGCTATGTCCGCGCCTGGAGCGAGCAGACCCATATCGTCAAGGTTTCCGACCTGCCGGATAAGCCGCCGGCAGCCCGCCCGCGCAAGTTCGCCCTCCGCCACCGCGACGACCTGGCCAAGCTCTACAACCGCGCACACGCCCGGCTGACCGGCACGGCCGTGAGGCCGACCTACTCCCGCTGCCGATACCACGACCACTGGGACGGCTACCTGTGGACCGATGCGGACGGCCGGGCGACCGGCTACATCATCGTGGCCGAGTTCCAGGGACGGTTCGAGATGATCGACTGCGTCGGTGACGATGAGCAGGTCCTCCGCGTAATCGCCCGGCAGGCCGGCAGACGCGGATACGACACGGTGCACTTCCCGTCGCTGCACCACGAGCACCCGCTGGCCCGCCGGCTGCGGTGGGGCGACAGCCGTGTCGAGACGCGGCACCGCCACTCCGGCGGCGCGATGGTCAGGACCGTCAATCTTCCGGCGACGCTGAAGCGGCTGGCCCCGGAGCTTTCGCGCCGGCTGAAGCGATCGCCGCTGCGCAACTGGCAAGGCACTGTCCGAGTGGCCAACGCTCGAGAGACGTCTGACCTGGCCATCGACCGTGGCCGGGTCCGACTGGCCGACCCCGCCGGCAGGACCGGACACGCCATACGCGGCGGCGACGAAATCGCCCAACTGCTCATCGGCACCGCTACCCCGCCCGAGATAGTCGAACAAGCCGGCACACGAATCACCGGCGACGCTAGGCGGCTGCTGCCGACGCTGTTTCCCGCCCAGCACCCCCTGCTCGGGGAATGGGATCATTTCTGAACAGCAGGAGCCGGGAGCCAGGGGTCGGTAGCCGGTAGCCGGTAGTCAGGAGCCAGTAGCCCGGCGGCATGGCGCCCTAAGCTTTCAACGGAGGCGGGCATCGCCTTCAAAGACGGAGAAAAACAGGCCGCCTGATCACGGGCCATCCACAGAATTTGACCATGTTATCCCCTCAGCCCTTCGCTTTGCGTGCAGTCGTGCAATGCTGAACGCGTTTGCCGTCGTATAAAGCAACGTAGCTATACCTAAGACGATCACAGCCACCGGAACCCAGACAAGCTCGAACAAAGGTGCTCCTCTTGGGGCCGATATTACGAAAAAAGGTAATAGACACAGGATAATTCCCGCCCCCACGAGAACATCTCGCTTGCTCCCCTTCCATTTGACACTGTCGCTTTGATCCCGCATTCCCCCAACAGTCAGTGGCGCAGCGTTTAGCATCATCAAAAGAGCTGCCACTCCAAGCAGAAACATCAGCCCGCCCACTTCCTGACTGACCGGGTGAGGATCACTGGCGCCTAAGTAGGCCCAAAACTCCTCACCAATTAATTCATCCACATCGCGTCCATCACCAATCATTCGATCTTTCTCGTCGCCAAACGTGCCCCACCGCATCACTTCACGAGACTCCTGCTGCGATTCGCCTGATGACTCCATTGCCGAATCGGCCAGAGGTTCAATTACGACATACGCAATAGAGCGGACCGCGGGTGCCCCTCTAGTGCCACTCGTCTCCTCGCGTTCAACTCGGTCAATCTCGACAACACGAACCTGCTGAACGTCGGGGGAGTTCACAAGTCTGAGGGTTTGGGTCGCTCCGAACACAGCCAGCATGGCCAGCAATATTGGAACGATCCGCAACCCGATTCGAAACACTGTAACTCGATTTGTCATGGTGCAACCTCAGCAAAAGCGTGATCAACCCGGATTTCCCGTATGACCTTGCCCGACTACGCCGCCGGACGATTTGACACGCATTACACTGCCCCCCCGCTTGCGCCAAAAATGTTCTGGGCAACTTCCACGCCGAACTTGGTTGCTCGCGCAATGGACTGTCGGCGGCTGGTCACCGGCTACCGATTACCGTCGTAATGCACGCACAGAAGCGTCAGTCCCTCCGCCGCCGCGGTGTGGCCGGCCAGCCGGCGGTCGCCGGATGAAAGGATTTCGTCGATCCTGCCGGGCCGCCACCTGCCCCTGCCGATCTCGATCAGCGTGCCGGCGATGTTGCGGACCATGTGATAGAGGAAACCGTCGCCGGTAACTTTGAGGCGGATTTCGCCGTCGGTCTCGGCCACGTCGCAGCGCGACAGTGTACGGACGGTGGATTCGCGCTCGTCGGCGGCCGAGGCGAAGCCCGCGAAATCGTGCGTGCCTATCAGCCGCCGCGCCGCCAGGCGCATCGTATCGGGCCTCAGCGGTGCGCGGCAGATACAGACCTGGTCGGCGAGCATCACCGGCTTGGCCGGCGCTGCGTGGATGCGATAGAGGTATGTCTTGCCACTGGCCGAGCGTGAGGCGTGGAAATCCGGCGACACCTCCTCGGCCGAGCGGATGGCGATGTCGTCGGGCAGCTTTCCGTCCATCGCTCGCCGCAGGTTCTCAAGCGGGATGGACAGATTCCCCGTAAGCATGGTCGCGACCTGTCCGGCTGCGTGCACTCCGGCGTCGGTCCGCGAGGCCCCGTTTACACACACACGCTCGCCGAGCACCCTCGCCGCGGCCGTCTCCACCGCCTGCTGGATGGTCGGAAGGTGCTCCCGCTGCCGCTGCCAGCCGTGGTAGTCGGCGCCGCGGTAGGCGATTACCAGCTTGATGTTGCGCCGCCGGGGGTCGTTCATGGCCGACTATACTAACCTCGGCGGAGCCGCCCAGGAAGCGGCGAAACGCTCCCGCCCCGCCGCGGATGTCCCATGTCGCCGGAAGTCGCCGGAATCAGAAGAAGATCTTCGCGAGCTTCAGTATGCCCTGGCTCCACGGGACGCGGTGTGAGATGCCGCTGGCGCCCTCGAAGCGGTCGAGGTTGTCCAGATACCACTGATAGTTGCGCAGCAGGGCGTCTTTGTTTGAGTATTTCGGCTCCCAGCCGAGCACGGCCCGGGCCTTGTCGATGGAGACGAACGAGTCCTTGCACGCGGTCTCGTAAACCCACTTGTAAAGCGGCGACAGCCCCAGGCGCTCCAGCAACCGGAGCGTCCATATCATCGGCCCGGCCGGCAGACCGTGGACCTTCTTGCCGTACCCGGCGGCGTCCAGGACCGCCTGGAAGTCCTCCCGCATGGTGGTGAACTCCTTGGCGCCTATGTTGAACGTGTCGTTGACGCGGTCCGGCTCCAGCGTCGCGGATAGCCAGATGGCGTCGCAGAGGTCCTCGACGTCGAGGAACTGGTAGCGGTTGTCGCCCCGACCGACCATGGGGAAGCCCTTGCCGTCCCTGGCCCAGTCGTAGAGCATCGCGAACACGCCCAGCCGCTCCGGGCCGATGAACGACTTCGGCCGCAGTATCGGCACGCAGAAACCGCGATCGCGCAGTTCAAGACATATCCGCTCGGCTTCTATCTTCGCCTCGCCGTAAGGCCCGACGCCGTCCAGCGGGTCGTCTTCGCGCAGCGGGTGGTGGTCCGGTATGCCATAGACGGCCGTGGAGGAAACGTGTATCAGCCGCCTGGCGGTCCGCTCGGCCTCGGCGGCGACGTTGCGTGTGCCGTCAACGTCGGTGCTGAAGATGTCCTCCTTCTTATACAGCGGCAACGCGGCCGCGCAGTGGACCACGATGTCCGCGCCCTCTGTGGCCTCGCGAACGGCGTCGCGGTCGCGGATGTCGCCGGTTATGACGCGGACGCGGTCGCGGCAGTCGGGGTAGTCGAACTCCGCCACGTCCAGCGACGTCACCTCCTGGCCTTTGTCCAGCAGGTATCGGACGAGGTTTATGCCCAGAAAACCCGCCCCTCCGGTTACCATGTATCGCGCCATACGGCTTGCCTCCAGTCTTGCCGCGGCGGTGCTATCCGCCGGGAATATACACGTCCAGGACATCCCGCACGGCCGGGTGCCGGCCGTATGTGACGATAAGCGCGGAAAGCCCGGCATACGCCAGCAGCACAGCCCACATCACCCTGTCCCGCACGAGCAACTCTATCGGATCGCTTCCGCCGGCCCTGCGTGCGATGCGGCTGTAGCGGAACAGCCCGTAAACCACAAGCGGAACCGTCCAGATCATATGAGCCGAGCCGAACTGCATAACCGTCCGCGGCGCGACGCAGTACAGGCAGTAGGTCAGTATCGCCAGCGCCGCCGAGGCGGTCAGCATATGCTCCAGGTCCGGTTGCTCGTATGATCGGTTGGTGGTTCGCGCGGCCGCGGCGCGGTCGGCCGGAAGCTCGGCGATCTCGCTGCGCCGTTTGCACAGGGCTATGAACAGACACAGCGTGAAGGTGCACAGGACCAGCCAGGGGCTTATCGGCACCACGATGGCGGCCGCCCCGGCCATCGCGCGAAAGACGAAACCCATCGCCACCAGGATCACATCCACGATTACCCGGTTCTTAAGCCACAGCGAATACGCCAGGTTCATCAGCAGATATCCGCCGGTCCAGGCGGGCAGTCCGAACCCCGCCAGCGGCCGGGAAGCATCGTCGGCGGTCAACTCGACTGCTGCGGCGACGCCAAGCCCACCGGCCAGCAGGACACCGGCCGAGACCAGGGCCAGCCGAACCGACAGCCGCCCCGCCGCTATCGGCCTCCGGGCCTTGGCAGGGTGAGCGCGGTCGCGGCGGCGGTCGCAGACGTCGTTTATCAGGTACACGGCGCTTGAAAGCAGGCAGAAACCCGCCACGGCCGCCAGGCATCGCGCCCAGGCGAGCGGATCGTCGAACCGCTGCGCGAAAAGCAGCGGCGCGGCCACGAAGCCGTTCTTGACCCAGTGACGCGGGCGCATCGCCTCTATCAGCGCCGCGAAGCCGCCGGAGTCGCCACGTATTGTCCTCTCGCCGTTCAAGGTTCGCCTGATTTTCGATGCCGTTTCTACGGGGGAGCCATTTGCGATGTTCTTCCGCTGCGGCGTGGGCATCCCGCCCATGTCGGCTGTTGGTCCGCTTCCGCTTACATCCTCTTCACGGGCTGCAAGCCCGCGCCACCTGAGGCATCACAACCTGCTCAGGCCGAGATTCGTAATTACCTTCGCCGCCTGTTGCCGATATCATTGGCGTTATGAGCACCGACACACACATTCCCTATCGACCAGAAGACAAGGGCCCCTCCATCAGGAGCTTGTGGATTGGCGTCTTTGTCGCCGCGGCCGTGCTGTACGCCGCGACCTGCCAAAGGGGCATAAGCTGGCAGGACAGCGGGATGTTCCAGTGGCGTGTGGCCGTAGGCGACTATACCGGAGAACTCGGCCTCGCGCTTGCCCATCCGCTGTATATCGCAATGGGACGGGCGATAGCCCGCATGCCCGGTCCGGATTCGTTCTGGGTGAACTATCTCAGCGGGCTTGGGATGGCCGTGGCGCTGGCTTGCATGGCCGCGATGCTGTGCCGGATGACCGGCAAACGATGGATCGGCGCCGCGTCGGCCGGCATGCTGGCGGTTACTCACATCGCCTGGACACTGTCGTCCTACGCCATGATCTACCCCTGGACCGTCGCCGGGCTGATTATCGAGATATGGCTGCTGGTCTCGCTCATCCATCGTCCCGACGGCAGGAAGCTCGCCGCTCTGGCGCTGGTGAACGGACTGGGCTTCGCGATACACAACCTGGCGCTGCTTCCTCTGCCGGTCTATGCGGTGGTGGTGCTGTGGTTGCTGGCGAAGCGGCGCCTCACCGCCCGCTGGCTGGCGATATCGGCCGCGACGTGGATCGCCGGCGCGAGCATCTATCTGGGACAGATAATCCATCTCGCGGCCCAGCCGGACTACAACATCGTCAGCGCGGTCAGGTCGGCCCTGGTGGGCGAATACGGCGCGCAGGTCGCGAACATCTTCGGTCTGTCCAAGTACTGGAAGGCCAATGCCGCCCTGGGTTCGCTGAGTTTCGTTAGCTTCCTGCTGCCGCTGGCGGTGGTGGGATGGGTGAGTATGGGCCGCCGTCTGGGCAGGCCGGCCGCGGCGGCCGTGGGCGCTATTACCTTCATACACGCCTTTTTCGTGGTCCGCTACCCGGTGCCGGATCAGTTCACGTTCCTGCTGCCGACGGTCGCTCTGGTGGCCCTGGCAGCGGGCCTGGGAGCTGACACGCTTACCAGAAGTTCGCCGCGCTGGCGGAGGGTGGCCGTCGTCGCCTGCGTACTCTCGATAATCATTCCCCCGGTGACCTACGCATCACTGCCGGCCGTAGCCCGGGCAGCCGGTATCGAGCAGGTTCGCGAGCGGGAGCTGCCCTACCGCGACGAGATGCGATACTGGATTCAGCCGTGGAAACACAACGAGACCTCCGCGGCACGGTTCGCACGAGAGGCGATCGACCAGGCGGCGGAAACAGGCGGCGTAATATGGGCCCAGACAACTCCGACCTGGGCGCTGAAGGCCGAGATGCAGCGCCGCGGTGGCGTGGAAAACGTGGAGGCCCAGAATTATGGCCGTCCGTTGCCGTCGTATCTACCTCCGGAAACGGAGCTTCACGACGACCCGGAGGCCGTGGCCCGCAGCAGGCGACGGTTCCATGATGTACTCGACGGCCGGGAGCTTTACGTGCTCTCGCCGGACAAGGCGCCCGATGGTGTTGCGGAGGATGCGGACTTTGAACGTCCGGAAAACGCGGTACTCTACCGGGTGGTCTGGCGGGAAGAACCGCCGGATATGATTCGAAATCAAGCCGATTAGAGTGTAGAATGTTTAAGAGGAGGTGCAGCCATGCATAAGGCAAGGCGAGCAACCTTGGCGGTCGCGGCGACATTGGCGGCAATAGGGGCCTGGCCGCTTGTCCTGAACGCACAAACCAGATCGGATGTGGATCTCAGCGGCGTAGGAAGCATAAGCCAACCGGGTACTTCCTCGGGAATCCGTGACTTCCAGCGGTATTCGTCCGGCGTGGGCGGTCTGCGCGACTCGGCAGGCGGGGCGTCATCCAACCTGCTTAGCCGGGACACCACCCGAAGCGGCTTCGAGATTCAGAGGACAAGCCCGTCGGACTACCCCGATGCACTGGGGCTCTCATCGCCCGAGGCCCCTGAAGGCCCGTCCATGAGTTCGGTGCAGCGCTACACGCCGACTGACAGCGCCCTGTCTGACTTTGGCGATGTAAACGGCGGACCTGCCGGTATCGGTCAGGATGCCCTCGGCGCCGCCTTCACCTACCTGCGCGGGTTCGACCGTGGCGATCAGGACCACACGCTTCAGGCGGGGCCTGAGCCGATAACCTCGCTCGTCCCGGACTCCGACGGCGCGTATGCCAGGTACATGCGACAGGCCGAGGAGGCCTTGCGCGAGGGTCGGCATCACGACGCCATGTCCGACTACCGAATGGCACATCAGCTCGGCCGAACCGCCCCCGAAAGCTATCTGGGCATGGCCCACACACGCCTGGCGATGTCCAGCGGGATTTCTTATTCATCGGCCGCCTACAATCTCGCACAGGCGCTGAGGTACTTCCCGGAATTACCGCTGGTTCCGCTTCGGCCGGCGGAGTTCTTCGAGGATGAGACGCGCTACGCCGAGATAGTCAGCGATTTGCAGATGGCCCTGGACCGCGACCAGCACAATGTCGAGGCGATGCTGTGCCTGGCGTATCTCCGCTGGTTCGAGACAGACGCCACGGCCGCCACCCGGCTGCTGGACAACGCGGCCCGGCACGGCGACGAAGCCGATTCGGACCTGATGGAGGCGGTCGATACATTCCGCGAAGGCATCCGACGCGTCCGCGGAGAGGAAGATTCCGCAGGAACGTCAGAATAAGCCCGTCTGCTCACAGGCCCGCCGGTACGGCAAAAAAGCGCGAACGCCCGGCGGGTCCGCCCACTACTAAAGCATGTCTATGCGATTGCGCGCCCGTCCGGACAGCTATCTTAAGACGGTCCGGAATGCTACAATTAAAGCCCGTTCCAATGCGCGCCGATGGCATAACTTAGTTGATCGGCGATAGTTAAAGGCGGCCCCTGCTTATGCCGGACACTGACAGCCCACAGACACGCGGCATCTCGGCGCGGGCGTTCCTTTTCATCGAGGGCCTTACGCTGCGTCACCGCCTGCTGGTGAACGTGGTGTTGCATGCGCTTCTGTTTTGTGTGGCGCTGCTTGTGTCCTTTCTGGTGCGTTTCGACATCGCCGGGGAAATCGGCGGCCAGTGGGTAACAGAGCGATTCCTGCCGACGCTGCCTTTCTTTGTGGTAGTGAAGCTGCTTATCTTCGGGAAGATGAAGCTGCTTCGCGGCGGCTGGCAGTACGCCTCGCTTAACGACGTCGTGCGAATACTGATGGCCGCGTGGTGGTTCGCCCTGGTGGCGTTCTTGTCGGTTGTAGTGTTCCGTGAATTGCCCAGAAGCGCGCTAAGGTCCGTGCCATATCTGACGCCCTATTTCATGCGGTTCTCGCAGGGCGTGATACTGCTGGATTTTCTACTGACCGTATTCCTGGTAGGTGGCGCCCGGCTGGGGTTCCGCCTCTATCGCGAGCAGCTCCGGCCTGTATCGGCCGAGGGCGCGAGACGGGTTCTGATAGTCGGGGCGGGCAACGCCGGAGAGACCGTCATCCGGGAAATTTTCCGCATGCCGGTGGAGCGGTACCGAGTGGTCGGGATGCTTGACGACGATCCGGCCAAGCAGGGAATCTTCATTCACGGCGTGCCGGTGCTCGGCAGGACGGAAGACATCGAACGCATCTGCGGCGAGGAGGAAGTCGAGGAAATCATCATCGCCATGCCGTCGGCGACCAGAAAGGAGCTTAAGCGGGTCGTGGACCTCTGCGCCGGGACCAAGCTGAAGTTTCAGTCGCTGCCGGGCGTGGGCGACCTCATCGACGGCCGGGTCACCGTCAATCAGATTCGACCGGTCGATATCAACGACCTGCTCGGAAGGGAGCAGGTGGAGCTGGATACCGACGCACTCGGCCGGCTGCTGCGCAATCGGCGCGTGCTGATCACCGGCGCCGGCGGCAGCATCGGTTCCGAGATGTGCCGTCAGGTCTGCCGCTACGCGCCCAGCCGGCTGATACTTGTCGAGCAGGCGGAGAACCCCCTGTTTGATATCGAGAGCGAGCTTCGCGAGGCACACCCGGACGTGCCCGTCAAGCCACGGATATGCGACATATACGACCGTGACCGGGTGATGCAGGTCTGGCAGAAGGCCCGGCCGGACGTGGTCATACACGCGGCCGCCCACAAGCACGTACCCCTGATGGAGTGCAACCCCGCCGAGGCGGTCAAGAACAACGTGCTCGGCACGCGGAACGTCGCGGACGCTTCGTGCTGCTTCGGCGTGGCGGAGTTCGTGTTCATCTCGACCGACAAGGCCGTCAACCCCTCCTCAGTCATGGGCGCGACCAAGCGAGTCGCCGAAATCTACACACAGGCGCTGAACAACCGCCCCGGCGTCAAGACGCAGTTCAAGGCGGTGCGATTCGGCAACGTGCTTGGCTCGGCCGGTTCGGTCGTGCCCGCGTTCCGCAAACAGATCGCCGCCGGCGGTCCGGTGCGGGTGACACACCCGGAGATGAAGCGATACTTCATGACCATACCCGAGGCGTCGCAGCTCGTTCTCCAGGCGGCCGCCACCGGAACCGGCGGACAGATATACCTGCTGGACATGGGCGAGCCGGTCCGCATCGTGGACCTGGCACGCAACATGATTACCCTCAGCGGTTTCCGTCCGGGCGAGGACATTGACATCGTGTTTACCGGGACCAGGTCCGGTGAAAAGGTTTTTGAGGAGCTGCGGACGGAAGGCGAAGACATCGAGCCGACGGTACACCCGAAGATCCGCATCTGGAAACACCGCGCCTTCGACTGGGGAACCGCAAGCGGTGCGATAGAGAAGCTCGATAACCTCGCCGAATGCGACGAGCACGAGCGCATCGTCTCGGCGCTGCGCGAGATAGTGCCGGAATACCACCCCCGAGGCGTCCCGCGATCGCCGCAAGCCGCCGACGCCGCACGTGAAGGAACAGCACAGCCGTGACATATCAGCCGATACCGCTGGCCAGGCCGGACCTGGACGACGATACAGTTGCCGATGCGCTCGCGGCCCTTGAGCTGATGCTGCGCGATGGGCGCCTGAGCATTGGCCCGCACCTTGAGCAACTGGAGCGCGCGGTCGCCGACGCGGCAGGCCGGCGACACGGCGTGGGCGTCTCCAGCGGCACGGCCGGTCTGCACCTGTGCGTGCGAGCTCTGGGCATAGGCGCCGGCGACGAGGTCGTAACGACGCCCTTTTCGTTCATCGCCACCACCAACTGCCTTCTGTTCGAGGGCGCGAAGCCGGTCTTCGCCGACATCGACCCCGAAAGCTACAACCTCGACCCCGCGGCCGTCGAGGCGGCGGTCACGCCCCGGACAAAGGCGATACTGCCGGTGGAGGTATTCGGCAATATGGCCCATTTCGACAGCTATGAGACCATCGCCCGCAAGCACGGGCTGGCCCTGATAGAGGATTGCTGCGAGGCCCTGGGCGGCAAGCTGGGCGGCCGGGCCGCTGGAAGCTTCGGCGAATGCGGCGTGTTCGCCTTCTACCCCAACAAGCAGATCACCACCGGCGAGGGCGGGATGATCATCACTGACCGCGACGACATGCGCGACCTGTGCGTCTCGATGCGCAACCAGGGTCGCGACGCCGGCGGCGGCGGCTGGCTCGCCCACCCCCGGCTGGGGTACAATTACCGCATGGCCGAACCATGCGCCGCGATCGGCGCCGCCCAGATGCGGCGGCTGGAGGCAATACTTAGTCGGCGGCGCGAGGCGGCAAAGCTTTACGATTCGGTGCTGGCGGAGGTCCCCGGAATCCACCTGCCGCCGATGGCCGAGCGCGAGAACGCTAGCTGGTTCGTCTATGTCATCCGCCTTGCCGACGAGTTCACACGCCGGGACAGGCAGGTAATTATGGAGCACCTTCGGGCAAGAGGCGTCTCATGCAGCGACTACTTCGCGCCGATACACCTACAGACGTTTGTCAGAAGCGAGCTTGGCACGCGTGAGGGAGACTTCCCGCAAACCGAGCGCATAGGTGCCAGAACCATAGCATTGCCGTTTTTCGGCGGATTGACAGAGCAATGCGCTGAACTGGTGCGGGATGCTCTGGTCGAGTCGCTGTCGGCAGCGGCCGGCAAAGCTTGAGTTATAAGACGAGTTTGCGCAGTATCCATCAATGACATCGACCACCCGGACAGACCGCACCGCCATCTACGGCGATTCCCCTACACGGGAGGTCGGCCAGTGAGTGCTTTCACATACCTTTTCATACCCGGCTCGCACTGGCGCATGCCCATCGGCTTCGTGGTCGCGGCCATCGCGGCTTTCCTGCTGGCCTTTCCGGTAAGACACCTTGGCGAGCGACTCAGACTGATCGATATTCCCGGCCGCCGCTCCAGCCACAGCACACCGACGCCGCGGACCGGAGGGGTGGCGATTATCCTGGGCGTACTTATCGGCGTCGCGGTCGTATTCCGCCCAAGCCCGGCTTTTCTCTGGGCCGCCGGTGTAGGCGGGCTGGTCGCCGGCATCAGCTTCTTCGACGACATGGTCAATATCCCCGCCACGCCCCGGCTGCTGGTGCACATACTGGTCGCGGGGCTGTCTATCGGGCTTATCGGTCTGGTGCCCACCGGCTTCGGTCTGCCCATATATGCCGGCCGCGTGGTCCTGCCGGAGTGGCTGGGGTTCCTGCTGGCGACGATGTTCGTGGTCGGCTTCGTGAACGCCTACAACTTCATGGACGGCATCAACGGACTCGCCGCCTCTCAGGGAGTCTGGGCGGGCATGACGATCTCAATCATGCTGCTTTTCGCCGGCAGCGGCAACAGCATCTACACCGCCGGGGCAATCGGCGGCGCGTGCCTGGGGTTCCTGCCGCACAACTTCCCGAAGGCGAAGATGTTCATGGGCGACATGGGCGCGACCGTTCTGGGCTTCGGGCTTGCGATGCTGGTGCTGATAGGCGCATCAACAACCGGCATCCCCTGGATCTCCTTCGTGCTGCCCCTGAGCTTGTTCATCTGGGACCCTCTGATAACGGTCATCAAGCGAGTGTTTCAGGGCCACAACCCCATGCGACCGCACCGTGAGTTCCACTTCCACCTGCTGGTCCGCTGCGGATGGAGCCACGACAGAGTCACACGCCTGCAGAACGTGTTGATGCTGACACTGGCTGTGTGCGGGTTCCTGTACGGCTGGGCGAACCGCATTACCGCCGATCCTCTGCTGCCGGATCAGATACGCTTCGGCGTGCTGGTGTTCGTGATCCTGGGGCTGGCCACATACACCGCCCTGGTTCACTGGTATTTCGCGAACCACCGCCTGGACGGCCCGGAGGAAAGGGACGCCCCGGAGCCGAAAGAAGGCGCCCGGCCCGGCCCGACCGCCAGAAAGCTCTCGCACTGAGGCCCCCGGACCGGCAATGGTCGGTCAAGATGAGGCGGTCTCGGCTCCGGTGGCCTCGTCGAACGCGGCGGGGTCTTTGCCCTGCTCTATCCAGGCGATTTTCTCGACGCGGCGCTGGTGCCTGCCCCCGCCCTCGAACTCGGTGTCCAGCCAGCTTATTACGATTCGCCGCATAAGCTCCTCACCCAGCACGTCGGCGGCGATGCACAGGGCGTTGGCGTTGTTGTGTCGGCGGGAGAGCTGGGCGGTCAGTTCGTCGTGGCACAGCGCGGCACGGACGCCGGCGATTTTGTTGGCCACAATATCCACCCCTATGCCGCTGCCGCATATCAGAACCGCCCTGTCGGCGCTGCTCTCGGCGACCGCCTTTGCGGCCGGGTAGGCGATGTCCGGATAGTCACAGCTCTGGGCGCTGTTGGTGCCCATATCCAGGACCTCGTGCCCAAGCTCGCCGAGGAGGATAGCTACCTTCTCCTTGACGGCATACCCGCGATGATCGGCGGCCAGTGCTATTTTCATAACATTCCTTCTGACAGTAGCTTGTCCACGGCCTGTTCGATTCTGCCGGCCGCCCGGCGGTAGTCGTCGGCCCCGCCGCCCACCGGGTCGGGTATATCCGCTTGCCGGTCAAGCCGTCGGATATCGGCCCCCGCCCGGGCAAGGCGTTCGGCGTCGGCCACCTGAGCTTCGGTCATGCAGAATACCATATCCGCGCCGGTTATCAACTCGGCAGTGGCGTTGCGCGTGCGGTGCCTGGAAATATCCGCCCCCCGCTCGCGGGCAACCCGCACCGCCTCGGCGCTGGCGCCTGCACCCTCGGCGGCGTGCAGGCCCGCCGACGATATCTCCACGCCGTGTTTGGGAAGATCGCCCACCCGACAGCCCAGCCGGTCGGCCAGCAGCTTCTTCGCCAGGCCCGCGGCCAGCGGACTCCGACAGGTGTTCCCGCTGCAGACAAACAGCACCCGGCGGCGCATCATCCGCCGTATGGACCGCTCGTCGTAAACCCCCTTGCGTATCATACGCCAGCCGTCGGCGTCGAACAGGACTATGGTGCTGTCCTGTCCGTACCGCGTAGGCCCGGCGTCGATGAGCAGGTCTATCCGCCCGTCCATCTCGTTGAGCACATCATCCCCGGTCCGAGGCGATTGTGAGCCGGCGCGGTTTGCGCTGGGCGCCACCACCGGCGCATCCACCGACGACAGCAGTCGTGAAGCCACCTCATCAGACGGGCAGCGCAGCCCGATGGTCTCATCGTAGCAGAGTCGCCCGTAAAGACCTTCCTTCTGAAGCCGCGGGTCGGCCAGCACCCCGCCGGTAGGCAGAAGCAGCGTCAGCGGACCCGGCCAGGCCTTTTCCATCAGCAGCCGGGCGCGCATGGGCGTGGCGTCCACGTAGCGGAAGGCATCCTCCCGCCTGCCGAGGTGAACGCTGAACGGCCGGTCGGGACGGCTCTTGGTCTCCCGTAGGCGCTCCATGGCGTCGTCGTCGGTGGCCACCGCCGCAATTCCGTAAACAGTCTCGGTCGGAAAACCCACCAGCCCGCCGGCGTTCAGTACGCGTGCGCCCTCGGCCGCGGCCGAAGAGGCATCCGCATCCGTTCCGATCTTGATTAACCGAGTTTCCATAGTCTAACAATCTGACCCGCGACACATTATGCGAAATGAACCGACCGATGCAATCGCAGCCCCTGCGGACGACTACATACCCAGCTTATCCGCCGCCTCGATTGCCAGCTCCGATTCCGGATAGTGCTCCACGACCCGCCGCCAGGCGGCATCCCGCTCGGCGGGCTTGTTCTGCCTGCCGTAGGCCTCGGCCGCCAGCATCAGAAGCTCCGCCGCGTAGTTGGAATCCGGGTTGGCGTTCACCAGCGTGGTCGCCTCGACGGCGGCCGCGGCCGGCTCGTCCAGTTCCAAGTGGTAGCGAACCTTAAGCAGCGACCAGTAGCCCTCCAGCTTGTCCGACGGGAACGTTTCCGACCACCGCCTCAGATAGTCCGCGGCGGCATCGTAGTCTTCGGAGCGGATGTACGCCTCGACGTGGCGGGCGTAGTTGCCCTTGACGAACGGCAACCGCTCGGCCGGTATCGACCGGCCCTGCCCGGCGCGGGCGTACGCCTCGGCCGCCTTCTCGGCATCGCCCAGGGCCCGATGCACATCGCCCAGCCCGATTCGGGCCAGCCGAATATCCGGCGACGACGTCAACAGCGCAAGCTCGCCGACCACCCGCGAAAAGCACCTCATCGCCTTGTCGGTATCGCGGGCCTCGTCCAGTGCCGTCCGCCCCGCCCGGACCAGCAGCGCGGCCGAGGTCCGTGGGTCGTCGGTCATGGCCTCGGCCCTGGCGAGGGCCTCGGCCGCGGCGGCGGCGAGCCCCTGTTCCAAAAGCACATCGGCGTAGATGACCGCGGCCGACGACAACACCTCCGCCGGCGCCCGCTCGCGAGCGACGAGCGAGGCCCCCGCCCGGATGAGTTCGGCGGTGCGGTCCGCTTCGTGAAGCAGCAGGATGGCCTCCGCCAGCGGCGGCGGTTCGAGGGCGTCGAAGTAGTACTCGGCCACGATGGCCGCGTAGTCGCTCACCGAGTCCAGCCGCCGCGCGGTAACCCGGTCCCACGGCCGGGAAACGACGATGCGGTGCGAGCGACTGAACTGGTCGTTGCCGATCTGGCCGGTCACGGTGACGGTGTACTCCCCGTCTCGCAGATAAACGTGCTCGACCTCGTCGCCGGTCGCTTCCTGCCCGTCGCCGAAGCTCCATTGCCACTGGCGCGGCCGGCGGACACTATGCCGGGCCGAGAACTTGTACCGCTGGTAATACCGATCCTTCATCCAGGTCTCGCCGGCGTGGACGGCTTCGAAATCCACGTTCCAGCCCCTGCCCTGAGTCTCCATCGGTCCGACCCGAACTTGCGAGACCGGCAGGAATGCCTCGGCCGGCACCGGCTCGAAGTCCCCGCTTTCCGGCGACTTCCACGCCAGCGCCGCCACGGGAGCACCGCCCGCGCAGACGTGGTAGAAGACCACCTCGTGTGCCCCGGCTGTCAGGCGGACCTCGGCGGTATTCTCGGCACGGCGCTGTGGTCTGCGCCGCCCGCCGTTGTCTATAACCAGCTCGCCGTCTATCAGCAGGAACGACGCGTCGTTGCTGGACACGGCGAACGTGTAGGTCGCCGTCCGCGGAACCAGCAGGTATCCGGTGAACCGGCTGGCCAGACGATTCTGTGGCCCGAATGGGTTGTGCCCCAGGAATATATTGTCGCGGAACCCCCTGCCGATAACCTCATCGACGTTGTCGAAAATCTCCCGCACCTGCTCGAGCGTGTCCATCGGCCCGCCGGGATAAGCCCACGTCTCCAGCAGCACACCCCTGCGGATATCCGTACGCTCCGGCGGGTCGGCATCCTCGTTGCCGTAGTAGATTATGTACCTGGTGCCCGCAGCCAGAGCGAACACGACCCTCGCCGTATCCCCCGGGCCGACCTGTAGCACCCTGCTGGGCACGGCCGCACCGGTGGCGGTGGTCACGTGGATGTCCCGCCCGTCCGGCAGCACCTGACCGGCCGTGCGGAATTCAACCACGGCCAGGTCTTCGCCGGGAAAACGCAATCGCTGCGGCTCGACGACGTCCACCACCCGACGATGCGACCAGTCCCTTCTGTGCCACGGCTGGCCCGAGGCCGTCCGGACCAGGCCCGAAAGCGCCACCAGAGCCAAAATCGCCTTTACCAGGACACCTCGCATTACACCGACAAGTTTACCGTGGCAACGCCGGGTTCGGCACGGTTAAATTCAAGGAGCGGGTGAACCGAGGCGACCGGATGGGAAGACGATTCGACGGCGTTATTTTCGACATGGACGGCACCGTGATCGAGCCGCTGCTGGATTTCGGCGCAATCCGCGCCGAGCTTGGGATTGACGAAACCGACGGCGTGCTCGAGGCAATCGGGCGGATGCCGCCTCAAGAGCGAGCCGCCGCCGAGCGAACGCTGCTTGATCGGGAGCTGTCCGCCGCCCGGCGGGCGCGGCTGATGCCGTCGGCCGAGGATGTTCTGGAGCGCATCCGCTCGGCCGGTCTGAAGACCGCACTGCTGACCCGCAACTGCCGCGAGGCGATGGAGACCGTACTGCGGCGGTTCCCGCGGCTGCGGTTCGACCTGTCGATGTCGCGGGAGGCCGGGCCGATAAAGCCCGAACCCGACGGCATCGTCCGGGCCTGCGAGACGCTCAACATCGAGCCGCGACGGGCAGCGTGCGTGGGCGACTTTCGTTATGATATGGTTGCCGCCAATACCGCCGGGTGCTTCGCGGTCCTGCTGGCGCCGAATCGGCGGCCGGACTTCGCGGACCTGGCGGACATGGTGATACGAGATTTGTCCGAACTGCCCGGAGTACTGGGACTATAGCCGACCGGCCGCCGGGACACGAACGGAGATGATTCCGCGATGGCTTACCTGCCGCTTGCGAACCTGACTCATCACAAGCTCAGGAGCGCGCTTAGCGCCCTGGGCATCGGCATCGGCATATGCATGCTCATCGCGCTGAGCGGGCTTAGCCGCGGCAGCTTGTACGAAATCGCGGACCGGTGGGAGGCGGTCGATGCCGACCTGATAGTCTTCCCGCGCGGCTGGGGCGATGCGGCCGTGGACAAATCCGGCAGCGGGCTTTCGGACCGCTATGCCGACATTATCGCCCGCGAGCATGGCGACCTTGTCGAGCGGGTATCGCCTGTGTTCACCTGGACGATGGAGCTTGCCGGCCAGGACCATATGATCGCCGGTGTGGACCGGGGTGATTTCGAGGTCATTACCGGCGGCAGGGAGCTGTCGCAGGGCCGGCTTTTCGACCCCGAGGGGAGATTCGCCGAGTGGATAGAGCACAAGCTGCTCACCGGCGGCGACGCCGGGGATGAGCCGATAGAAATCACCACCGAGGACCTCGCCGACCCGGACCGCAGCGCCTTGGAGCTTGTCATAGACACCCGCCTTGCCGCGGCCGGCAACTACCGCGTGGGCCAGACCGTAACCACCGCCGGGCACGACTGGCAGATAGTCGGCATAGTCCCGGCCGGGGCCATGACGCGGGTGATGATGCCCCGCCGCACGGCCCAGTTCATGTTCGGCAGCGGCCAGATAACCCAGAGCACGCTGATGTTCGTGAAGCTGCGCGACGGCGTGGACACCGGGCCGGCCGCCCGGGACATCGCCGGGACCATCGGCCAGGACGTGGTGCCGCTGAGCCGGTATCGGGCGATGCTGATCGAACGGTTCGGCATCATGTTCCGCTATGTCGATGCGGTGAACGTCATCGCGCTGATAATCGCGTTTTTGTTTATCATGGTGACGCTCTACACCATGGTGCTCCAGAGGACGCGTGAGATAGCGATTCTGAAGGCGTCCGGCGCTTCGAGCGGGTTCATAGTGCGGCAGGTGCTGGCCGAGTCGCTGATACTCACCGGCGCCGGCACCGTGGCCGGGGTCGTGCTGAGCTTCGCGGCCGGCTGGGCCATAGAGACACTAAGCCCGCTGCTGACCGTTCAGATAACCTGGCGGTGGATAGCCCTTGCCGCCGGGGCGGCGCTGGCCGGGGCTGTAGTGGCCGGGCTTTACCCGGCATGGCGTGCGACGCGGGTGGATGTGGTCAAGGCGCTGACATTGGAGTAACGGGATAACCGTTGAGCAGTTGAGCCGTTAGACAGTTGAACAGTTAAGCCGGAGACCGCAATTGCCGCGGCGGCTCGCGGGCGGACAGCCGGTAGCTTGGGCATACGGCCCGACGAATCGCGAATTGCGAGTCGCGAATTGGCCCGTAGCGACTGTCTTGTTTGTCAAGCGGAGGAACACGTCCATTTGTGGTTTTTTCGGATCATGGCATTCAGGATGGTGATGAGTTTTCGCGTGCAAGCGGTGACGGCGGTCATTTTGTCT
>PUND01000037.1 GCA_003551645.1 Phycisphaerae bacterium | reverse complement strand
TGAATCCCGATCGCGAGTGGCGTCCGAAGTATGGCCAGGGTACCACAAGCTACCACCACCCGATCATGCATCCGATTGTCGATGGACGCCTCCTGCTGCGGCAGCGCGACGGCATCTACGCTTACGACCTGCGTGAGCAGGAGTAAATATGCGGCATCGGATTAATTTGTGACCGGATCGTGAACGAGACCACTGTTACCTATTGAAAACACGACCTTACGCCATATGATGCGGCCGAAAGTGTGCCGACTCCATGACACCCGGACACTGCCGGTTTCTCTATGCGAGTCATCGTGAAGACCGTGCGCAGATAGCCAAAGGAAAGCCACAATGCGGATCAACCCCACACAACGTATTAATGCATGCCTCGTCGCGCTGACAGTCGCCGTCACAATAATGATGCCGGCTTGCCAGACGGCCCCAGCCCCGGCCGAAGAGCCATTCAAGCCCACACCCCTGGAAGAGGAACAGGCCGTGCGCGGCTGGATGATCCTTTCCGACAGTGTGTCCGATGGCCTGCGCGTAATCGAGAGGGCGCCGGATTACGACATCAATCATCTCCAGATATCCCATCACATCATCCACGACCTGCGCCACGTGCGTGATGAACGTCGGCTCGAGATCGCCGAGACGCTGACCGAGGCGGCGCACGAAGCCGGGATTCAGGAGGTGGTGCTCTGGGATCGGACATTGTACTGGCTGGATTACTATCCCGAGCGGTTCCGGACCGGCCCCGGAGGCACCATCGACCTGGACAATCCTGAGTTCTGGGAATGGTTCAAGGACGACTACCGCGAGATGCTCGACAAGGCCCCCGATATCCAGGGCATCATTCTCACCTTCATCGAGACGGGCGCCCGGGTCGAGCAACAGCATTCGGAAGAGATGGAGACCAACCAGGAGAAGCTCGCAGCGGCCGTCAACGCCGTGGCCGATGTGGTCATCGGCGAGCGGGGGCTTAACCTCTACGCCCGCACGTTCTCCTACGATGAGGCGGAATACGAGAACATCATCGGAGCGATCGAACTGTTCGAGCGGCCTGAAATCCGCCTCATGATGAAGGAAACGCCCCATGACTTCTTCCTCACCCATCCGAACGATTTCTTTGCCGGCACAATCGACCGGCCGACGCTGATGGAGTTCGATGCCGCCGGTGAGTTCAACGGCCAGGGCATCATCGCCAACACCTGGCCGGAATACATGCTCGACCGCTGGAGCGACTTCCTCCAGCGCGACCACATCGCCGGTTACGTGGCCCGTACCGACCGCTACGGTGATACTCGGATGATCGACAGGCCCTCCGAGATCAACCTGCTTGCCCTGAAGCGGTACTACGAGGACCGCACCGTCGATGCCGATCAGATATACGAGGAGTTCATCAGCGAGCACTACGGTGAGGATGCGTATCCGCACGTCCGCGCCGCATTTGAAAACGCCTTCGATATCGTCACCGCCACGATGTACACCCTCGGGACCAACGTGGCCGACCACTCGCGGATGGACTTCGATCCTTATCCGTCCAGTTATGCCCGGCATGTTTCCGGCAAGTGGATCGACCCACCCATCGCCGAGGTCGGCCACGGTGTGGACCGCGAGTTCCATTACTGGAAGGATGTCATCGACCGGATCGCGCCGGCGTGGGCCAAGCGGGGCGGTGCCCATCTCGAGGAAGTCCCCGATGTGGTCGAGGCCGGCTGGCTGACGGAAGAGGAACGCATGAACGAGCAGTTCCTCCGCTACATCATCACGCAGAAAGACTACGGCGTCCGGCTGGCCGAGGAGTCGCTGGAGCATATCAGGGAAGCCAAGCCCCATCTTTCCGAGGAAGATTACGAGCTGTTGTATCACCACTTCAACCACACCCTGCTCACCGCCCGGCTCTACCGGGGGGCCGCCGCGGCGTACTGGGGCTTCCGCACCTGGTGCCGCGGCGAGGAGCACCGCAGCGAGTTCGTCGAGCGGACCACGCGCGAAGGCCTGCTGAAGATGAAGGAGGTCGCCGAGGCCATCCGCGAATACCCGGTCGAGCCACCGAGCGGGCAATGGAACTGGCGCAGAGATGCCGACACGGCTGACCGCTACTGGGAATGGATCGTCCAAGATGGCTGGCCGGAACGCACCCACGGCCATGCCACCAACATGGGCGGCATGACTTTTCCTCTCCATGAGATAGACCAGTAAACGCGACCGCTGTACCGCTCCGAAACCGGCCCTGGGGCGGGGCGATACATGGTGCGATTGGCCGGAATCTGTCCAGCGCATGGGGACATGCTGTGAAAACGTGGCATGGGCGTCTCGCCCATGTGTATCAGGGCCGCAGCGGGCGTGGCGTTTTTTCCCACAGGCAAGATGCCCGTGCCACCTGGGGAGGGGTCTCATACACGCTTTTGGGTCTGCGCCGCCAGTGCGGGCTTCTCCGAAGTGCCGCCCAATCAGCCCTGCCGATTCCGGCCGAGCCACTTTTTCAGTTGCCTGGCCGTGCGGGTGTTGAGGATGTGTTTTTTCTCGGCCCAGCCGCGGCGGGCGGTGGTGACGCCGTAATTCATCAAATCAAGTTCCGCGGTTGAGTGGGCGTCGGTGTTGATGATGATTCTGGCGCCCGCCTCGACGGCCGCCCTTACGTGCACGTCGCGCAGGTCCAGCCGCATCGGGTGGGCGTTTATCTCCAGCGCCACATCATGCTCGGCCGCCGCGGCGGCTATCTCCTCTATGTCGATGTCCATTCCCGCTCTGCGGCCCAGCAGCCGACCGGAAGGGTGCCCGATGCAGTCCACGCACGGATTCTCTATCGCCTTGATTATCCTGACGGTGGCGTCTTTGCCCTCAAGCGACAGCGCCGAATGCGGCGACGCCGTAACGAAGTCCAGCCCCGCCAGCACATCCTCGTCGAAGTCCAGCCGCCCGTCGCGGAAGATGTCCACCTCCACGCCGGCGAGGACGTCGATATCGTCGTACTTGTCGTTGACTCTTCGGATGGCCGCGGCGTGTTCGGAAAGCTCGGCGGCGTCCAAACCGCCTGCCTGAATCTGGCTCTTGGAGTGGTCGCATATCGCGAGGTACTGGTAGCCCTTCTGGCGGGCGGCCGAAACCATCTGCTCGATTGTGTTGATGCCGTCGGTGGCGGTGGTGTGAACGTGCAAGTCGCCGCGGATGTCGTCGAGCGAGACCAGATCGGGCAGCTTTCCGTCGGCCGCCGCGGCAAGCTCGCCGCGCTGCTCGCGCAGTTCCGGCGGTATGTACTCCAGCCCCAGCTCGGCGTAGATGTCCCGCTCGTTCTTGCCGGCCAGTTGACGGTCGTCGTCGAACAGCCCATACTCGTTGAGCTTCCAGCCGCGCTTGATGGCAAGCTCGCGCATCGCGACGTTGTGTTCCTTCGAGCCGGTGAAGTACGCCAGCGCCGCGCCGTAGCTCTCGGCCGGGACCACGCGCAGGTCGGCCTGCACCTCGCCTTCCAGCACGACGCTGCCTTTGGTCTTGCCCTTTGCGGTCACGCGGCGGACGTTGGGCGCCTCGGCGAAGGCGGCGATTATCGACTCGCCCGACTCCTGAGGCGCCTCGCACAGCAGGTCGATATCGCCGATGGTCTCCTTGCCGCGCCGCAAGCTGCCAGCGACGGCCGCTCGTTCGACGCCTTCTTCGCCCCTGACTGCCTCCAGAAGCTCTGCCGCCAGTGCGTCGGCCCTGTCCAGCGTGATGCGCTCGGCCGCGGCGGCGGCGAAGTCCAGCGAATCGGCCATCTGCTTTATCTTCTTGGTGCCCAGGCCTTCGATTTGCGCAAGCTCGTCGGCCCGGTCGCGAAGTGCCTCGCGGAGGTCGTCCACCGACTCGATGCCCGCTTCCTTCCAGAGCTTGGCGACGGTCTTTGGCCCCAGCCCCGGCACCTTCATCAGCCCCGGCAGGCCCTCCGGCGCCTTGGCGCGCAGTTCCTCGTGCCGCTTGACCTTACCGGTCTCGACGTACTGGCGGATCTTCTCGGCGGTCGATTTGCCTACGCCGGGGATGTCCTCCAGGCCTCCGCGGGCGGCGATGTCGGCGACGTCCTCACCGAGATCTCGTACAGCGCGGGCGGCGTTGTGGTAGCTGTTGATCCGGTAGCGGTTCTCGCCGAGCAGTTCCATCAGCTCGGCGATTTCCTCGAAGATGTCAGCAAGCTCGCGATTGCTCATGGCCGGATAAGTATATTCCCCGCCTCGGCGGCCGCACAACCTCGGCCTGGTGATTGGCAACTGATACAGGCCTGGTCGCGGCAGGCCGGTGTCAGTTGACTCCCACCGACGCGGGGGGTACGTTCGTTGACGAGTTGTGCATGTGGTGAGGGCCGGCGGATGAAGCTTAGCCCATACGGGCGTCGTGAAATCATGGTCCTGAGCATCTTGGCCGCGGTGGTATGTGCGGCCCTGGTGATCGCCGCCGTGGTTGTCGTCTGGTGGGTGCTGATGGCGGCCGGGCCGCTTTGCGTACTGCGATCCCGCATCGGGCGGGAACGCCCGGCACCCGACCGGTAAGCCGGTACACATCGCCGATCGGCCCTTGCTACCGCTGCCACCGCACGTCGCGGAGCTTGAGTTCGACGGTCGATGAGCCGCGGAAGGTGTTGATATTCGGCTCACCGGCGACGTCCACTTTGTTCACGCCAACTAGCATATCGGCCAGGTCGCCCATTCCGAAGCCCACCGCGCGGATGGTCTTTCCATTCTGGCCGAGCACCATGGCTGCGGTCGCCCCGCCCCTGCCTATCCGCCGTGGCGGGTTGACCACTTCGCAGCCGCTTATCGCCACCACAGGCCGTGGGTTGCCCTGACCGAACGGCGCCAGCTTGGACAGGTGATCGACGGCGCTGTATCCCAGGGCGGCCAGCGGAACGTCCGCGTCTATGGGTAGCGCCGCCTTGAGCTGTTCGACAGTGAGTTTTTCCGCGGCGTGGCGGGCGAAGGCCTCCGCGAAGGAGTCCAGCTTCTCCGGCCTGATTTTGACACCACCGGCCATAGCATGACCACCGAAGCCCTCCAGGTGTTCCGAGCACGCGGCCAGCGCATCCCGCATATGGAAGTCAGGGATGCTCCGGGCCGAGCCGTGGGCGATGTCCCCGCCGTTGAGCGAGACCAGAACGGCGGGCTTGCCGAACCGCTCTACCAGCCGCGACGCCACTATTCCTACGACTCCGCCGTGCCAGTTGTCCGAGCCGAGCACGATAGCCCGCCGGCTGTCGTCATCCAGCCCGAGGGAAACCGCCTGCTCGACGGCCTGTTCGGTTATCCGCTGCTCGACCCGCTGCCGCTCGGCGTTCTGGCGGTTCAGATACTCGGCTATCTCCCGGCAGCGTTCCGGCTCGGCCCGCGTCAGAAGCTCCAGTGCCAGGCGGGCGTGTCCCATCCGTCCGCAGGCGTTCAGTCGCGGCGCCAGCCGAAAGCCCACGGCGTATGTGTCCAGCCGGTCGCCGGCAAGTCCCGCTGCGTCTATCAAGGCCCGCAGGCCGGGATGGTCGGTGGCGGTAAGTCCCTTAAGCCCGTGGGCGGCGATGGCGCGGTTCTCGTCGGTAAGAGGGACCACGTCGGCGATGGTGCCCAGGGCGGTAAGGCATGTCGCTTCGGTCAGGAATTTGCGCATCGGCTCATCCACGCGGGTCTCTCCGCAGGCCTCGCGTGCGGTCTGCCAGGCGAGCTTGAAGGCGACGCCGGCCCCGGCCAGGTCGGCGCAGGGATAACCGCCGCCTTCCAGGGCCGGATGCACAATCGCGGTCGCCGGCGGCAGCTCGCCGCCGGGCAGGTGGTGGTCGGTAACGATAACGTCCAGCCCGGCCGACCGGGCCTGCTTCAGCGGCTCGACAGCGGATATGCCGCAATCCACCGTTACCAGCAGATCGGCGCCTGCTTCGGCAAGTTTGCGGACCGCCTCGGCATTGACGCCGTAGCCCTCATCCAGACGATGTGGCACGTACCAGTCCGGCTCAGCGCCGAGCATTTTCAGACACGCGTACAGCACGGCCACGCCGGTCATGCCGTCCACGTCGTAGTCGCCGTAGAGGACGATTTGCTCTCGGCCGCGCACCGCGCGGACCAGCCGCCGCGCCGCCTCGACCGCACCGGGAAGCAGCGAGGGGTCGTGAAGGTCGGTAAGCTTGGGGTCGAGGAAGGACCTGGCGGCTCGGGGGGCCGATATGCCGCGGTTCAGCAGAACCTGTCCGACCAGCGGGGCGGTGCCCACGGCACGGCCCAGTGTTGCGGCCTCGTCCCGCGGCCGGGCGATATGCCACCTGTAGCTACCGGGCCTCCATGCTCGCGACGCCATGACAGCGGATCCTTCCGGGTATCTGCTGGCGGCAGTATAGCACAGCTCCCAGGGGGCGCGAAGACCGCGGGCGTCCTCCAATGCAACCGCTCCGCCGCGGTGGCGCAAGCCAGGCCTTCGTTGATTTGAGCGCGACGACGGTGGATTGCCGGGTGGCGCGGGCGTATTATCGTCGGGCGATGCCGCGTGAAAAAACACACCATGACGGCGTTCTCGGCCCGTGGGGCGTTACCTGGATGGGGCTTTTCGCGAATGCCGGGCTGGGCGTGGGCAAGATTGTCGTGGGGCTGGTGTTTCACAGTCAGGCGATCCTTGCCGATGGCTTCCACAGCGCCTCGGACATGATAAGCGACCTTGCGGTGCTTACGGGTCTGCGCATCTCCCGCAAGCCGGCCGACCGCGACCATCACTACGGCCACCGCCGCGCCTCCACGCTGGTTGCGATGTTCGTAGGGCTGGGCCTGGCGGGGGCGGCCGCTTGGATCGTTTACAGGGCTATCCGCGGCATCGAAAGCCCGGCCGCACACGTCCGCGGCCCGTTGCCTTTCGTGATGGCCGTGGTGTCGATACCGGTCAAGGAGGTCCTCTATTGGCTCACCCGCGGCGCCGGACGCCGCAGCGGCGATGCGTCCCTGACGGCCAACGCATGGCATCATCGCACTGACGCCTTCACGTCGCTGGCCGCGGCTGTCGGCCTGGGCGGGGTGCTGATAGGCGGGCCTGACTGGCATTTCCTGGACCACGTGACTGCACTTATCCTGGCGGCGATGCTGCTGCTGGCGGCGGTGAGAATCGTCCGCGAGGGGGCAGGGGAGATGATGGACCGGGCGCCGGGCCGCGCGCTGCTGGACCGCATCGAGCGGACCGTCGCCGCGACGGAGGGCGTCAGGAGCTTCCACGCCTTCCGCGCCCGCAGGGTCGGCGGAAAGGTCGAGATGGACATACACGTCCAGGTGGACCCGGACGTCACGGTCCGGCGGGGCCACGCCATCGCCGCCGACGTCAAGCAGCGAGTGCTCGACGCCGATGAACGCGTTATCGAGGCGATAGTCCACGTCGAGCCGGCGGAGGATGAGGTCTGATTACCCTACGCGCAGGCGGCCGTATGGTTTCAGCCGGCGGGGCGTGTCTGTCGATAAAGCATCAGTAAGCGTGTCTGTCGGGAAGGAGTGGCGGTGTTCTACGCGGCTTTCGCCCTATGGTTGGTTCTGATTGTGCTGACGGCCGTCGGCGTGCAGCGGCTGTGGGCGGCGCTGGTGCGCCCGGTTTGGGTCCAGTGGGCGCTGCTTCCGGGCACGCTGGTCGCGCAGATGGCGTACATCTTCGGCTCTCTGATTACCGGCGGCGAGGTCCGCAAGGCCCGTCTGCTCCCGCGAAAGGGCGACTCGCAGTCCTCCGACGCCCCGGCCGAGGCCTCGCCGAGGGTGAAGCTGATCGGCCCGGCGGTGGCTTCGCTGATGGTCCTTGTCGCCTGCGGGGCGGGCATCGTCCTGGCGAACCGGCTGCTGGGCGACACGGTAATCCGCCGGTTCATGCTTTCGCGCGGCGTGCTGGACCTGCCGGAGCTTCCCCGCCGCCCGCCGACGACCTGGACCGGCCTGTGGGACCAGCTTGCCCTGCACGTCCGTCTGCTGCAACGTATGTTCGAGACGCTGGCCGAAATAGACTGGCTCAACTGGCGGACGCCGCTGTTTGTGTACCTGGCCGCGTGCCTGTCTGTGCGCCTGGCGCCCGGCGGCGGGGATCTGCGACCGGCGCTGGCGTCGGTGCTGTTCGCTGCGGGGGTCATCGCGGCTATCGCGGCCGTCAGCGACGGATTCGAAAAGCTCCTGACCGACCTCTGGCCTCTGCTGACCTACGTATGGGCGAACCTGCTGATGCTGCTGACGGTAACACTGCTTGTCCACGCGGCTGTTGCACTTGCCGGCATGATATCCGGAAAGCAGCGACGGTAGGCGGAGGTCATTTCACCCGGATCAGGATATCGTCCTTATGCATCTGTTCGTCATCTATGCCGCCGTGGTCGATGCCACTGGGCCCGACGCTGTAAAGCACGTAGCCGTCTTCGGTAGCCCGATAACGTAGCGGGGCTTCGTCGAAGGGATCTTGCAAGACTGCCGGCAGGAATTGCGGTATCAGTTCGCCCAGTTCCTCCGGATAGTGCCCCTGTTCGGCATGGTAGGCGGCCAGCGCCAGTGAACACAGGGCCAGCCGATACTCGGCCGCGAGCGTCGTTTGCAGTTCCGGCAAGGTTCCCAACGGAGACTCCCGAAGTACCAAGATAATGGAGCCAATATCACGGCCAAGTTGCCTGTCAAGATGCCCCATGGCAGCCATGAACGCCCGCCTCACATTGTCCGCAAACCTCTCCAGCCCTTCTGACCCCGTTACAACCGCCTCGGCTAGCTTACGATGTCTTGCGTCGTACTTGGCCCAGAGTCGCTGCCGCTCGGCGAAGGTCTCGGCTTGTTCGTACTCCACAGTGAGGTCGTAAAACCTGTTGATAGTCCGCAGAGCAGTGTCCCAGTGGCTGCGGCTACGCAGGGGGCAGTCATCAATGGCGTCTTCGTCAATGTCGAATTCGACGACGCAGACATCCTTAACCCTTACTGTAAGCTCCAGGCCCTGCATGACCCCGTACCGATAGCAAAGGAACACGGCATCCAGGGCGGCCAGGCGCTTTTGCCGAACCACGTCGGTGAAGTTGGGTGGATCGCCCATCCGCCGGATCACACTGAGCCATTGCTCGGCCTGGTCGGAGTCAAGCAAGCCGCTCTTGCTTATCGCGGTGGCGCCCCTTACGGCCGACGATTCCAGAGCCGTCGCCATCACAAGGTTCAACTGGTTTGGTTGCTCGCGTATCAGGCGGGCGAGGCGATGAACCGCAAGAAGGTCGGCTTTGGCGGACTCGATGTCGCCGCGAGCCGCGGCCAGCATCGCTCTTGCCGCCAGCGCCCGCCCCGGTTCGACAAGGTTGAATTGGAGGTAGGAGCCACGCAGCACCGGCGGCGAGATGTTGCTGATAAGTGGCAGGTAGTATCGCGGCCTCTCCGGCGCCCGGCGGAACAGACGCAACGGCTCGGAGTTGGCCTCGATCCACTCGGCCAGGAGCGGGTGTTCCTCCGCCGACCAGAAAGAAACTCGCGCATCATGAAGTGCCTGCTCGACTTTCCGCTGGAACATCCACTCGTCGGTGTCGCCGTCCGGCGCGGCCTCGGCGACGTAGTCCCGCAGCCATACGAAGTAATCGCCGTCTTTCGGCAGAGGCGCCATTCCCAGCCGATCGTAAACCTCTTCTCGCTGATTCGGGGGCAGCGGGCCCGGGCCGAGGGCCTGTATCATCAGTACTGCGGCGTTGTTGTCGGCAGTGACGTTTTGGGAGAGCTTCTCGTTGAGATACGCAACATAGTTGACGGTTCCGTCTTCGTTGAGCGGGCCTTCCACGTATGTCGTCTGCGGTGAGATCGTAAACGGAGGTATCTGCCGGTCGGTGTCTTCCGCCTCGCCGGCACTGATCGCTCCGGCCGCCGGCAGGAGAACCATCACAATCGCCGTCCGAAACAAGGTACCGCTTTTCATCGCCCGTGCTCCCCTCTAGTCCGATAAGCCGTTTATTTTCCGAATCCACGTTGCCTGTCAGCTATATTCTAACGGCAACGGGCAGGTTAGGCCATGGTCAACCGCCGGTCATCGGCAACGCCAACGCTTCAACTCCCTCACACGCGCCCGGTAAATGCCGAGCGCCCGCCTGTCATCGTTGCCCGTGGGCGAGGGTATTTGCTACTCTCTGGTCTGGTCTCGCCCGCGGAATCAGAGAGGTCCGAAGCAATCATGAGCGAGGTATTGCGTCCGTTCAACATCATGGCCAAGCCGGTCTGCGGCGTGTGCAATCTCGATTGCACTTACTGCTATTACACGTCGAAGCCGCGCGAGCTTTACCCGGACGTCACGGACTTCCACATGTCCGATGAGGTGCTGGAAAGCTACACGCGCCAGTACCTCGAGGCGATGCCGACGCAGGCGGAGTTTTGCTGGCAGGGG
>PUND01000142.1 GCA_003551645.1 Phycisphaerae bacterium | reverse complement strand
GGATGGCTGCTGAGAAGAAACAACGGCCGATGCCCGGAGTTTCGAGCTTCGTGCCTCGGATTTGTTTCTTATTTAGTGTTTCGAGCTTCGGATTTCCCCGACAGGCGAAACGTCGGCAACAGGCCGTAGGGTCGCGCCAGTTGTGCTGTTTGCGACTTGCCGACGCGATTGGCGAAACGTCGGCAACAAGTTGCCGACCCTACCTGCTTCGGATTTGTTTCTTATTTCGTGTTTCGTGCTTCGGATTTCCCCAACAGGCGAAACGTCGGCAACAGGCCGTAGGGTCGCGCCAGTTGTGCCGTTTGCGACTTGCCGACGCGATTGGCGAAACGTCGGCAACAAGTTGCCGACCCTACCTGCTGGTCCGTTGGCCTGAGCGCCGAGCAACGGGGCGATTCACCAATCTACCGCTATTATATCACCACTATCCGTTACTTCAAGCTCTATTGTGCGTTATTTCGCATGCTGGCGCCGTGTTTGCGCATGGAAAGCGCATTTGCCTGCTCGGTAGTCGAAGCGCATTAAAGATGCCCCGTGGATGTCCACGAGGCGCGGGGATTTTACGCGGTACGTCTTTATTCAATCAGGGTTTGAACCCGTCAGGCGGAGGCGGCCGCGGCGGTTCGTTCGCCGACGGCGGCCGACTCCAGCGCCGCGACCATTGCCGGGTGAAGCTCGGCCGGGTTCAGGAGGGGTTTCATGAGCAGTTCGTCGCCGCCTCGCTGCCAGGCGCGCCAGACCAGGTCGGTGCGGTCCATCCAGCCGGTCAGGAGTATTCCCGGCCGCTGGGGCAGTGCGGTAAGCTCCTCCAGGATACCGTCGGGGGCAAGCTCGGCGGCCACGATGACCACGTCGGGCCTCCATGCGCGTGCCTGGCTGAGTGCGTGGCCGGGGTCGGGCTGTGCGAGCACGACGCTGCCCTTGTGCTCCAGTGTGGTCATTGCCTGCTGCGTGAATTGCCAGTCCGGGTCGATTATCAACACGTTCATTCGGCGGTCTCCCAATCGTCTCGGCCGTGAAGTGCGCTGTGCTTACCCCCTGTATCGGCACAGACGCCCGGGAGGATGAACGACGAACCGGAAAAGCCCGAAAATCGCCCCGGCCGACGTGCCGGCAGAAGGGCGCCATCGGCTGTGCGGCCGCGAGCGGAGCGAGTGGCAAGCAACCATGTGTCAACCGTTGAAAAGCCAGCAGGGATGCACAGGATGCAGGGGATGTTTTTGAATACCAAGAGACGTGACGGGTAAAATCCGAAATCCGAAATCCGCCCGACGCGATTGGCAAAACGTCGGCAATTAGTTGCCGGCCCTACATGCTGACAAGTGCTTACCAGCCAACCGATTAACCAGTTAACCAGTGAACCAGTCAACAAGTTGACCAATCAACCAACCCACCGCCGTCAGATGCTTATCATCCGCTCCAGTGCGGTACGGGCGTCGGCGGCGATTTCCGGCTCGACGGTGATGTGGTTGACCGGGTTTCCTTCGGCGAGGTTGTCCAGCGCCCAGGCCAGGTGGGGCAGGTCTATCCGCGCCATCTGGAAGCACGAGGCCGGGGCGTCCGAGAGGACGCGGATGAACTTGTCCTTGTGCTTTTTCGCCAGACGGTTGACCAGGTTGCTTTCGGTGCCGACGGCCCACTTGCTGCCCGGCTCGGCGGCGTCGAGCGTTCGGATAATCTGCTCGGTGCTGCCGACGTCGTCGGCGAGCTGGACCACCTCGTAAGGGCATTCCGGGTGGACGATTACGCGGATGTCCGGGTGCCGGCGGCGGACGCCGTGGACGTGTTCGGGCGTGAAGAGCTGGTGGACGTAGCAGTAGCCGCGCCAGAGGATGAACTTCGCGGCGGCGACGTCGTCTGCCGTCAGGCCGCCGTTGAGCTTGTTCGGCTCGTAAACCACGCAGTCTTCCGGCGTATATCCCATATCGACGGCGATATTCAGCGCCAGGTGCCTGTCGGGGATGGCGAAGATCTTGCCTCCGCCGGCGCCGCCGTCGGCTTCGCCTCGCAAGGCCCATTCAAAGACCCGCCGGGCGTTGGAGCTTGTGCAGCAGGCGCCGCCGGAGCGTCCGGTGGCGGCCTTTATGGCCGCGGCGGAGTTGACGTAGGTCACCGGTATTATCCGCTCGTCGGTCATCTCCGAGAGTTCCTCCATCGCCTCCTCGACGGCCGGCACATCGGCCATGTCCGCCATCGCGCAGCCGGCCTCGAGGTTCGGCAGCACGACCTTCTGATTGTCGGCGGAGAGTATGTCCGCGGACTCGGCCATGAAGTGCACGCCGCAGAAGATGATGAACTCCGCGTCGGCCTGCTCGGCGGCCTGTCGCGAGAGCTTCAGACTGTCGCCGGTGAAGTCGGCGAACTTGATGACCTCGTCCCTCTGGTAGTGGTGGCCGAGAATGCAGAGCCGCTTGCCAAGCTGCTCTCGGCGCCGGCGTATGATGGACTCCAGCCGCTCGTCGTCCAACTGTCGATATTCATCGGGCAATGTCTGTTGAGTTAGCATTTTCTACTCCACGCCTCCAAACCATTATAAGGGTTCGTCGCTTTCAGTATCGGCCGATGGGGCGACCTTTCGCCTTACGGCGCCGAGGACTTCGGGCAGTTCCTCGCTTCGCAGCAGGGCGGCCAGGCCCGCGAACACGGCCGCGCCCGCCACGACCGCCGCCAGAAGCGCGATTACCTCCCCGGCCCGCTCGCGGGTGCCGGTCCAGTCGGCGGTCCAGACGCCGATGATGTACTGGATACCCACCACAGCGCCGGCCATGCCGGCCGATGCGATGGCCGTCCGCGTCAGCGACCGCAGTATCCGGCTGAACCCTATCCGCCCCCAGCGTCTGCGCAGCACCCAGGTCAGCAGCAGCATGTTTACAGCGGCGGCCGCCGCGGTCGCAAGCCCCATGGCGCCGGCCCGCAGCGGCGTGAACACCAGCGTCACCACCAGAAGTATATTGACGCCCGCCAGGACCATCGAGACCTTCAACGGCGTGGCCGTGTCCTGCTGAGCGAAGAACGCCCGCAGGAGGATGTGGTTGCAGAAGTACGCCCACATCCCCAGGCAGTACATCTGGAGTATGAACGCGGTCGCGGTGACGTCTTCGGGGCGGAATCGGCCGTGATGGTAAATCACATTTATCGTTGGTCTTGCCAGAATCGCCAGCCCCAGACCGGCGGGTATGCCCAAAAAGAGCGCCAGTCGCAGGGCGCGGTTGGTGGTGTCGCGGAGGGCGGCGAGGTCGTTTCGCGCCGCGTACCGGCTGAACAGCGGGAAAACAACCGTGGCCAGCGATATGCCCAGTATGCCCATGGGGAACTGGTACAGCCGGTTGGCGGCGTAGAGTCGCGTAACCACGCCTGTTGTGAGGGGCTTGTGGATTTCCGCGCCGAACAGGAAGAAAGTCTCCCGCCCGGGCATCTGCGTCATGGCCCAGGCGTAGAACCGGTCGAAGAACGCGCTGAACTGCATCACGCCCAGGGGGATCATCATCGGCAGCACCAGCCGGGCGATGCGCTTGACCTCGGCCAGCACCGGCCGGAGGGTCGGCATCACCGCCAGGTCCACCCGCCTTAGCAGCCAGAGCACGCCGGCCAGCTCGACCACGCCGGCGACCACCACCGCCCCGGCCAGCAGGTACAGCGAGCCCTCGTGCTCGGGAGGAAAAAGCAGGTGTCCCGAAAGCGCCGCGGCGATCATTATCACGTTCAGCAGTATCGGTGCGAAGGCCGGGTAGGCGAAGTGCCCCTTGCAGTTCAGGGCCGCCGAGCCGAGCGCCAGCAGACAGATGAAGAACATGAACGGGAACAGCACCATCAGCAGGCGGATAAGCAACTGCCGGTCCCAGTCGCCGGGGATCAGAAACAGCACCGCCAGAAGCGCAATCTCCGCCACCAGCAGGATGACAGCCAGCACGACCGCCAGCAGGCCGCCTGTGTTGGCGAAGATCACCCTGGCCCGGTCCCAGCCCTTCGCTTCGGCGACTTCGGTGAAGACCGGCACGAAGGCGGCCGACATCGCGCCCTCGCCGAAAAGCCGGCGGAAGAGGTTCGGAACGGTAAACGCCGTCCAGAACGCGTCGGTCGCCCGAGTGGCCCCAAGCGCGACGACGGCCACATCGCGCACCATGCCGAAGATGCGCGAAAGCAGCGTCAGCGAGGCCACCACCTTCGCCGCGCCGAAAAACCCCTCCCGCTCCACGTGGGAGTCTTTGTTGTCGCCGCCTTTCATGGCCGGGGATTATCCCCGCAGGCGGCTCTCGGCGAAAGGCCCGAAGGATTCATTCCGTTGTCCGGCTTGTCGGTTCAGTCCAGCGGGCGGACCTTGATGTTGCGGAACCATACCGGATCGTTGTGGTCCTGGAGGGCGAGGTGGCCCCGCTCGACTCGGCCGTAGTTGGGAAACTTCGAGAACTTGCTCTCGGCGACCCGGCGGTTCCAGTCGTCGCTGAAAAGCTCGTACTCGACGACCTTGTGGTCGTTCAGCCACAGCTCCACGTGCGTGCCCTTGACGAGGATATGCACGTGGTTCCACTCGCCGACGGGCTTGCAGGCGTTGACGGCCGGGGCGTGCAGGGCGTAGTTGCTGCCGGCCTGGGTGAGGGGGTTTTTGCCGTCGGGATGGACGTCGTCGTTGAGCACCTGCATCTCCGGGCCGGTCTTCCAGACGGTGTCCTCGTCCTCGCTGACGCGGAAAAATATGCCGCTGTTACCGGGGCCGGCGACCTTCCAGTCGAGCTTCAGCTCGAAGTCGGCGAACTGCTCCAGCGTGATGATGTCGCCTGCCTTGTCTGCGCGGTGGATGGCCTCGTCGTCCACCACCCAGCCGGCAGGGAGGTGGTCCTTGCGGAAACCGCGCCAGTGCTTAGAGGGGTCCTTGCCGTCAAACAGCAGCTTCCAGCCGTCGGCGCTTTCGGCGTCGGTGAGGGCATTGTTCCGAACATTCGCATCTTCCGTCATGTTTTAGTTCCTTTCTGTAAAGTTTGCCGGTATAAGCCGGCCGATGAGAATACCAATCCTTGCCGATTGTGCCAGAATTCGTTGAAATGTTTCGACCGGCGTGACCGGTCCTCAGCCGGCGCCGACGAAAGGAGATTTCATGCATCGTATTCTGATCGCCGCTATTGCGTTGTCTTCATGTGCGTCTGTTGCTCTCGGGCAGGACAACCTCCTGCGCTGGTTCGACCCGGACAGCTTCGACCAACTGCCGATGTCCGTCGGCTACGACGTGGAGCATCACTTGTCCAGGAGTGTCAGAGGCCAGCGCGCCGATCTGAAATGGACCGCCCAGTCCATTAATGTGCTTGGCACGGTCTGGTCCGACGATGCCAACGAGCTTTCGATGACCGCCCGACTGGACGTATGGCACTTTGACACCGGCGCGAGATTTCCCGACACGGGCGAGAGGTTTCCCTCGCACTTCTGGGACGTGCGCGTGGGTGCAAATTACCGACGCCTGTTGGATGAGGGGCGCATGCTGGGCGCTCGTGTTGAAGTCGGCTCACCGTCCGACAGCCCCTTCGCCAGCTACAGGGAGTTGTCGGTGGATGCAAGCGGCTTCTACCGCCTGCCTGCCGGTGATGACGCCGCCTGGCTGTTCATGCTGAACTATTCGAACATGCGGGAGTTTTTGAGGAATGTGCCGCTGCCCGGAGCGGCCTGGCACTGGCGACCGGACAAGAATTTCGAACTGCTGGCGGGTGTTCCGAGGGCCTCTCTGCGGTGGCGGCCGGCCGAGATGGAAGCCCTTGAGCTTTCGGCGTATTATATGATGCTGCGGACGGTTCATGGACGGCTTGGCTATCGGCTCACGGAGGGGCTGGAGCTTTACGGTGCGTTCGACTGGTCCAACAGGCAGTTCCTCCGCCGCGACCGGCCGGACAAGAGCGACCGGCTGTTCTTCTATTCCAAGCAGTTGCGGGGTGGCGCGGTCTGGCGCATCGCCAGGCAGGTTTCGCTGGAGGGCTTCGCGGGTTACGCCTTCGACAGCTTCTTCTTCGAGGGCGAAAAGTATGGCGACCGCGACCAGAACCGTTTGGACGTCTCCGACGGGGCTTTCGGAGGGCTGAAGCTGCGTATTCGGCTGTAGCTGTCGGCGACGGTCCGAGCTATATGAAAATCTGCCACGTCATAACGCGGCTCATACTTGGCGGGGCACAGGAGAACACCGTGCTGACCTGTGAGGGTCTGCACGCCCGCGGCCACGAGGTTACTCTCATCACCGGCCCGCCGCTGGGACCGGAAGGCGAGCTTATGAGCCGCGCCGAGTCCGGCGGCTATCGCGTGGAGGTCATACCTTCGCTGCGGCGGGAGATTCACCCCCTGCGCGACGCCCGAGCCGCGAGGCGGCTGCGGGAACTGCTGAGCGAGCTTGCCCCGGACATAGTCCACACCCACTCGTCCAAGGCGGGTATCCTGGCCCGCAAGGCCGCGGCGAAGCTCGGCCGCATGAAGATAGTCCACACCATCCACGGGCTGGCGTTTCATCATTACGAGCAGTGGTGGCGCAATCGTCTGTACGTGGCACTGGAGAAGCGGGCGGCCAGGCGGTCGGATGCGATTATCTCCGTCGCCGACGCGATGACCCACGAGGCGCTAGCCGCCGGCGTCGGCCGGCCGGAGCAGTACACCACCATTTACAGCGGTATGGAGACCGAGCCGTACCTGACGCGGCCGCCGCAGGCCGATACGTTCCGTCGGGCCATGAACCTGCCCGCCGGCGCGGTGCTGGTGACGCAGGTCTCCCGGCTGGCCGAACTGAAAGGCCACGACCTGCTGCTGGCGGCGGCTGAGAGGATAGACAATGAACGCGTGCACTTCTGCCTTGTCGGCGACGGGCGGCTTAGAAAGCGGATAGAGGCGGAGATCGCCCGCCGCGATTTGGCCGACAGATTCCACCTGACAGGCCTCCTGCCGCCGCAGCGGATACCCGAGGTCATGCATGCCACCGACATCCTGGTGCACTGCTCGCTGCGGGAGGGACTCGCCCGCACGCTGCCTCAGGCGATGCTCGCCGGAACGCCGGTGGTGAGCTTCGATATCGCCGGCGCCAGGGAGGTCGTTACCACCGACACCGGGATACTGCTGCCGCCGGAGGACACCGAGGGGCTGCGGCTGGCGATAGAGACGCTGGCCGATTCGCCGGAACTGCGCAAGCGGCTGGGCGACGCCGGCCGCGAAATGTGCCGACAGATGTTCGACCATCGTCACATGGTCGAACAGATAGAGCGGCTGTATGAGCGAATTACAGTAAAGTAGCGGCCTTCGAGCGGGGATGACCACGGATAAACGCGGATATATGGATATCTGTAGCAGTCGGCCCTTCTGGCGGTAATTCTCAATAGCCGGAGCCGATCAGCCGAGCCAGGTCGGCCGGCGTTATCTCTTCAAGCGAATCTACGACACGGCCGGCGGATTGGAGTGCGTCGGCCGGGTAGGAGTTGGTCACGGCCAGCACATGCAACCCGGCCCCGACTGCCGCTTCTATGCCGGCCGGTGAGTCCTCCACGGCCGCGCAGCGGCCCGGGGACAGGTCGCGGTCCAGCCGCTCGCCTATCAGTCGAAGCGCGAGCGTGTAGCCCTCCGGGTCGGGCTTTCCTGCCGAGACATCCTCGGCAGCGACAACCCCCACAAAATGCTCAAGCGCACCGATAGTCCGGGCGGCAAGCTCTATTTCCTTTCGCAGTGCGCCGGAGCAGACCGCCAGGGGGATGCCCCCCTCGGCCGCCGAGCGTATCAGCTCGACCGCGCCGGGCAGCGGCTCGATGGACCGGCCGTATTCCCGCTGGACCAGTTCGGTCTTGCGCTCGGTCAGTTCGGCCAGCAGCGGCTCGGTAAAACGCATCCCCGCGGCCGTCAGGGCCGCGGCGAGGCAGTCATGATCGTCGAAGCCCAGATACTCGTCGTAGTATTTGTCGTCGCTCAGATCGACACCGACACTGTTGAGCACCTGCTGAAAGCACTTCAGGTGAATCGGCTCGGAATCGACTACCACGCCGTCGAAGTCAAAAACGATTGCGTCCAACGAGGGCCTCCATCTCGGTGATTCAGTCGGTGGCATCGGCCGGAAGCGGCACGGTGGCGGTCAGTTCGGTGTGTCCGGAACGCGATTCCAGATTCAGAGTGCCGCCCAGGGACTCGACCCGCTCGGTCATGCTGCTAAGCCCGATGCCGTTTCCGTTGATACTGTCCGGGTCAAAACCGACGCCGTCGTCGGTCACCCGGAGGATAACGTGATCGGCGTGGGTTTCCAGCCCGAAACGGACACTCTCTGCGTGGGCGTGGCGCAGGGCGTTGGACAGCGCCTCCTGGGCGACACGGAACAGGGCGATCTCTATTTCCGGGGGCAGGCGGGTGTCCACGGCCGGTCCGACAAATACGCACCGCCGCTTGTCCTGGCCCTTGGCGCATTGGGCGCACAGGTCCCTCAGGGCCGCCGGCAGCCCCAGCGACTCCAGCGTCGCAGGATAGAGTCCCTGGCAGATATCGCGTATCTCCCCCACCAGGGAGTTGGAGGTCTCCGAAGCGCTGACAAGATGCCTGTGTGCGGTCTCGACCTGCCCCTGGTCGCACTCATTCAGGGCGTTTTTCAGCAGCAGCCGCAGCGCGACCAGTTGCTGTCCGACCGAATCGTGCAGCTCCTGCGCGACCCGTCGCCGCTCATCCTCCCGAGCGGTCATCAGCTTACTGTGCGCTTTCTGAAGCGCCTTTTCCGCCCTGTGCCGCTCTGTGATGTCCCGCGCGATGCCCTGTACGCCCACCAATTTTCCATCCTCGTAAACGCCCGTCGTGGACAGCTCAAGCGGCACCCGCTGCCCATCGGCCCGGATAAACTCGAATGCGAACGGCTGGGGCAGGTCCCTGCCCTCAATACGCCCGCGGAGACGCTGGCGAACCATGGGCACGTATTCCGGCGCGATAAGTTGCGTGAAGTTCATCGTCAACAACTGATCCAGGCGGTAGCCGGTGATTCGCTCGGCCGCCTTGTTGCCGAATGTGTAATTGCCGGACAGGTCCATCTGGAAGATGATGTCCCAGGTGTTGTCCACGATGTGCTGGAGCCGTTGCCTTGCCTTCTCCAGCGCCTCCCGGGCCTGCTGCTGGTTCGTGATATCACGAGCGAACCCGGCCATCCCCGTGACCCGGCCGTGTTCGTCGAATACCGGATACAGGCAATTCTCCAGCACAGACCCTTCTCTGACATCCTGCCATCGACGGGGCTGGCCGGTCCGGAGCACGGACTCGGCGTGTTCGGTCCTCCTGCGTGCCAGTTCTTCGGGAAAAAGTGTGGTTATGTCCTTGCCGCGCAGTTCCTTGGGTGTCGCGCCCAGGGATCGTGCGGCTTCCTCGTTCAAATCAAGTATGACCCCCTCCAAGTCCAGTAGTACAGCCCGGTCGTGCGTGGCGTTCAGCAGCGCCCGGGCGGTCGCGCCGGCCCTTCGCTCGGTGGTGATATCCTCCACCATTATTATCGACCGGTTTGTTCCCTTTACAGGCGAAGCGCTCAGCCGCACCGGGAACACAGAGCCGTCCCGGCGGCAGTTGAAGCTTTCGAAGGTTACGTTCTTTCCGGCCCGTAGAGTCTCCTGAAGCGGGGGAAAGTCCGCTTGTGCCTGCGGCGGGATAAGGTAGTGCACCTCCAGCCCCGCAAACTCCTGCTGAGACCAGCCATAGGTCTCCACGCAGCGAAGGTTGGCCCGGAGTATCCGCGGTGGATCGCTTGTCAGGTTCTCTTCAAAGACGCAAAGCGGCGCATGCTCGAACAACTCGCGAAACCGCTGCTCGCCGTCCGGTTTCCGGCCGGTGTCGTTGGCACACCGCTCACCTTCGGATTTGTCCATAAGATTACACCGCACTGTTGCCGCAAGTATGCGCCTTTACCGCCCGCCGGCGCCGGCGTAGGTCGGACAGGTTATTGGTATTCTAACAGCTTGTTGGGGGCCTGCGAGGTTATTTCCCGGCCGAACCATTTGCGGTGTTGGGGTGAACTCGCCTGGGCGTGGTGACCCGTGTCAGGTCTCGCGAGCCGTACGCCGGTGCCGCGTTGTGGCTTGCCGTGGCCGGTTCGGGGTTACATCGTAAGGTGCATGGCGAGAATTTGCACGATGTAAGGTCATTACCCTACACGATTTTTCTTGCTCCCGGCTCCGAGCGGCGATAATATTCAATGTGTAAGGTAGATGTATATGTTGCTCGGCCGCGACAGCGGCATGTTTGGGCACGGGGCAGTAGCGGCTGCGCGAAAGGAGTGGCCCCCGCACGCGTGGCCAGGGCCTCCAGGCCGCCCGGTTTTTGGGCGCGGTGTGAACTTGTGCGGTTTAGCCAATTATGCAGCTGCGGATAGTGCGTAGGAAACGGTTTTCAGAATATCTCGAACTCTTGCGGTAAACCCCGAGTTGGGTGAAATTCGATGCAGCCACAGGACACGTC
>PUND01000148.1 GCA_003551645.1 Phycisphaerae bacterium | reverse complement strand
CTCGCGAACCACCGCCGCCCGGCGCCGATCCGCTCCGATTGATTGTGTCAGGGTGAGCATACTCAAAGTCCTGTCTCCATCCGCGACCGGCAAACCCGGCCGCCGTCGGCCGCAAACATTACGAACACCCACGCCATCCAGTCAAGGCCAATCGGCGCTCACTGGATTTGCGGCAGCTCGTCGTCTTCATCCCTGCGCCGTTCCAGCCAGAGCCGATAGAAGATGTTGTTTTTCAAAAAGACCGTAAAGAGCGTCTCGTTCGGCCAGAAGTACCAGACACGGGTGTCGTGCATTTCGCCGCCTTCGATACGCGCGTGGAAGTGCATCAGCGGTATCCGCCCCTGACGGTACTTGTGGTTCCACTCAGGCGACTGCGGGGTACTCAGCAGAATCAGGCCTATCTCGTACTCCCCAATGTTGTCGGCGTCGGTGGTCCCCTCGACATACATGTCATATAGCTGGCCGTTGAAGATCATGTCGTTGACGGCCGTGCCGTCGGGCAGGAACTCCGCGAAGCTCGTCATCCGTTGGTACTCGTAGCTGGTCAGGTTCAGACCGGGGAACACTCGGGTGACGAACTTCGGCGCCGCCCTTCCGACCACCACGCCGTCGATGGTGACGGTCTTTGCCCTTCCGACCGGATGGATCGGATAGCGCGGGTCCAGTGTCTGCGCCAGCATGTCTCCCAGCGGGAACGAGACATCCTCGACCCGGTTGAACTCGCCGTGAACCGTGTTGCCGGGAAAGTACATCGCCAACTGCGGCTGGATGCTCTCGGTGGCCATTACATCCACCATCTCGGTCATGCTTGAGATGGTGGGCGATTCCTCGCCAAGATTCGTCTCCAGCTTGCGGCGGTACGTGCCGCCGTGCAGTCCGGCGACCAGCTTCACGCTGACGGTTCCGTCCAGGACCGAGCCCTCGGTCCGGAGATTGTTTACCTCGTAGTACTCCTCGACCTGCGGGTCGAAAGTCCGGACCCTTTTCGCCCTGGCCCGCAGTTCAAGCTCGGACCGCTCCAGGTGTCTTTGAACCAGGCGTATCCACTCATCGGCTTCGTGACGCAGCCGGGCCTTTTCATCCTCGGTCAGCTTACCTTCGGGGCGCGGCCTGTCCTCGGAGGGCGAAACCCACTGCATCAGGTCAAGGTCGTCGAGATACTCGCACAACAGCTCAACGCGCCCCGCCGGCCGGGTGTCCAGCCCGGCGACATCCAGCAGGACCCACGCGTGGTTTTCGCCGATTCGTATTTCCAGCCCCTCGCTGCTGACCGCCCTTACGGCCAATTCCGGATTCGCCGGGTCGCCCAACCCCGCCAGGCGCAGCTCGCCGTCGAGCAGCACGTCCTTGCCGGCAATATGAGCGGTCAGCCGGTCCAGCTTCAGCGCCAACAGGTCGATTCGCCCGTCCTCGCCACCGGTATATTCCAGTCGCACACCGGCCGACCCTTCCAGATTCCACGGCTCCAGCGACGGCAGCAGTTCGTAAACCGTTGCGGCCCGCTCTGCGGCAACGTCGGCCTTCGCACGCGTAAGGACGTAGCCGTTATGTCCGTCGGCCGCCAGATCCGCCTTAGCCGAAAACCGCACATCGCCCACGTTCCCCGTAACCTGCCGCAGTTCAACACCAGACATGTCACGGGCCGCCCGGCCGGCGAACCGTACCTCCGCGGCAAGCCCCCGCGGTTTGACGGCCGGCCCCGCCGACAGGCCGGTAAACGCCAGTGGCGCGGGCAGTTCCTCGCCGATTACGCCGCCGCGTGTCGCGGACAGGTCGGTCGCGTCCGCCCGGACGTCGAAGTGCAACATACCGTCGGCGGTCCGCAGGTTCGCGGACAAGTCGAACGTGCCTTCAAGCTCGTTCCTTTCTGCGAACCGCCCGAATTCCGGCAGCATCTCCAGCAGCGGCCGGTCCAGAGCAATGCTCGTTTCCAGGCGGGTGTCGAAGTCGATGTCGTCAATCGAGAACGGCTCGGAGCCGCCCGTTGGCCGTCCGTTGAGGCGAACCCGGCCGGTAAGCTCCGCATGTCCGTCGCCGAATCGCACCCGGCAGCGGTCCATGGTCGCCTCCCAGGCGCCGTCGTCGTCCGGCACGGCGGAAGCGGCCAGGTCCAGCTTTGCCGGCGTCCCGGAGGACTTTTGGCGGCCGACGCCGATGTATTCAATGTCGTCGGCGTCAACGGCCAAATCCACTTGCACACGGCCCGCCTGCCATCCGACCTGCACATCAGCGCCGGCGTGACCTCCGAGCCGGTCCTCGCCGAGGGCGCTCCGCAGTGCCGGCGCCCACTCGACAAGCCGCTCCGCACCCCACGTCGAGACCGACATCTCCGCCTTGCCGGTGTAGGCGTCGCCGGCGGCTTCCAGTGATAGAGACGCCCAGGCCAGTCGCAGTTCCCCGTCGGCCCGCCAGACGGACCCGCCGCCTGATTCGTCCAGAGACGCCCGTAGCGACAGCGAACACGCCTCGTCGGCGGGCTTGGTCACATGCGAGCCCCACCCGGCCGAAAGCCCGGACATGTCGGCAAACAGCGACCCGCTCATCCCGTCGGTGTGCATGTTGAGGTCGTACCGGCCGCTCACCGTGCCGGAAAGCCGCGGCTCGTCGGGAAGCTTCCAGCCGCTGAGCAACTGCTCGACCTCCGCGGCGTAGAACTGTCCGCCCAGGGAGATATGTCCCGGATTCTGGTGCGCTTTGCCGAGGTCAACAACAACATCGCTTTTGACCAGCCGGCCGCCGCCGACGGCCAGCGTAAGCGAACCGTCGGTCAGCCGGGCCGCATCCGACTCCAACCAACCCTTATACGTCAGCGATATGTCCTCTCCGGCCGGCTTGGCGTATCTGCCGGCGACGCCGAGCGACGCATCCTCCGGAACCTTCACAGACATGCTCACGTGCTGCTCCCGGCCCGGCTCCAGCAGGAACTGCCCGGTTACGGCGCCTTCGAGCGACACCTGCTCGGTAATCGAAAGCTCCGGCCAGAACGATGCGATTGCCGAGAGGTCCGCGATGGTCCATCGACAGCGCCAGGTGACCTGGCGCAGGCGGCCGAGCAGGTCCGCCGGCGTCAGCGGGTCGCCCTCGGCCGGGGGCAGCCGCCGCACATCATCGACGGCCACCGACCCCGACAACGTGTTATCACCCAGCGCCAGTTCCAGCGTATCGCTGCGAAAGCTGAAGGTCCGGTCGTTCAGCAGCCCTGAAAGTTCCGCCCTGAGCCGTCGCCCGGCCGGCTTTACCGGCGCCCCATGGCGGCTGATGTCCGCTTCCGTGGCGTCCAGAAGCACCGCTAGCGGCACATGCACGCCGCGGTGGTGCAGCTTCGCAGAGACATGCACAGGCCCGGATACGTCGAAGCCGCCGGGCAGCTCCCGGCCGAGCATCGCCGTCAGGCGGTCCGGATGCATGCGCGCTGTGAAGTCCAGCGATTCCACCGCATCCCAGCAGATGCCGCCGGCCGTGGTGGTCATCCTGCCGCGCCCGGTCAGCTCCAGGCCCGGCATGTCCACCCGCGCCGACTCGATATCGAGTATCTCTCGCAGGGGGTCCAGCCGCACCGACAAGCCGACACCGGCGCTTCGGACGACCGGCAGGTCCGGGCCTTCCCGCGGCTGGATGCTCAAGTCGGAGAACTCGAAATCCACGGAGCACCGGTCAACGACGCCGTCGGGGTTCAGTTGCAGGTCTATCGAACCGCTGCATCTGCCGGCCAGTTCCCGCAGGGGCAGGCCGAGCATTTCCGGAAGCCCCAGTTGAGAAAGATCCAGGTTGGATATGTTCATCGACGCCGAGGCGGCGGTCGAGGTCGTCACCGCCCTGCTCATCTGTAAGCTCACCGGCGCGTCCGGGCCTTCCTGCCACACGTGGGCGGACATTGTGACGCGGCTGATTTCCTCGATGCGTCCGCCTTCGACCCGCAGGTCCGCCACGTCGAACTGCAGCACGTGATCACTTTTCGGCACTGCAAGGGTGGCGACCCCCTGACGGACCGATACGCGATCCGGCACCACCTCGAAATGAAGCTTCCGCAACGGAGCGATGCTGACGTTGCCCGCCTCATCCACGAGAACATCCATCCGGGGACGGTCCAGGACCATCCGGTCGAAACGGTTCCGGAAGACCATATCCAGCGGCGAGAAGTCTCCACGGACTTCCTCCACCGAGACCATCACCCCGCCGCCGAAGCTCTCGTCGTTGTGTATCCGCAGATCGCGGATCAAGAGGCCGTCCGACCAACTGACCGAGACCTCGCCGATGTGGACATCCACGCCCATCTGCCGGGACATGTCCTCGGCAAGATACCGCCCGACTATCCCGGTCGGCAGCCACCATGGCAGCGTAACGTACAGCGCCCCCGCAAGCAGCGCGGCCGCGGCCAGGCCGCGGCATAGCAACTGCCACCATCTGCGTCGAGCGGGTTTTATATTGTCTCGGGCGCTCACTTACGGGTCGCTCCGGCGGCGTCAGACGTTGAAACGAAAGTATATAACGTCGCCATCCTGAACGATGTAGGATTTGCCTTCCAGACGGACGACCCCGGCCGATCGGGCGCTTTTCATGTCGCCGACAGCCCGCAGATCGTCGTACGATACCACCTCGGCCCGGATGAACCCTCGGGCGATGTCGCTGTGCACCTCGCCGGCGGCGGTCAGGGCGTCCGTCCCGGCGGGCACGGCCACGGCCCGGGTTTCCTTCTCGCTGGGCGTGAAAAAGCTTACCAGACCCATCCGCCGGAAACACGCCTGGACGAGCCGGTCGCCGGCCGGGGCGTCAAGGCCCAGATCGGCCAGAAACTCCTCCCGCTCGTCGGGCGGAAGCTGGGCGATTTCCGCCTCTATCTTCGCCGACAGCCGCAGAGACGGCAGCGTATCAATGCTGTCTTCGCCGGCGGCTACGTCGCCCTCGGAGGTGTTCACGGCCACCAGTATCGGCTTCAGCGAGCAGAAGGCGAAACTCCGCAGAAGTTTCTCCTCGGCTTCGTTGTTTACCGCCGACGACACCGGCCGCTCGGCCTCCAGCGCCTCGGACAGCCGCTTCATAAGCTCAAGCTCGCGCAGTTGCGCATCACGGTCGGCGGTGGGTTTCCTGACCGCGGCCTCCAGCTTCTCAATCCGCGTGGTCACCTGGTCCAGGTCCGCGAAGAGCATCTCGTCCAGAAGCTCGCGGACATCCGCCTCGGGGTCCGTCCTGTTCCGATACTCCGGCACCGACTCATCCTGAAACGCCCGGACCACCAGCACGAACATGTCGCTCTGCCGCATCGTGGCCCAGTGTGTGCGGGCGTGGTGCCGGCCTGACTCGTCGGACAAATCCAGACCCGGCACATCCAGGAACTCAAGCTCTGTGGGGGTCGTCTTCGCCGAGCCGAACAGCTCTCCGACCCATTCCAGCCGCTCGTCCGGGACCTTCACGACGGCCGCGTGGGGCCTGTCCGGACGATGGGTGTCCACGTCGGTTCCGGCGCCGGCCGCGACGGCGGTAAACAATGTTGTCTTTCCTGATTGTGGCGGTCCCACCAGGGCAACTCGCATCCGTCACCTCGCATATCGCAACGGTCGGTCGGGAGCCAAGTTAACAGCGTCGAGGCCGCAAAAGCAAACGCCGCCGCACTCATGCCGCGATTTGCCGTCGCAGATCCCGCACGCTAAGCTCCGCCGAGCGGACCTCCGTCTCATCCGGCACATGCCCGCCCCATCTGAGGCGGTAGTGCAGTGACACCAGTTCCATAAGCACGTCCTCGGGCAGTTGAAATCTCTCGGCCGCCTCGGCCGCCCGGCGGCGCAGCGTCCAGTCGGTGTGCTGCTGAAGACCCCGTTGCTCAAGCTCGTCAATAAGCTCCAGGATACATCTCAGCCGGTACTGCGCCCCCAGGCGCGGGTCGTCCATACTGCGGCGCAGCCACAGGCGGCGACGGGAGAACCTTACCACGATTATCACCCACAACACCGCCGCGGTGAACAGCAACATCCCCAGCAGCCCCGCCGCCCCGCGGTCCAGGTAGCCCTCGGCCAGCAGACGGTGGAGACTGCGGCCCAGCCGGCGAACCGCCGTCCGAACGGAGCGTCCCGCCTCGGCCGCCCCCTCCCGCAGCCGCCCGACGATGGCCTGCTGTGTCCGGGCGTCATAGCCAATAACGCGGTCGTGCCAGGCGAACTGCATAGATGCCCACAGTTCGCCAAGGCGCCGGCGCCAGCCCCCCGCGGCCGCATCGGCCTGATCGCCCGGTGTGGGATCGAATATGATCCAGTCGGTCTCAGGCGTGAAGACCTCCACCCACGCGTGGGCGTCGCGCCTGCGGACCACGTATTCACCGGTCCGCTCGTCGCGTTCCTGCGCCAGAAAGCCCACCGCCAGCCGCGCGCGTACATCCAGAGCGTTGCACAGAATCACCATAGCCGAGGCGAAATACTCGCAATGCCCGCGCCGGTGGTGATGGAGGAACTCATCCACGGCGTCGCGACCCCGCCTGGCCGCGGGAAGATCGAGGGTGTATTCGTACTCTCGCCTCAGGCGCTGCTCGATGTAGCGGGCGACGGCTCGGTCGGAATCCTCGTCCTGCCGGTTGAGCATATCCCTGAACCACTGGGCGGCCAGATCACCGGCTCGCTCGGATACATCCACATAGGGCGAGGCCCCGGCCAGCCGCTCCGTGGGGATATCTCGAACCTCGGACAGGTAACGCCTCTGGGCATGGTCCAGCGGCGGCAGCCACGAGGTCGCTGTGTACCTTACCGGGCGGCTTGAAAACTCGTCGGTCGAAATCTGCGTTGACAGCAGCGTGTTTTGACGGATGCTTCCGCCTTCCGTGGCCAGTTCCACGGCCGGATAGGCCGCATAAGCCGTCGGCAGCAGCGAAGGATGCATCGACACCCGCTTGGTCACCGCGTTGCGGTCCGTCCGGTCGGGCGGGTCGGTGTGGCTTGTCTCCGCCGCCCGGTTAGTCCCCGGGCCGCGGGACCAGCTGGAATCCTCATACCGTTCGTACACCTCCCCGCGAAGGTACAGCGGCCCGGCGGGAGATGAGTCGCCATCGAATCGCACTGTCATAACCACCTGGTCGGAAAGATGTACGGTCCCGGCCTCGCCGAGCACTATACGGTCTCCGATGCCACCACCGGCGGCTTCGACCTCGAAGCGGTCCAACAGAAGTGCCGGACCGGCGCCCGTTCGCGGGACCAGGAAGAAAGTCCCCACCGCGGTCGCCACAACAACCGCCAGCACCAGGGCCAGCCGCCGGCGCAGGGCCGAACCGGGCCAGTGTCTGATGACATTCCAGGCGACCCTGTCCGGCGGTAGCGGCGCCGGCTCGACCGGCAGACGGGCGGCGGCGGCGGCGTCCAGACCGCGCTTGAGCGTGAATATCATAGTCACACGCGCGGCCAGCACCAGGTACACCACCAGCAGCACCGCGAACGGCAACTCCTGAGAGATAAGCCCCGCGGCCACCACAGTTGTCAGGGACAGGGCTATCATCTGCACGTAGTCGCGGTTGCGCTTTCGCTCGAATAGCTTGCACAACTGGATAAGGATGAGGTAGTGCCCAAGAGCCACAAGCGCCGGCAGGCCCTTGAGAAATATTTCAAGCAACAGCACGGCCGTCGCCGCCAGGACCGCGATGTTCACGAAGAAGCGCTTAAGGAATACCTCCTTGCCCCTGCGCACCACCATGAGGTTCAACCCGACTACCAGGGTCCCGGCGACCGCGTAGAACAATCGCGCCTCCACCAGCGCGAATAGGATCACCCCCAGCCAGATCATCACCAGCAGCGGCTGTTCCAGACGTTTCCGCTCGGTCAGCGACAGCTCCGCGGGTGTAAAGCTGCGAACAGGCATCAGCGGACCTCCGCTTCGGTCTGGTCAGTGAACACATCCTCCAGTCGGGCCTCGTCCAGCACTGTAAGGCCCTGGCGGGCGTTTCTCAGGACAGCCATGCCTTCCGTCGGCTCGCCGCCGCGTGTCAGGACCACCACCCTGGCGTTTTGCATCCGCCGGCCTTCGATGGCCTCCAGGATACGGTCAAGGCCGACGGTGGTGTTTTCATCCGCACAGGCCAGGGCGTCCAGCACCCGACGCCGCTGTCCCCTGCCTGCGGCCGGCGGAATAACGACCGGCCCGCGCAAAGACCCCATCGCCAGGGCCACCTGATAGCCGCGCGCAAAGGCCTGCTCCACCAGCGTCGCCGCGAATCGCAGAGAACGCTCCATATCCCGCCGCCGGCGGTCGTCGTAGCTGTCGCGGCGGGTATCCAGAACCAGCCAGAGCACATCCGGCATCGGTTGGGCCATCTCGCGCACCACCGGCACCCGCCTGCCCGCCGAGCGGCGCCAGTGGATCCAGCGGGGGCTGTCGCCCTGACGGTATTCGCGAAGACCGAAAAATTCGTCCTGGCCCCCGCCGGAACGGCTAGGAGGACGAGCCGATGTCTGCGATGCGCCCTGGTGCAGGAGGTTCGATTTCAGCCGCCCCCGGCCGGGCCAGACGATTATCTCGCGGGGCTGATGGCTGTCCCTGCCGGCAAGCAGAAGCCCGAAGGGAAAGACCGTTTTGATGCGCACTCCCCCCAGCAGAAGCCGGCCCCTCCGTCGGGCGGCGAAACGCGCCCCGGCGCGGAAAGCGGCCTGCGGGGGCAGGTGCACACAGAAGCCCTCGGCCGCTACCATCCCTTTAGGGGCGACTTCCTCCACGCCCAGTCCCAGTGCCGCCCCGCGACGCCGGATGTTCCGCACGAAGTACCCGAGATGCACCGGCTGGTTCTGCCATACACGGTCGGGGACGTCGCGCTGAACCTCGGTACCGGAGACCATCCTGCGGGCCAGCCAGACCGACGCAACCATCGCGCCAAGGAAACTGCCCAGCATGATGAAGATCATAGACTGCTGAGTCCGCAGCGCCGCCAGCCCCAGGGAGACCGTCATGGCGGCGAACACCCACCCCGGTCGCGTCAGCCGGAAGCGGATGCCGTTGTCGCGGGGTTGTCTGTGGGCGGACATTGGTATCGTTCGGGGCTATTGTGGTACGGGCACGGTCTGGAGAATCTTCTCAAACAGCGCCTCGGTGCCGGCGGAGCCGTCCTGCGTAAGCGACCTGCTCATCAATCGGTGGGCGCAGACGCTGACGGCGAGGTCGCGCACGTCGTCGGGCACCACATAATCCCTGCCGGCCAGCATTGCCGCCGCCTGCGATGCCCGCATAAGCGCCAGCGACCCTCGAGGCGACAGGCCCACCGAAAGCTCCTCGCTGCGCCGGGTGGCCTCGGCGATGGCGAGTATGTAATCAGTTATTGCTTCGGGCATCCTGACCTCGTCAACCAGATCCTGGCAGGCGATAAGCTCATGGGCAGTCATGACCGGCTTCATGTCCGGCAGCGAGGTCTGCGATGGCCGCTTCTGAAGGATCAGCCGCTCTGTGCCCCGGTCGGGGTACCCTATCCTCACGCGGAGCATGAACCTGTCGAGCTGATTTTCCGGCAGGAAGTAGGTCCCCTCGTACTCGTAGGGGTTCTGCGTCGCCAGTACCATGAACGGCGGCCCGAGCGGATGTGTCTGCCCGTCGGAGGTAATCTGCGACTCGTTCATCGCCTCCAGAAGGGCGCTCTGCGTACGGGGGGTGGTGCGGTTTATCTCGTCGGCAAGAACGATATTGGCGAACAGCGGCCCCCGCTTGAAAACGAACTGCCCGGTATCGGCGTCGTAAACACTGACGCCGAGTATATCGCTGGGCAGCAGGTCCGGGGTGAGCTGGATCCTGCTGAAGCGACAGTCGATGCTTCCGGCGACGGCCCGCGCCAGGACGGTCTTGCCCACGCCGGGCACATCCTCCAGCAGCACATGCCCGCGGGCCAGCAGCGCAACCAGCACCCGGCGGACGGTGTCGCCCTTGCCCATCAGGATGTTTTCAACGGACTCCTGAAGCTTCGGAAGTTTGCTGTTCGGCTGGTCCACCCTCGGCTTTCTCCCGGGGCTGCTGACTCGGATTTTCACAACGATATCGGGTCGTCCCGATTGCCCAAACGCTCCGTCAACAGGTGCGACAGATTATTATACGAAAAACATGCCGCCGAGTCGCCGTCTGGAGTCGTATGGATTTGTTTGGCGCAGGCGCCGGAGGCATCTAGCATGAAGGTCTGATGTTTACCGGTATCGTCAGACATGTCGGGACGGTGCGGTCGGCCGCGGACGCCGGCGGTCGTCGGCGCGTGGGCATAGACTGCGGCCCGGTCGCCGAAGGCCTGGGCCGAGGCGACAGCGTGGCCGTCGGAGGCGTGTGCCTAACGGCGGTGGAGGTCTCCGCTCCGCTTGCGGAGTTCGACATCGGCGCGGAGACTTTGCTGCGAAGCACGCTGAAAGACCTGCGGCCCGGTTGCCGCGTGAACCTGGAGCGGGCGCTGAGCGTGGGCGACCGCCTCGACGGGCACATCGTGCAGGGACACGTGGACGGCGTCGGGCGAGTGGCCGACATCCGACG
>PUND01000025.1 GCA_003551645.1 Phycisphaerae bacterium | reverse complement strand
TGAGCCAGGATCAAACCCTTCAGTTGATTTATCGCTGCTCTCCCGCAAAGCGGAAGAACCATTCAACCGAGGTTGAACCTGTTCGCCGGGTCAATTTGGGGTGACCCGACAGGGTCCTCGAAGGACCCACCCGGCACACCTCGAAAGGTCCGCCGGGCCGGACCGACCCGTCGCAAAACAGCCGGTCCGATTGCTACAAGGATTGTCCGCCGCCGACCGTGGCCGGTCGGCCGCGAACGGGGTCACATCCTCGCGGCAACAACACTGTTCACTTGTCAAAGAGCTTTAAGCCGATTGACGGGCCGACCGAAACACCGACCCGCTGTGCATCCGAGGCATTCTACCGATTCGCCTTACTCAGTCAAGAGGCAAATCACGCCTCGTTGCATTTTTTTCGGAAGAAATTTGCCGACACTTTTACCGTCCGGCCCATAACCCGCTTACATCCGGGTCAACAGGCCTCCCCGGCGGCGTCGGCCAGGCCGCATCACCCAACCGGCCGCGGCCCTGCTGCTGCGCCTTTTGCATCCGGCGCATTTATAATCATAGCCATCCGCCCAGGCCGGGTCAAGCCCCACAACGGCAATTTTTCTTTTTTTTCTCACCCGCCTCTCCCGGCCGTCGGGTGGAGCGACAGGTCTTGTTACCACGAGAAGACCCGCCATGTTCACTATGGTTGGATACCAGTGAACTGCCTCACCGACAACCGCCGATCAAGGTATTGGCTCAATAGGAGTTGGGACTCTTGCGAACTTCGGGCTGTTCTTGGCGGGTGCCTTGCAGGATGGCCGACTCATTCTGGCGAGTACTGGGCTGCGGTGGTATCCTGCCCTTCATCTGACGGCCTTCAGAGGGAGCTTTCTTTGCGAATCGCATACGGCGTACACGGATACGGCCGCGGACACGCCAGCAGGGCCTTGGCGGTGTTGCCGGAGCTTGTCGCGCGACACGAGGTGCTTATCCTCGCCGGCGGCGACGCCTACGCGGCGCTGCGAAACGACTTCGACCCCGTCCGCATCCCCACGCTACGCTACTCGCACTATCCCGGCGGCCGGCTCTCCAAACACCGCACATTCAAGCGGAATCTGCCGGCGGTGCTGGGTTTCGCCCTCGGCGGTCCCGGGCTGGAGGTTATAGCCGAGACCATGGAGGAGTTCGCCCCGGATATCGTGGTCTCCGACAGCGAGCCATGGACACACCAGGCGGCCGAGCGGCTCCAGATACCACGGATCAGCTTCGACCGCTACGGAGCGCTGGCCTACTGCCGCTGGCCGATGCGCCATCGCGACCGTCCTGTCGCGGCGGCAGAGGCGCTGGCGTATCAGTGGCTTATGGGTCGGCCGCAGCGCGTCATCGTGGCCAGCTTTTACGATGCGCCGCCGCGCCGCCCGAACGTCCGCGTGGTGGGGCCGGTGTTGCGCCCGGCAGTCCGTGCCCGGAAGCCAAGCGACGGCGACTACCTGCTGGTGTACTTTTCCAATGGCGACATGCACTTCACGCCGAAACTGGCCGAGGCGATGAAGTCGCTCAACGTGCCGGTTCGGGCCTACGGCGTCGGGCGAACCGGACGAGAGGGGAATATCGAGTTCCGTCCGCCGGGCAACGAACAGTTCGTCGCGGACCTGGCCGGCTGTCGGGCGGTGTTCTCGACGGCGGGAAACCAGCTTATCTCGGAGTGTCTCTACTTCCGCAAGCCGGTGTTGGTGCTGCCGGAGGACTCGCTGGAGCAGCGACTGAACGCGGCGGCGGTGGAACGCATGAATATAGGCGAATCTGCCGTGCGCGACAAGGTCTGTCCCGAGCGGCTGGAGGCGTTTTGGGCGGCAGGGGACCAGTATCGCGAGGCCATGCCGCACAGGGTCCGAGACGGCAGGGCCGAAGCCGTTGAGGCGATCGAACACTTCGCGGCCGAGCTTACCGCCGGCGGGCATGGCGGGGCCGACTGAGCTATCCGAGCAGTTCGGCGATTTCCACCCGGCGTTTCTCGCGCGACGAGCGCATGGCGCCAAAAACCATAGCCAGCGACTTGATGTTGTCGCGACATTCGGTTTGCGGGGTTGTTCCGTCGCGGAGGAACGCCAGTATCTCGCCCAGGGCGCCGTGCATCGTGGTGTGTTCCATTTCCACCGTCGGTACTGGCACATCCTCGCGCGGGCGGATGAAGCCCTCGTCGCCGCTGATACGGCAGGCGGCCGGCGGCTGATCCTGGCGCAGTCGCAGCCCGCCGGCGTCGCAGACCAGGTCCCAGTCGCCGTTCCAGCTCGTCTGGAAGCCCTCGGCGCACCAGCTTCCGCGATAGGTAAACACGATGCCGTCGGTCATCTCGAAGATGCAGCTTGCGGCCGCATCGCCGCGATACCATGAACCGGCCGGGTTGAACTCGTGGGCATAGACAGCCAGCGGGTCGGCCCCGCTGAACATCCGCGCCAGGTCGAAGTGGTGAATAGCCATATCCAGCACCAGCGGGCTTTGCATCTCGGAGCGGAAGCCGCCGAAATGCGCCCCGATGTAGAAGTCGCAGTTGACGGTGGTGAGCCGGCCGCACAGCCGGTCGGCTACGGCCCGGCGGACCGCCTCGTGGTGCGGTTCCCAGCGGCGGCTCTGGCTGACCATGTACATGCGGCCTGTCCGCTCGGCCGTTTGGACCATGCGAAGGGCCTGGTCCGTGTCGGCGGCCATTGGCTTTTCGCCTATCACGTGGCAACCCGCCTCCAGGGCGGCGCAGGTCACCTCGGCGTGGGCTTCCGGGGTGGTCAAATCGGCCACGAAGTCCGGCCGGTGCTTACGTAGCGTCGCGTCCAGGTCGTCCGACGGCTCGGCGTCCAGATCGTAATTCGTAATCCTTTCCTTCGCCGCGTCGATGTTCAGGTCAACGACGGCGGCCACCTTTACGCCCTCGGCCTTCAGCGGGGGAAACCACGCGCGGGATATGCCGCCGGCTCCGACGACCACACAACTCTCATCAGCCATGAAGATGCCTCCGGTATTGGATACTGCCGTTTTGCTGTGAGCGTACTGCCACGGTATGCGATTGCAAGCGCGGGAGCCGTGCCTTGCCGCGAGATCGTCGAATGGGGGTGCCGTGGCTCGTCGCGAGATTGCCGGATGAGGGTGCCGTGGTTTGCCGCGAAATCGCCGAAGGCGACAAGCGCCAACCACGTGGCTTCCGTTGCGCGCGCTGGACGGCGCCGCCGAGCGGCGCTACAATAAACCCCCCAGGCAATTAACTCCGGAGAGCGATAATGGAAGTGATATTCATCCGACATGCCTCGGCGCAGGATGCTTCGGAGGTCTCCGACGACTCCCAGCGTCGGCTGACCGACAAAGGCCGTACCGAGGCCCGCACTACGGCGCTGGCGCTGTCCGAGTTGGGCGCAAGCCCATCAGTCGTGCTTGCAAGCCCGGCGGTGCGGGCTGTCGAGACGGCGGAGATAATCGCCGAGGAGCACGGCGGCCGTGTGGAGCAGTCGCGGATGCTGGCGCACCCGGCCGACGCGGCCGCTGTCCGCAGCCGATGCCAGCAGTTGCTCGCCGAGGGCCTGGAGTGTGTTGTGCTGGTGGGGCACGCGCCGTCGCTGGATCACTGCATCGGCGAACTGGTGGCCTCGCAGCCGAAAGTGGGAATCTCGCTCTCAAAGGCCGGTGCGGCGTGTGTGCGGCTGCCGGCCGAGTATCCCGACGCCGCCCCGGAGCTGCGATGGCTCATGCGGCGGGAAATACTGGCCAAGCTGTCCGACCGATAAGACCAGAGGACAACAAGCGGAGGAAAACATGGACTGCAAGCAGGACAAGAACATGGACAGGTGCAACTGCACCTACAGCGGCTGCGGCCGAAAGGGCATCTGCTGCGATTGCCTGCATTACCACCTGCGGATGCGGCAGCTACCGGCGTGCTGTTTCCCCGACGAGGTGGAAAAGACATACGACCGCAGCTTCCAGGCGTTCGCCAAGGCCTGGAATCTGTAGCGGTCCCCGGGATCCGCTTCGCGTCGCCCCGGGCTACTCTCAATCTCCCTCTGCGGTGCTTGGTCGCCATTACCGGAAACGGCGGCGTACACAAGGCCCGAGTCCCGGCTTGCCGGGACGAATGAGAGTAGCCACGTGCGCCAGCACGTGGTTACAGTCGGCGGGCAATTCGGAACCCCCCGTAAGGGGGTGGCTGAAACACCGAATCGAATCTGAACGCCGGCATTCGATACACCTGGACCGCCCCCACGGCGGCGATACAGAGGGGGGTACGATGTCCGGGGCACTTTCCAGAGTCCCGTCAGGTCGTCTGGTCGTCCGTGTCGCCGTCGGCTACAATGGTGGGATTCTAAGAACGTTTCGAGATGGCAGTGAAAGACAAAATCCGGCGTCGCTTGCGCGTGACCGGCCAGGTTCAGGGCGTGGGTTTTCGCCCGTTCGTGTACCGGCTGGCCGGGTCGCTGTCGCTTACCGGCCTTGTCGGCAACGACGCCCGCGGCGTGACCGTCGAGATCCAGGGCCCGGCGGCGGCGGTCGATGAGTTCGCGGCGCGACTGAAAACCGACGCCCCGCCTCTCGCCGAAATCGTCTCCGTCGAGCAGTCAGCGACAGAGCCGGTCGAAGGCGAGCGCGGCTTCCGCATCGCCGCTTCCGCCGGTGGTGAGCTTGCCGATGCGCAGGTGACGGTCGATACGGCCACCTGCCCGGACTGTCTGCGGGAGATGAACGACCCGCGCGACCGCCGACACCGTCACGCGTTCATCAACTGCACCAATTGCGGGCCGCGATACAGCATCGTCAGGAGCATCCCTTACGACCGCCCGAACACCACCATGGCCGACTTCGCAATGTGCCCGCGGTGCGCCGCGGAGTACCACGACCCGCGCGACCGTCGCTTCCACGCCCAGCCGGTGGCGTGCCCGCGGTGCGGGCCGAGCGTCTGGCTGGTCGATACGCACGGGCGGCAGATAGTCTGCGACGATGCGATAGTCGCCGCGGCCCGGCTCCTGGAAAGCGGGAGGATCGTCGCCGTCAAGGGACTCGGCGGCTTTCACCTGGCCTGTCGAGCCGACGATGATCACGCCGTCGCCCGGCTGCGCCGCCGCAAGAACCGCGACGCCAAGCCGTTCGCCCTGATGGCCGCCGACCTGTCGTCGGTACGGTCGCTGGTCGAGACCACCGAGTCGGCCGAGGCGCTGCTGGCCGGTCCGCTGCGGCCGGTGGTTATTCTGACCCGGCGAGAGAATGTGCCCGTGGCCGACGCGGTTGCCGGCCCGCTCGATACGCTAGGCGTGATGCTGCCTTACACGCCTATTCACCATCTGCTGTTTCAGCAAGTGCTTCCGCCGCTGGTGATGACATCCGGCAACGTATCACAGGAGCCGCTGGTCAAGGACAACGACGCGGCCGTGGCGCACCTGGGGCGGATCGCCGACGCCATACTCATCCACAACCGCCACATTGAACGGCGGATAGACGACAGCGTCGTACAGGTCCACGCCGACGGCCGCCCGGCCGTGCTCCGCCGGGCGCGCGGATACGCCCCCACGCCGCTCCGACTGGATGTGTTCGCCGGGGCCGATACTCCGGCGGTGCTGGCCGTAGGTGCGGAACTGAAAAATACCGTGTGCCTGCTCCGTGACGGCAAGGTCCTGCTAAGCGAGCACATAGGCGACCTGACAGACGGGCGGACCTATCGGCATTTCATAGATACGATAAACCACCTGGAACGTCTGTTCGACGTTCGCCCGGAGCTTGTCGCCGCCGACCTGCATCCCGGCTATCTGTCCGGCGAATACGCCCTTCGCCGTCATCGTGGGCGGCTGGCCGGCAGGGCGGCTCTGCCGCTTGTCCGCGTGCAGCACCACCATGCCCACGCGGCCGCCTGCCTGGCAGAGCACGGGCGGGCAGGACCGGCGATAGCGATTGTCTGCGACGGGGCCGGGCACGGCGACGACGGCGCCGTCTGGGGCTGTGAGGTGCTTCTGGCGGATTTGGGCGATTACCGCCGGTTGGGGCATCTGCGATATCTGCCCCTGATAGGCGGCGACGCGGCGGCCGTGGAGACCTGGCGGCCGGCGCTTGCGGCGCTGTACGATGCGTTCGGGCCTGACCGGCTGGAGCGACTCGCCGGCTGCCTGATGGACCTGGACGCCGCGACGGTGCGATCGGCAGTGGAGATGCTCGAGACCGACACGAATTGCCCGCCGGCAAGCTCGCTCGGCCGATGGTTCGACGCGGTTGCGGCACTGACCGGCATCTGCGCCAGCAACCGCACCGAGGGCGAAGCGCCGATGCTGCTTGAGTCGGCGGCTTTGGCCGGGGTGGACGATGCCTACGAATTCTCGATTACCGACGGCGGCGCCGAAGGCGCGACGGAGATAGACCTTCGGCCGATGGTGCGGGGCATCGTGGCCGACCGGCTGGCGGATGTGGAGGCCGGTATCGTGGGGGCGAAGTTCCACAATACCGCCGCGGCGTTTCTGGCCTCGGCGGCCGAGCGGGCGGTTGAGGCGACCGGCGTGCGGACGGCGGTGCTTTCCGGCGGGTGTTTCGCCAATCGCTACCTGACGGCGGCCCTGACACAACGGCTGGCCTCGGCCGGCCTGGAGGTGCTGAGGCACGAGCGCATCCCGCCCGGCGACGGAGGCGTGGCCCTGGGGCAGGCGGTGGTGGCAGCGGCCAGACGTGCCCAGGTCGGGAAGGATTGGCCGATGATAGCGGACGGGTTGACGGAGAAAGACGATGTGCCTGGCGATACCGGCAAGAATTGAGACCAGACGAGGCGACCGGGCCACCGTCGAGGTGGGCGGTTCGCGGACCGATGTGCTTCTGTCGCTGGTGCCCGGCGCCGGCGAGGGCGACTGGGTGCTGGTGCATGCCGGCTACGCCATTACCGTTCTGGATGAGGCCGAGGCGAGGGAAACCTACGACCTGCTGGCCGAGGGCCGACGGCGAGCCGCCGAAAACGGCTGAGCCGGACCGGCTCGCCGGTTCGGCGCGATGGGGGTCAGTCCGCCTGGACGCCGGCGAGGTGGCAGAGGATATTTGTCATCAGGGCCACGGCTGTTTCGGGGGCGTATCCGCGTATTCCGGTGTATTCGTAACCGACCAGGCCCGCGGTAATGTCCTCCGGGCTGAAGACCACGGCCAACCGTCCCTGCCGTGTGACGGCGGTCAGTCGCGGCTCGTAGCGGCGTTCGTCGAGGGCCAGTGCGTAGTCGAGCCGGTAGCGGATTTCGGAAAGGTCCTCCGGTCCGGCAAGCGGCGTCCATCTCGCCGGCCGCGATCGGCCGGCGATCGGCAGTATCTGCCTGCGGGCCGAATCCGCAAAGGCGGGCGAACCGCCGGCGGCGTCGATTACCAGCGTTCCACCGCGAGAGAGATAGTCGTCCAGTGCCGCGCGCTCGACGTCCGAGAGCACCAGTTCCTCTGTTCCGGTCATGGCCGCGATGGGCCAGTCGTCCGGGTCTAGCCGGGTCGGCGACATCGGCTCGGACACAACAAGGCGGATGCGGTGTCTCTGGGCCATCAGGTGAGCCAGTCGCGGCCAGGCCAGCGGCTCCGGGTCAGGGTTCGCGTTGTGCGATATACGGGCAACGCGAATGGTGGCCCGCGGCTCTATCGGCTCGGCGTCGGGTTCTTCCGGAAACCCGCCGGGCCTTAGCTGCCCGCCGCCGGTGGCCAGGAGGAATATGTTGGCGAACTGCTCGAAGCTCGGCCGGGTCTGCTCGCTCTGGCCCAGTTGCAGGCCAAGCGAAAGCTCCGTGGGCGAATGGACCGCCAGCAGCCGCACACCGTTGGATACCGCATACAAGGCGGGCGGGTCTTCCAGATTGTAATGGTGCGTGTGGATCGGATGGTCGGCGTCCAGCCGTCTCAGTGGGTATTCGGGAAATAGCCGCCGCATCAGCCGTTGCATGTCCAGCGAGAACTCGCCGCTGTTGCCGGCCGATTCGGAGACGATCATGCCCCCGCGGAGTACGAAACGGCGGAGCTTCTCTTTGTGCTCCGAGTCGAACCGGGCCGGTCCGGCGCCGGAGATGTACAGGATCGGCGCCGCGCAGAGGTCCTCCACGGGGTCGTCCACAGAGACCTGCCCCCAATTGATCGGCATTTCAAACGCGTATGCAAGCCAGTCCGCCAGATTGGCAGCGTCGTGTGGGCGCGGGTTCCACTGTCCGGTGTAGCTGAGCTTGTTTACCACGACGGGCGCCCGCCCGGAGGAGAGGAAAATCAGCGCCAGTGCGGTTTCCTCCACCCGTTCGCCGACTCCGAAGCTGCCGTCGCTTCGCTGGCGGTCGAGCAGTTCGGCGATCCCCTCGGCGTACCAGTCACGGTCTCCGAGCCGCACCAGCCCGGTGCGACGTGCGGCCCGGCCGAGCGTGTAGAGCCAGTAGTAATACCACTGGACGCCCAGTTCGGGGTTGACGTCGGCGGCGAAGTTGCGTTCGAGCCATTCGACGGGGCCGGTCAGCAGTCGCGGGGTTTCCACGGGCCTGCAGAGTATGAACCGTTCGCGGTGCAGCTTGTCAAAACAGACCGAGGCGGCCTCAAGCCCGGCCGCGGTCATGGAGCCGTAGGTCCTTGCTCGCAGGCGTCCCGGCGGGATGCGGTAGCCGAAACCGCCGTCGCCCTGTTGCTCGGAGGCCCAGTGGCGCTCCATCGTTCTCCAGTAGCTTTGTGGCACCTCCACCCCCCGAGCATCTGCGGCGGCGACGGCCATCATCGCGGCGTGTGTGGTGGTGTTGTCGTAGCGTGAACCGGTTTCGCCGTCGCATGGGGTATAGGTGTAGGTTCCGTCCTCGGAGGCGGCGCCGATTAGCCACTCGGCGTCGGCTACCAACTGCTCGTGAAACTGCTCTCCCGGCACAAGCGCAAAGGCCTTCGCCCGCATCGCTACGGGAAACACTCCGTCGAGGTCGGCCTCCAGCAGCCAGTGCAGGCACTGCTCGAGCGTGGGGTCGTTGCGGTCCAGACCGGAAGCCAGCAGGGCGTAGGCGGTCAGCGCGGTGCGCCCGCCGTGGAGGTTGCGCTGGTGGTCGGTCGGGTATTCATCGACGCACATCCCGTAGTGGTCGATGCGCCCCTGCAGAAACTCGCGGGACTTTTCGATCGCGCCGTCCGCGAGACGGTGCTGTTCGGCGGCAGGCACAACTGTGGCCACCGCCGCGATGAGCAACAGGCACGCCGTCATTCGCATCCGGATGGGTGCGTTCACCGTCCTACTCGACCTTCCACAGCAACATCATCCTCGGGGTACGAAGCTGGTCGATGGTCTCCGGTTCGATGAGTGTGGTCGGGTCCGGCCCGCGCCCGAGCAAATGCGCCACCAGCGGACGCCTGACCTTGTATCGGACTACATGGGGGTCGGTCAGGCCGGCCAGTGACGCCGCGCGGTCGATGGCCGAGTCGGTGTAACCGATTTCGTCGATAAGCCCGAGTTCCTTGGCCTCGTCGGCCAGGTAAATATTGCCGCTGAACGGTTCGGTTACTGTGACTTCCCGGCTTTGGCCGTCCTGCTGGATTTCGAGCGTGCTGGTGGTTGTCTTGAGGCGGTCTTGCCGTCCTTCGCGGACTATCTTTTCGAACCTGTCATGCATCGTGTCCAGCACTTCCTGGAGACGTTCGCGGTGGTGCTGTTGCGGCGGTTCCAAAACACTTATCTGGTCCTTCCACGCCTCGGAGTCATCGGACCGCATCACTATCGGCTCGACGCCGAGTTTCTCAAGCGTTCCCTCGAGCACGAACCATTGCATCATCACACCTATGCTGCCGGTGATGGAGGTGGGTTCGGCGAGTATCTCATCCGCGGGGGCGGAGACATAGTATCCGCCGCTGGCCGCGACCGCGCCCATCGAGACCACCACCTTCTTGCCCTGGTTGCGAAGGTCGCGGACGAGCCGGTGAATCTGGTCCGCCGCCGCGACACCGCCGCCGGGACTGTCAACACGCAGCACGACGGCCCGGACATTTTGCTCGGGACCTATCTCAAGGCAGAATTCGTTGAAACTGCCGGCCGAGCGGCCGTCGATGATGCCGCTGAGGTCGTACACGGCGATAGTCTGGTTCCTTTCGCCCTTGCGGACCACCGTCGTCTCGAACGGCCCCGTCATGTGAGCGGCCACAAGCAGCAGCAGGTACGCGTTCATCACCAGCGAGACCAGCAGCAAGCCGCCGACCAGGACGCGCAGGAATCTGCTTCCGCGACGCCGCCTGGCGGGCTTGTGGGCCTGCGGTGCCGGCGATGGGGCGACTTGTGCCTGTTGCGGTGGAGGGGGCTGCTGGGGCGGCTCGGCCGCCCTCCGCGGGGGTTCCGGCGGAGGGGGCGGCTGCTGGTGTTCACGATAGTCCGGCTGTTCCGGCTGCTGATGGTCGGGTGTGTTGTTTTCGCCCATGGTCATGCTCCTTTTCATCGGGCGTCTGGTCACGCCGTGGTTCGCTCCGCCGGCCGATCGCCCGGCCGGCACTGAAATACTACTATACCCGATTTGCTACCGGCCGGTGCAAGTCGTGGCCGACCATTACGGCCGAAGGTGTACTGGGCCGTGGGCTACAGCTTCCTCCTTCGGACGGCACGAAGGATTTTCTTGGCGCTGTCGGCGTGCTTCCACTGGCGGAAGCGCCACCAGTCGGACATATCTTCAGGCGGGGCCATGTCGGTGAGTATCTCATTGTCGTCGCGGCCCGCCGATACTCCGGCATGTGCGATTTCGCTCATTTGACGGAGATACTCCACGAACCTTCGCAGATGGGCTGTGGTCGCCAGGGGACCGTGCCCCGGCACGATCCGTTCGGCCGCCAGGCCGATGAGCCGCTCGTACACCTGTTCAAGCCGTCGCACGGTCTCGGCGTCCGGGCCGCGGATAAGCGGGATCATCCCCCAGCCGAACAGGTCGCCGGTAAAGAGCACGCCGTCATCCGGCAGGTGGATAATGCAGTCCTCGTCTGTGTGCAGTCCGCCCATCGGAAGCATAAGGGCGCGACGGAGCGGGCCTTCGAACCATCGGCCGTCCGTGGGGATCTCGGCGGTGCGGGCGTTGACGATCTCGGCTCCATAGCGCTTGCGGAAGAACCGGTTCAAAGCGACATGGTCCGGGTGCGTATGGGTGTTGATAACGAACGCGACGGTCGTTTCACCCAGCGTTTCGGCGATAGCTTCGGCGACGGCGTCGGCTTCGCCTCTGTGCTCGAGTGCATCGACCACCACGGCACTGCCGCCGAGGTCGAACCAGGCGATGTTGTCCACCGCCTGGCGGACAAAAAGCCCGTCGGCGAGTTGCAAAAGGGCGGGTGAGTCGGTCGGGCTGTCCGTCACGCTCTGCTCCTTCGACGGCCGATTCAGACGCGGTCCAGGTCTCGGTATGCCTTGTGGTATTGTATGTCGAAGAACCTTGCGTATTCGCCGCCGGCTGCCACAAGTTCCCGGTGGGTGCCTTGCTCGATAATCTGCCCGTCCTGGACGAACAGTATCTGATCGGCCTGGAAGATGGTGCTCAGCCGGTGTGCGATGGCGAAGGTCGTCCGCCCGGCCCGGAGCCGGTCCATCGCCTTCTGTATCAGCAGCTCGGTTTCGGGGTCCACGGAGCTTGTGGCTTCGTCCAGCAGGAGGATTCGAGGGTTCTTCAGCAGTGCTCTGGCGATGGACAGCCGCTGTCGCTGGCCCTCGGAGAGCGAGACTCCCCGCTTGCCTATTTCGGTGTCGTAGCCGTCGACAAGGCCCTCTATAAACGGCGACGCGTTGGCCATTTCCGCCGCCTCGATTACCTCTTCTCGCGAGGCGTCCGGGCGTCCGTAGGCGATGTTCTCCAGGACGGTGCCGGAGAACAGGAAGTCGTCCTGCATCACCGCGGCAATCTGTGCCCTCAGCGAGCGGAGCTTGATGTCTCGGACATCGCGCCCGTCCAGCAGCACCCGGCCCGCCTGGGGGTCATAGAACCGCGGTATCAGCCGCACGATGGTGGTCTTGCCGGCGCCGCTGGGGCCTACCAATGCTATCATCTGACCGGCACCCGCGGTGAAGTTGACGTTCTGGAGGACCGGCTGTTTGTCGTAGCTGAAGCAGACGTCGTCGAAGACAAGCTCGCCTTTAACTTCGTCAAGCTCGACGGCTTGTGGCTTGTCCTGGATATCCGGTTCTATATCAATGTAGTCGAAGAATCGCTCGATGCTCGCGAAAAAGCGGCCCGCGTGTTCGAGCATCATCACCATTCGGATGATCGGGTGCAGGAACCTGCCCAGGTAGAGCACGAACGCGGTAAGCGTTCCGGCGGTGAGCAGATCCGGCCGACCCAGGGCCACGTAGCCGCCGACCACGATTACCGCCGCGGCCGACAGTTGGTTGATGGATATGGCGCCTGGAAACAACACCGACATGTAGCGGATAACGCTCATCCGGCTCTGGTAATGGTCCATGTTCTCGCGGTGGACGGCGGCCGATTCGCGGTCTTCGGAGCCGAAGCCCTTGATGACGGCGATTCCACTGAGATTCTCCTCCAGTTCGTCCGACAGCGATTCCTTCCGGCGCCGGACCGTGCGGAACTGTCGCCACATCTTGCCGGCCGTCAGGGCCACGTGCAGACCCATCAGCGGCAAAAAGGCCATCACGACCAGCGCCAGTATCCAGTTGAGCCAGAAAAGCAGCACGGCCGTGCCGACGACCATCACCGCCGAGACGATAATCGCCTCTGGTCCGTGGTGGACGACCTCCTGGATGATGTTCATATCATCGACGATTCGCGCCAGCAGACCGCCGGTCTTCTTGCGGTCGTGGAACGACATCGAGAGTTTCTGGAAGTGGCCGTACAGGTCGTTCCGCAGCCGGACGGTGATGTCCTGCGCGATTTCGTGACCGCGGTATTCCTTCTGCCAGGCCGCCAGGAAGAATACCACGCAGATGGCGACTATAGCGCCGGCGGGGATAAGCACGAACGACATGTCCTCGGCGCCGGGCAGGTCGTCGATGAACATGCGTATCAGCAGGGGAGGGATAAGCAGCAGACCCACCGCCACGACGTGCAGGAACTGCACAAATATAAACTCGCCCTTGCGAGGCGCCAGGTAGGCGCGCGCGAAGCGACACAGATTCCGCCAGTTTTCTGTTCTTTCCTTGCTCATGGTCCGTTTTCCGGAGTTCGCCAAGAGGCCGAGTCCCCCTCAGTGTAACGGCTCCGTTGCTGTTGTCGGCCCGAAGGCCGGCGCTGAACACCATGAAGCCAATGCCGCGCCGATGCAAGGGCGAATTATGCCGAATGCCCGCCGGGCACGTGCGGGTGGTCTCAGCGTTCCATTGCCTGCAGGCGTTGGACGCGGTCCTCCACCGGCGGGTGGGACATGAACAGCTTCTGCGTGTCGCGTCCGGTGAGCGGCTCGACGATGAACATGTTGCTGTGGCTTTCGGGTACCGGCAGGGGCGCCCGTCTGCTCATGGCGTCGAGCTTTTGCAGGGCGTCCGCCAGTCCTCGCGGCGAGCCGACGATCTCAGCGGCCCTGCGGTCGGCCTCGAACTCCCGCGAGCGGCTGATGGCCATTCGTATCAGCCCGGCCGCTAGCGGGGCGGTGATGAGAATAAGCAGCCCGACCAGGGGGCTTCGCCTGTTCCCGCCGCCGAAAAACAGCGCTATGTAACCCAGCACGGTGATGGCGCCGCCGACGGCGGCCGCCACCGTTGATATGAGCACATCCCGCTGCTTGATATGGCTCAGTTCGTGGGCGACGACGCCAGCAAGCTCGGTGTCGGAAAGCATCCGCCGCAGCCCCTGCGTAACGCAGACGGCGCTGTGTCTGGGGCTTCGGCCGGTGGCGAAGGCGTTTGGTGCCGCGGCCGGTGAGACGCACACTCGCGGCATCGGCATGTTCGCCTGCCGGGCGAGCCGCTCGACGGTGTCCCAGAGTACCGGGTCGTCCTGTCGGGAGACCTCCTTTGCGCGCATCATCGCCAGGGCGATCTTGTCGGAATAGAAGAAGGCGATGAAATTCATCGCCCCGCCGATCACCAGCGCCGGTATCAGCGCCGATGTACCGCCCAGCAGATAGCCGATACCCAGGCAAAGGCCCATAAGCCCGCCCAGGAGCATTGTCGTTTTGAAGTTGTTCCACAGTCCGTACATAGGGGTGTCTCCGCGCCTGATGGCGTATTGGTCAAACTCAGTCTAGCACAGCGGTGGGTTGCGGTTCAAACGCAGCGGACAACGGGGGTCTAATCGACCAGCACCAGGCCGAAGTAGTGCTGCGGGTCGTCCTCGTCTCGGACGACGTTTATCCGGAAACCGTGGCGGCGGGCGGTGGCGTAAACGTCTATGCCGCATGCCTCCATGCTCGGCCGTGCGCGGTCCGGATGCCGGCAGGGCGGCTCCAGCGGGCAGGGCGAACACAGATTGCACGGCCCGGCGCCCAGTCCCAGCGCCTTGTAGAAGCCCGCCAGGAAAAGCTCGCGTTCCAGTTCGACGGCGATTCTCCCGGATGTTCCCGGCGGGGCCTCGAACAGAACAGCCCGCTTATACCCGTTCAGCATGCGTCGTGTCTGCCGGGGTTGCGGCGTGTGGGGTGGGCACATCAAGCTGGAGCCGAAGCCCCCGCAGCCGAATTGACACTTCCAGCGCACCCATACGTCGGTGACGATGTCGGAAGGTGATACAACCCTGGCATCGACGGCGCCCACGGAGATGGCTCGGCGGCACAGATGTCTGTCTGACCCGTTCCCGACGTTCTGTCCGGCCTGATTCGCACCTGGGGTCATGAAGATTGCTCCGACCCGGCGCTCGGAGTCGGCGATGAGCTGATTGTGCAAACGGCAGGTGCCGGGTCCAAGATACCGGAATATCCTCAACGGCGGGCGTGCGCTGACACCAGGTGGCGACAGGCACGCCTGCCGTCAGGACAGTACTTGTGCCGGAATATGCCTCTATTGTGAGACCGTTGCCGGCTTATTCAAGCCAGGGCATATCCGGTTCGGCTTCGAGTTCGGTTTCTTCCGGCTCGTCCACAATCTGGGCAAGCTCGGCGATGACGGCCTGGGTGACGTCCTTGGTCTCGACCTCCGGACGGGCGTACACGATTTCCATCGCAACCACGTGCACGTTCTCGGCCTCGACCACAGTGGGCATCACTTTCTCGACGTCGTTCTGGAACTCCTGGATGATGCGCTGCTGATTCATCTGGAACTCCTGCTGGATCCGCATCATCGCTTGCCGGTCCTCGGCCTGCTGGGCCTGCTGCATCTGGGCCTGTGCGGCCTGGGCGGTTTCCTCCAGCTCGTGTCGCTTGGGATGACTTTCGAAGGCCTGGCCCGGATTGTACGTGCCTACGGCGATCCGGGCGTCTTGATCCTCATCGTTTTCATGACTGCCGGCTTGAACCTGAGCCGCGACGATCAGTCCGCCGGCGACTACGACTGCAAGCAGCGCAGCAAATGAAAGCTTCGGGTTCTTTCGGATAAATCGCATTGGGATGCTCCTGGGGGGCTGCAGGTTTCGGCAAGTTACTCCATGCTCGCGGCCATCGCGAGACTAATGAACATTAGGTTATCAAAGCGGCTGAATCAAGGACGAATTCACGGGGTTCACACATGGTACGCCGGATAAGGGCTTCCCGTTCGCGCACTATTCGACCCTGCCGACACGAATGTCGAGGTCGGCCCGGTCTTCGAGACGGTCCTTTTGGCCGTCTTTTATCCAGAGTATGCGGTCGGATTTGTCGAGCATGTTGTGGTCGTGCGTGGCGGTTATCACGGTTACGCCGTGGTTGTCGCAGAGCTTGCGGAGGGTGTTTATGATCTCCTCGCCGGTGTGCAGGTCCAGATTCGCGGTCGGCTCATCGGCGAGCATGATGGTCGGCTCCATCGACAGCGCCCGGGCGATTGCGACCCTCTGCTGCTGTCCGCCGGAAAGCTCCGAAGGTCGATGGTGCAGCCGGTCGCCCAGCCCGACCTCCTCCAGGACCTCTGTCGCCCGGCTCTCGGCCGATGGCGTGTCCAGTCCGGAGAACACCAGCGGGAGCATCACGTTCCGCAACGCGGTCAGCGACTGGATGAGGTTGAATGCCTGGAAGATGTAGCCGATGTGCCTGTTGCGGATATAGGCAAGCTCCAGCGACGACTGCTTCGTCAGGTCCACCCCGCCGATGGTCACCGAGCCGGCCGAGGGCTGGTCAAGCGCTCCGATCATGTTGAACAGCGTGCTCTTGCCCGATCCCGACGGTCCCATTACCGACAGATACTCGGCCTGGTAGATGTCCAGGTCGATATCCCGCAGGGCATAGACCTCCAAATCGCGCATGCGATAGACCTTGCTGAGGTTCCGGCAGGATATGATGATTTCGTCTCTGTTCATATAGCGTGGGGGCAATTCCTGGTCTTGCGCGATTCGCGGAGTCTGTGGCTTCTCAGGAGTACTTCTTCAGCTGGGTAATCACATTATCCTCGTTATCTCGCGCTTTGTGTCGAATCAGAACGGTATCTCGATAACCGATTGGGCCAGGAATATGGCGCCTACGCCGAGGATGGTTACCAGCCCCATGCCGCAGGCGAACCCGGCCATTATCACCGGCGCGTACTGCCGCCATCGCAGGCCCATGCGCCTTTCGAAGTAGTACCGTCCGATAAGCGCTCCTATAAACTGTGGAATCACAACGTGCGGCAGCGTCTGGTTCAGACCGCGGACCACGCCGTAAACCAGCATTACCGGCAGGTGAAGCAAGCTCATAATAGCGAACATCGCCACGCCGAATCCCGCACCGGCGGCCAGGTATCGCACGTTGAACGCCTCGGCGAACGCGCTGTGTCTGCCCAGCGTTGCGGTGTAGATAATGCACTGGTTTGCGGCGTTAAGCTCCCAGATGGTCTGGGCATATGGGTATTGCGGGCCTGGTATCGGCGAGAGCGACCAGAGAAACTGCGCGAACAGAATGGACGCCACCACCACGATCGGCATCAGCAGCAGCTCCACCTTCCACAGTGACCAGAATCGCGTCCCGGTCAACTCCGCCTGTCGCCAGAACACCGTCCTCTGGCCGAAGTTGCCCATGGGAATCGGCAAAAACCACACATCCACCCCGCCGGTGTAGCCGGACAGGATAAACGCCGCCTCGCGGACCATGGGTATTTCGACGACCTGACCGCTCATGCCCTCCAGCCGCGCGGTCACATAGCTCAGCAGTGGGGTGTAAAGGAACGCGAAGAACACCAGCACTATCATCACACCCCTGTGCCAGTCGATAAGGTGCCCGCTGAGAAGGATATAGGCCATCGAAACCAGTACATACAGCCCGATTATCAGCGCCGGGTTCAGGTCGCCTCTATCAGGCGGCGGGCCTTTGTGCTCTATCATCTCCGCGACGTCGCCCTGGGCCTGCAGGCGGCGTTTTTTCTCTCGCCGCCTCGCGGCTATTCCGCGCCAGACCTGCCAGAAGCCGGCAAGGGCGATGGCGATTGCGATGCCTATGGCGAAGCTGAAGTAGAAGTCCACGTTGTTCTTGAACAGCGTCTGGACGGTCTCGTCGGCCGGCGTCCAGCTCCACAATATGCCGAAACGATAGAGGATGGGGTTGAGCAGGAACGTTATCATCAGCCCTATAAAGCTGCCGAGCATCGCGAAGAAAGGCAGCACCATTCCGAGCACGAGCTGTCCCATGTCGAAGCTCAACCCGGTGGCGACGGCCGGCAGGAAGCTGCCCGTCTGGCGAGTCCAGTCGGTGAACGGTATGGGCAGGATGGTTATGGACTCGTCCAGAAACGCCGTCGAAAACGTCGGCAGACCGGTATAGATGGCCCCGAAGCCCATCCCGAGCACGCCCCCGATGCTGAATATCCTCCACCTCCAGTTCCCGTCGTCCTCCTCCTGTTGTCCCTCTTTGCTTTCCTCGCTCTGCTGCTCGGCCAGGGCGGTTATGCCCTGGGCGCCGATGGGCGCCATCGGGAAAGGCAGCTTCTCGATATCGCTGGCCACGCGGAAAAGTCCGTAGCTTAGCACCGTCAGGTTGACGCGGCTCATCAGGAACTGGAACACCACCAGCCCTATGGCGGGGTACCAGGCCGGGTTGAAGAAGTTCCTCTCGGCCAGCACGGTCGGGTCGGTGGGGGCGAACCATTCCGGCAACTGCTCGGCGACGCCCATTCCGGTGGCCGCCCGGCTCTGGGCGAAGAACTGGTGAAAGAGTATCCGCACGGGGCCTTGGGCAAGCCCGTGCGGGCTGGCCATCATGACCGCGCCGGCCATGTAGAACAGCACGAAGACCTCCGCGCGTCGCAGTCGCTTGTGCGCACGCCTGGCGACCTCGATAAACAGGATGACCGTGACCCACTGCGCCGCCGGGCCTACCCCGATACCGGCCAGAAGTTGCATATACATCGCGCCTGGGACCATCATCAGCGCGATGAACAGCGCGCCTATGAGAGCCGTCCAACTGAACCCCTCGTCGAAGCGCGAGGGCACCTCCATCAGGTCGCGATATTGCTGCAGCTCCCGGTCGTATCTTATTCCTGTCACTAGGTGGTTCCCTGTCCGGTGGGGGTATGGTTGCGGCCGAAGCTTTCGGCGTCAACTCGCCGTCGGGGCAGGTCCTCCCAGCCGCTCAGTGTCTGGCGGCGGTAGTTATCTATCACATCATCCGGCAGCGATCGCCAGATGAGCAACTGTTTGCGAAGGTCGTTTATAAAGACTCTGTTGGCTCGCCGCCAGTCGCCGTGGGCGCCGCTGCGACGATATATCATGATGCGGACCTCGTCGATGCCCTCGATCTCGCTCGGGCGGCTCAGCAGTACGAAGTCCTGATTCACCCCCAGATCGAACGGCGCCAGCGCCACCGTCGCGCCGAATGCGAGCATGTCGTTGTCTTCCTGGCGGAAGATCTCGCAGGCGGTCGTGGCGAAGCCGCCGAGCGCCTCGTCGGCGTGGTTGTGGAAGTGCTCCCTCAGGAAGCTCACCACACCGGTTATGTCGTAAGCCGAGACGGTGAACGGGAACACCAGGTCGTACAGGTCGCCCTTGGGCGGGGGGATTCGCCATTGCCGCTGGATGCCGGGGTTGGCGCTTCGCGAGGCCTTGACCGCCGGATAGATTGTCGAAATCAGCACCGTGCCCATTACGATCAGGATGGTCACGATGGCGTTGGTGGAGCTGTAGTTCATGGACGGCACGGCCACGTAGCCAAGCTCCGCCAGAAAGCCCATTACCCTCGTAACGAGCTGTCCGAGCAGGTATCCGCCCATCCCGCCGACCACCGCGTAAACCGACGCCTCGGCGAAGAACAAGCTCGCCACGTGCGGCGGCGCAAGCCCAAGCGAACTGAAGGTGTATATCTCCCGCTCGCGGTCGGAGACGCTGCCGAGCATCGTTCCGAACACTATCAGACCGCCCAGAAGGACGGGTATCATCAGATCCCGCCAGCCGCTGGCCGTCGCCAGCGCCGCGAAGATTAGCCGGTCCACGCCGCCGCTGTCGCCGACGTAGGTCGGCAGCTTGGATATGTGGGCCGCTTCGGAGGCCAGCTCGCGGATATCCTCCGGCTGGTCGGGGTAAACCTTCACGGCCCGTATCTCGGCGCCCAGCCGCTCGGCCGCCCGTGGTGATATAATCACCACGCGGTCAAGGTTGTAGGTCACGAACTGCGATGTCTCGATGTCGGGCATCTCTCCGCGCGCGGTCACGCCGGTATCCTGCAGCGACTCCAGCGCGCCGCCTGTGGTAGTCTGGTAATCCACCGGGAGAATGCTTGAGTCTTCCAGCAGGGTGTAGCCGGCCATCGCATCGAGTATGGTCCCGGCGAAGGTGAACCTTCTGCCGGCCAGCAGCACGTCGGCGTTGCCGGTATCGTCTTCGGTCAGACCAAGCTCGCTCGCGACCGCCTCGGTCAGGAATATGCCGTCGTCTTCGAGCATTTCCGAGCGGCCGCTGAGCATCGAGGCAAGCTCCTGCTGATTTTGCACGTCCCGCCGATCCAGACCGACCGCGGCGGCAATGCTCGTTGCCTGCGAGCCATCGCCCGCGGCCACCAGCTTCTGAAGGTCGCGGTTGTCGGCCATCGCGCGTTCGACCTCGCCGGCGGTCGGCGAAAGCCAGTATCGCGGGACGACCTGCCCGCGCCCGTCGAAGTGCCCGCGAAGCGTCTCGTACACGCCGTCGCCGACGGGGCTCCAGAGCTGGCTGCGAACCAGTATCCGCGGCGGCGGATTCGTCAGCGGGCCTTCGTACCGCTCCCGCAGGCCCCAACTGGTTCCGAAGGATGCGAACGCCAGGATGGTGAACGTCAGCAGAACCACCGTCGAGGCGGTCAGCAGCGTCCGAAGCGGGCGGCGACGCATGGTGGAGATGCCCATGTGCACCGCGGCCAGCATAGTGCTGAGCCGGGAAACATCCGCGCTGTGGACGCTGACCGAAAGCCCCTGGAGCTTCTTAAGCTCCGCCTGAAGCTTGCGGATCATGATGAAGATAACCAGCGAACTGAGCAGGATAATCGCGAACGCCAGAAAGATAACCACCGGCGTAGCGGCTATGCTGAACGCGGGATTGACCAGATACAGCAGGATGAAGGTCAGGAGGAAAAACGCCGTGAACCAGCCGATCTGCCGGTAGATATGCGGTGTGCCGATAATCAGCCGTTCCAGGGCGTAGGCGAACGGCATAGCCATCAGAAGCAGCAGTACGACCGCGTTGACCAGGTCGGTTATCACGCTCACCGAAGGTGAATACGCCCCGCGTGAATACGCCGCGGAGGCGCTCTTGCCGGCGAAATACCGCTGGACGGACATGGGCGGGTCTTCGTCGCCGCCTTCATCCGCGCCGGCCGCGGAGTCCGACTGGTCGCGCCGCTCGACGTCCTCGGCCAGTGCCCTGGCCTTGCTGTGTATGATCTCCAGTGATTCCTCGTTGATGCGGTTTCCCCTCAGCAGAGACAGCCGGTATTCGTTTAGCCGAGACAGGTCTCCCGCGGTCCACTCCGGCGTCGCGGGGCGGCTCCAGGGATCCGCCAGCAGAAGGCCCTGGCCCTGGTGGCCTTCCCGGGTCGGCTCGTTGTTCAGCAGCACCATGCCGGCACGGTTGAACAACGAGTACCGCTCGATCTCGTAAGGCGCGAAAAGCGTCAGGACGTTTTCCCACTCGCACAACTGGTGCCGATCGTTGCTGAATCGCGCGCCGCTGGAGGCATCCATCGCGCGGGTGCCTACAGCGCCTCGGTGGAAGCCGAATCCCACCAGGGTGATACCGCGGGTGTGGAACAGCTCAACCGACGCGCTGCTGAGGTCTCGGTCCTGCTCGAAGGTGTCTTCGGTGTTCGCATAGGCGATAAGCCCCCGGCTGTGGGAGTCATCCTCCTGGTTCTGGCGCTGCGACAGTACGGTTGGTTCGTCGAAGGCGGCCGAGAATATCAGCGGAGCCGGCGGGGTCTGGCCCGAGCCGGGGTCGGGCACGTAAGGCCCGACGCTGAAGACGCCGTCGGTGTTGGTACGTGTCAGGATGGGCCTGACGAATCCGGGCGGGTTTTCCCGAACGCTGTTTATGTCCCAGTGTCCGCCGACGCCCCTGGTGATTATCGCCACCACTGCGTCGGGCACGGAGCGGTCGGCCATGGCGCTGCCGGCGCCAGCTCTGCGGACCCGGCCGCCGGTTGACTGTGGCAAGGCCCAGCGTGATTCGTGCCACCTCGCGCGGGGACGCGCTCGCGGCGAAAGGGTAAGTCCGCGGTGTTCGGTCAGGCGGTGCAGGAACGCGCCCAACTGCCGCGTCTGGGAGAACACCGCGTCGGTGTCCAGCGCCTCCAGCGTGTCGGCGGGCTGGCCCTCGCGATCGAGCCGGTCCATGGACGTCATCGCCGCGACGTTGAATAACGCGAACATCCTCGCGGCCGCGCCGCTGTGAACGAACCGGCCGGGTGCGAAAAGCCGGCTGCTGTATTCCGGCGAGAGCGCGCGCCGGTCGAAATCCGCCGCATCCTCGCCCAGTTGGCGGGCGGTTTCGTCCATGGTGGCAAACAGGCCCCGGTAGTAGCCCGGGTCGTCGCCCATCATCGGTCCGCTGTCGTCTCCGTGAACGAACGACCACTGCCGACGGGCGTCGCCGAGGTTCACGCTGACGTGCAGCACCAGGTGCCTTTGCTTCGGGCCGAAGCGATCTCGCAGCTCCAGGTCTTTTTTGGCGCGGGCCTCGAGCGTGTCAAGCTCCTCGAGGCGGCTGGTCGTCATGTCCCGCATCCGCCATTTGGCGATTTCCATCTTGTCCATCAGCCCGTCGTAGATGGCCCGCTGTATACGCAGGTCGCTGGCACGAGGGTCTTCGTCGGAGTCCAGCCGTCGCAGCCCCCGCTCATGCCGGGCCAGTTCCCGCCGGGCGTGCTCGGCAAGCTCCGGCTCGGACATGCCGTGCTGCCTGTGGTTGGCGATGTAGCCCTGGAGCGTGTTCCAGCCGAGGTCCTCAGCGGCCAGGAACTCGATCCGCTCCTCTAGTTCACTCGGCACCGACTCCTCGCGACGTCTGAGGCGGGACCGCTCCAGCCGCAGCGGACGGAGCTGCTCAAGCACGTCGCTGCTGAAGTTCAGCACCTCGTCGTTGACGGCTCGCAAGGCCTCTTCGTAATAGGCAAGGCCTTTTGTGTCTGGGGCGAACAGGTCGTCGCGGCTGAAAATATCCAGCAGTTGCCGCCGGTATTCCCGCTCATCCTCGAAGTTCTTGATACGGTCTTTGACGGCCTCGGCCCGCCTGTCGTCCGCGGCGACGGCCCCGTAGAATGCCCTCGCTCCGGCGTGCGACTGCGCCTGGGCGTCCAGGAACACCGCGATGATGTCCCGCCGCGGGCGGTTGACCCGGTAGTATTCCACAAGCTGCAGAAGCGCCGCGGCGTTGGCCGCTCCGCGAGCACCCGGAGACAGGGCGGGTACTTCGGAGTAGCTGTCCAGCGGCGCCGCCAGCACCACCGCCTGTTCGGGCCGGCCCTGGACGAACTCCGGGTCGGTGCCCGGCAGGTGGGCTATGACGTTTCTGCCGCTAAGCTCGTCCCATTTACTTGCGGCGTGGAGCGTTACCTCTCGTGGCCGGCTTCGCAGTTCAAGCTCCTCGGCCGTTTCCTCCGGAACGTAGAACCGTGGCAGGTTCGCAGGCATGTGCAGGTGGTGCCAGGCGTTGGGCGCGGGTTCTTCCGAGCCGATGAACACCACCGCCTTGGCGCCGAACGCGAAGGCACGTAGCCAACGCAGGTCGCTGTCCCACTCCATCACGACGATGCGGTCCTGGGGCATCTCGTCGCCGAACTCGGCCATGTCCCCTTCGCCGGCATAGAGCGTCTTTCCGGTAAGCCCGTCGGCCGGCGTAACCGACGCTTGCAGCAGGTTCGGTCGGCAGGCCAGCAGAGGATACTCCCGACCGTCTGAGACGAGCCGCGACTCGGTCGGGATATTCTGAATAACCGGAAACTCCTGGACGAATACATCCTCGACGCCCGCGTCGCGCAGCCGTTGCTCGACGTACTTGCTCGCGCGACGGCTGCCTTCCGGAAGGCCCGCGAGCCGGTGGTCGCCGCTGGTCAGTTCGCGTATGTCGTGCAGAAAACGGTCTTTGTCGAACCGTGCTTCGCCGGCCGGTATGTCGGCGGGTTGCGTGTCCGCGGCCTCCACCTCGGTCGGCTCATCCGGCTCAGCATCAACATGCCCGGTGTCGGTTTCCGGGGCCTCCGGCGGCTGGTCGGGTACCTGGTCGTCGGCTTCGGCTTCCGATCCGCACCCGCAGAACAACGCCAGCGCGGCGACAGCGGCCAACATCAGAATTTTCCGCCGCTGGTCAGCCATTTTCCTCACCTCCGATGGCGCCTGTTTCGATGGTCACTTCGTTGCGTTCGGCCAGTCGGTCTATCTGTCCGTCCCGGATCCACATGATCCGGTGGGCTATGTTGATGAGCCGGTGGTCGTGGGTGGCGCAGATAATCGTCACACCGTGCTCACAGTTGAGTCGCCTGAGAATCTCATGAATCTCTGCGCCTGTTTGCAGGTCGAGGTTCCCGGTCGGCTCGTCGCACAGCAGGATTGACGGTGCGTTGGCCATGGAGCGGGCTATAGCCACCCGCTGCTGCTGTCCGCCGGACATCTCGATGGGTTTGTGGAACCAGCGTTCCTTAAGCCCCACCAGCTCCAGTATCTCCATTCCGCGCTCTCTGGCCCGGTCGGCGTCGGCTCCGGCAAAGGCCATCGGCACCGTGACGTTTTCCAGCGCCGTCATGTACTGCACGAGGTTGTAGGTCTGGAAGATGTAGCCGATCTTGCGGCATCGCAGGAACGCAAGCTCGATGGCGTTGAGCTGAGCGACGTCCACCTCGTCGATGAATACCCGACCCTCGGTGGGCGAGTCCAGACCGCCGACCATGTTGAAAAACGTGCTCTTGCCGGAGCCGGAAGGCCCGAGCACGCTGAGAAACTCTCCTCGGTAAATCTCTATGTCGATGCCCTGGAGGGCCTTGGTAATCACCTCGCCCATCTTGTAGTGCTTTTGCAGTCCGCGTGTGCGGATGATTACCGGCCGGTCGGCCTCGGGCGCCGGCGACTGCGGCGGGGATGTCTGCGTTGTCTCGGTCATGTCGCGTTCACTCAATGCGCATCGCCTCCATCGGCGCCAGCCGGGCGGCCACGCGGGCCGGGTACACCGCCGCCATCGCCGAGAGCACCACGCCGATGCCGATCGTCGCGCCGGCGGCGGCCAGCACGCTGACAAGCGGAAGCTGCATCAGCGAAAGCGTACCGTAGTTCAGCCAGGAGCGCACCAGCCCCAGAACAAGGCCCAGCACCGCGCCGATAAGTCCTCCGGCCAGGCCCTGGAAGCACGATTCCAGTATGAAGTTGATCATGATGAAGCCGTCGGTGGCGCCGAGGCACTTCATGGTGGCGATCTCCTTGAACCTCTCGGTGACGCTCATCAGCATGGCGTTTGCGATTCCCACTATGCAGACCATCAGAGAGACGACGATCAACCACATGGCTCGCGTCGAAAAGCCCAGCACCCCACCCCGGACTGCCGCCTGCGAGACGGCTGTCTCTATATCGGCCAGTTGACGCTGCTCGAGACGGTGCCTGGCTACCTCGCTGACTCTTTCGGCCGAGAGGTCCAGATCCCGCAGCATCGGCTCGGCCGCTTCCAGTGCCCGGAGGTCTTCGCTTATCCTATCGTATTCGAGCATGGCGGCTTCGAGGTCTGTTTCGGCCTGAGTCAGGCGCTGCTTGGCCTCCTCGTGCTCGTGCTGCTCGGCCTCGGCCGGCAGCGTTTCCACGCTCTCGCGGATTTCCTCGGTCTGCTCGCTGAGCTGCTCGACACGGTCGCTCAGTTCATCTCTTTGCTCGACGAGATCGCGGTGCTCCCGTAGCAGGCCCTCCACCATCGAGATCAGCCAGCTCGCCCCGTCCTTCGAGCGGACCTCGCGCAGCAGAGTCTCCTGCGTGACGTCGGCGATTCTGCCGGCGGCCCCGCGCTGGGCCAGCCGCGCCCTTACCTGACGAACCGTTAACAGCCGGTTCAACTGCTCGACGTCCAAGCTCAGCCGCGCCTCCCTTCGCACCTGCTCCAACTGCTCGCTGCTCATGCGAAAGCCCAGCGGCTCCAGAATATCCGGCAGGTCGTCGTCCGCCTCGGCGAGTATCTCCACCGCCCGCAGGTCGGGGAACTTCTCCTTCAGTTGGCTGATGGCCTGTTCGTGCCCCTTCCGGATTTGCTGTCGGTGCTCGGCCGTGGCCTGATAGTGCTGCAGAAAACTGTTGAATTCGTCCATGTCTGTTGGGAACTGGGTGGTCGCCCGCGGCAGAGCGAGGCGAAACTCCTCCAGGCGTTCGGGGTCCGAGAGTCGCCGGAATACCTGGTCGCCACGGTCGCGGCCGACCATTTCGCGGAGGATGCCTTCGGGTTGTTCCTCGAAGAAACCCAGATAAAAGTCCCGCCTTCGAGCCACGTTGACGAGCTCTTCCATCTCGGATTGGTCCAACCCGCCCCAGTGTCTCAGCTCCGCGGCTCGGTCCGGGTCGGTTTCGGCCTTAAGCAGCAGGGAGTTAACCTCATTCTCCGTCATGCCGGTCGAGAGCCGGTTGACCCAGGTAAGCATCGCTTCACGGGGGGCGACACGCTCCTCGATGGCCCCGGCGACCTCCCTGGCGGTAAAGCTCTCGGTGAGCATCGTCATCAGAAAAGCCACCGCAAGAGCGATGATGCCGACTGTTATCGCCGCCCGGAACAGCCGAAACTGTATGCCGCTGACGACAAGCTCCACGCAGCGTCGCAGCGGAAGACGGACCTGTTGACGAACGTCCAGTTTCATGCCTGCTGTGCTCCGGCTTCCTCTGTCGAAAGCCCGACGACGGCCACCACTCCGCGCTGGCTCAGTTGCTGGAGGAACCTTGTTACCGAAAGCTGCGCCTCGCGGAAGGAAAGCTTATGGTCGGCGGCGAACTTTTCAATGATTGCTTCAATGTCCCGAGTGCCGTCGCACAAATCCAGCAGCGCCGCGCCCACCGAGTCCAGCTCCACGCGACGGTGCGAGCTGAACGGTATCACCCAGCTAAGCGGCGGCGCCAGCCAGCGGGGGCGCTTCATGGGCACGGACACCACAGCGGTTCCGTCGTTGTTACGGCGAACCTCCATGGCGGCGTTCCGGTAAGGCACGGCCGAGAGCACCTGCTCGGCCGACATTCGCCGCTGAGATTTATCTCGCTTGCCGGGCATTACAGCTCTCCCGCCGGAGCCGGCACGTGCACCTCGCGGCAGCACCTTATCTCGAACACATCCGGCAGCTCCGGGCTGCGATTGCGAGACTCTTCGGCGTAGGAGATGTGATACACGCGGTCCTCGGTTTCACAAAGCCACGCCACATCCAGACGAAGCCGGCGCCTTCGCCGCAGCCGGGTCGCCGGTCCGCCGCGGTGGGAGCTTACGACCTCCGCGCCGGCGTGATTGTTGAAGGCGCGTTCACGGCGGTCGTCTTCTGTGTACTCGCCGGGGATCTGGGAGGGCAGCCAGTCCACCAGCGGCACCTTGAGCCAGTGTTGAGGCATCGCCAGCCGCCGGACTGTCAGGAACGGCCCGCGTCTGGGGTCCGGGGCGAATTCCCAGATTATCCGGCCCACGCGCGAGGAGTGCTTCTGCAGGTCATATTCGCGGTCCATCGCCACCGACAGTCCCATTGCCTGCCACAGCCGCCTCGGCTCATCCGACTCGCACGGGTGGATGCCTTTCAGCAAATCCCGCTCCAGGCGCTTGTCGCGCTGATCCGGCCAGACCACCGCCGCCTCGACGAAGCAGCCCGCCTGCTCAAAAAATTTCCCGGCATGGACCACGGTTCCGTCGGGTTCGTGACGGATAAGCCCACGCCACTCGCCCGTCGCGTCCGTCAGGGGTTTCAACTCGACCCCCGGGTCGGCCTCGCGGCGATACCGGTCCAGCATAAGCTCGATGTTCGGCTTGAAGTCGATGAACTCGTAGAAGACGTCCAGGCGACGGTACCTACGGTCCGAAAAGGTAATCCTTGGACGTTCGGACGTACCGGCGGCATAGGCGACCTCCCAGTCGGCGGGATGGTTCACCGTCAGCCCTCGCCAGCAGGTCTGTTCCCATGGGGTGTCCATGTACACTGCGGAAGATACCATTTTCACCGTCTGCCAGGCAACGCGGAGTGCGGTGCCGAGCCAGCGGGGCAATGCTTCCGGCGGGAGATTTCGGCAGTAGAGCAAAGATACGGCGTCAGCGAGTCCGGAATCGCGGCGTCGGTTTCACGTCTTGGCTGCGACCGGCCTTCTATTGAAGCGCCAGCGACCATTCGGGGGGCCTTCTGACGTGACTGGCCTCGTGCTGAAGGCTGCCGACCGGGAGCATCTGCCTGTCCAGCGAATCGGCGTGACCGTCCACAAACAGGGCGTTGCAGAACCTGCCGTTGATGTGGCGCGGGAAGATCCTGGCCCACCCATTGTTAGTCGTTCCGTCGTTGTGCGCCCAGACGCCGTCATAGATGGCCACCATGTCCGCCGGTCTTCTGACGTCGGACATCCTGTGCAGCACTTCCCTGCCCCCGCCTCCCTGAGGAAAGGATGTGAACGGGAAGTCATCCACCCTCCAGGTCGCCATGTTCGCTGCATACCAGACGTGAATCAGCTTTTCCTGGTCGTCTCTTGTCCACCGCTGGGCGGTTCCGAGATAGCCCTGCGGGTCGTTCCTGTCATCGGGCAGGGGCCAGAAGCCGCGGGAGTCCTGCGTGACGACGGTGTCCGAGGCGGACGGACAGTGGAAAAGCGTGCCGGTCTGCGCCGGTTCGGTACCATCGGCCATGGGGGCATTCGCATAGCCCTGGTTGACCATAAGCGACGCCCAGTTGTTCTCGGCATACGGATCACGAAACTGACCGGGCAAGATGAAATCCCGGAATTCGTTGGCGTACTGGGCCACGCCGCGCCCGATGCCATGAAGATTCGTCAGGCACACCACGCTCTGTGCCTGCTCCCGTGCCTGTCCAAGGGCCGGCATCAGAATGCTCATCAGAAGGGCGATGATGGCGATCACCACCAGCAGTTCGATCAGCGTAAAGCCCCGTCCGCGACCTGCCTGCCGTACCGACCTGACCATCATAGACACACCTCCACTCGTGACCGGGCACCCTCGGCCTCGTCCTGCGCACCGTTGCGGATGCCTGCTTCCAGACAATGAACTCTGAAAAACTCCGTTGGCCGCGATCTCAACCTCAAAGGCGACAGTATATCCAGCTCAACTGTAATCCATATTACCGAAGGTTATTACCTGAGGGCAAGACTTGTTTGCGTCAAAAAAATTTCGCTTTCCGTCCGATATCTAAGCAATATAATCCGAACTTTTCAGCGAGTCAGCGAGGTTGAAATGTCCGAGACGCGACGTATAGCGCTAATTATCGCGATGGATTTCGGCTATGGACGGCAGGTGCTGCGGGGCGTCTGTGCGTACGCCAAGCAGGGCCGGCCGTGGGTCTTCAATTGGGCGCTGCCTGGCTCGAACGCCGGACGCCTTCTGGCCGAGTGGGAGCCGGCGGGCGTGATAGCCCATCTTTCTGCGCCGGCCGACGCAGCGGCGGTGGAGCAACTGAATCGCCCGGCCGTGAATGTCTCCGGCGTGTTGCGTGACGTGGCCGTGCCGCGAGTGGGCCTGGAGGATGAGGCCATAGGGCGATTGGCGGCGGAACACTTTCTGGAGCGGGGTTTTCAGGAGTTCGGTGTCGTCGGTGAGCGGGACACCGCCTACTCCGACCGCCGGCTGTCGGGCTTCAAAAAGCGGCTCAGCTCAGACGGGCTGGACAGCCATGTCTTTCTGGAACGGGGCGGGCCGATCTCCGCGTACCGTGAGCGTAGCTGGAAGCACAGTGACGCCGCCATAACGAGGTGGTTGAATTCTCTGGCTACCCCCGCGGCGGTGTTCGCGTGCAACGACGTGATGGCCATGCGGCTGTCAGAGGGATGCCGGCTTGCCGAGCTGCGAGTCCCTGAGGATATTGCTATAGTCGGCGTGGATGACGACGAGCTGCTCTGCGAGATGGCCAGGCCGCCGCTTTCCAGTGTGCGGCTTCCGCTGCGCGAGATCGGTTTCAAGGCCGCCCGGCTGCTGGACGATATGCTTGCCGGCGCCCCGGCGCCTGAGGAGCCGTTGCTGCTGTCGCCCTCGCACGTGGTTACACGGCAGTCCTCGGACATCCTGGCGGTCGAGGATGCCGATGTCGCCGAGGCGCTGCGATTCATCCGGACGCACGCGACCGACCCTATAGGGGTCTCGGACGTGCTGCGCCACAGCTCAACGTCGCGCAGGTCGCTGGAGAGGCGGTTCCGCCAGATGCTGGGGCGAAGCCCGCTGGATGAAATCATCCGCGTGCGGATCGAACTGACCAAGCAGATGCTTTCGGACACCGACATGAGGATGCCGAAGGTCGCGGCCGCAGCGGGCTTCAGCAGTGCCAGCCGCCTCAGCGTGGTGTTTCACAAGGAAACCGGAATGACCCCGACCGAGTACCGCCGGCGCTTTCGACCGACCTGATTTAGCTTGCTCGTAAGGGGCGGGAGTAATAGAATCTCCAATTGCGCGCTGGCATTGTCCGCAAAGGCGGCTTGCCGGCGCTGACCGCGCACCGCGGATTACAGATTCAATGTTTCTGAACTCCCCGCGTATGCGGGGCTTTTGCTGAATTTATCGGCCGGGTGGTCCGGCCGGGCCTGCGTCGGGGCGACCGACGGATGCGGCGGGAGGATCGGGTGTGCCGAGCGACCGTCGCGAATCACAAACTTTTGCAGGACACACATGGTAGATCACAATCTGATTCAGTCACTGGGCGTATCGGACGAAGAGGTCGAGCAGCAGTTGTCGGCGGCCGCCGAAGGCAATAACCCCGAAGAAGTCCTCGGCGAGCTTGTCGATGAGAACGTGGCGGCTACGCCCGGGACCATTCTCAAGGGGCACGTGGTAAACGTCATCGGCGACGAGGTCGTCGTTGAGGTGGGGCTGAAGTCGGAGGGGGCGGTTCCCATAGAGGAATTCGACGACCCCGACGCCATCAAGCCGGGCATGGAAGTGGAAGTACTTCTGGAGGCGGTGGAGTCCGAGAGCGGGCTGATTGAGCTTTCCAAGTCCAAGGCCGACCGTATCCGCGGCTGGGAGAATATCCTGGCGACTAAGAAGGAAGGCGACACCGTAACCGGCAAGGTCAGCCGTAAGATCAAGGGCGGGCTGCTGGTGGACATCTCCGTGCCGGCGTTCCTGCCGGCCTCGCAGGTTGACATCCGCCGACCGGGCGATATCGGCGAGTACATCGGCAAGGAAATCGACGCTAAGATTCTCAAGATCGACGAGAGCCGGCGGAACATAGTCATTTCACGTCGCAAACTCCTCGAGGAGCAGCGACAGGCCGCCAAGGATAAGCTGCTGGCCGAGGTCGAGGAAGGCGAGATTCGCAAGGGCATTGTGAAGAACATTGCCGAATTTGGCGCGTTTGTGGACTTGGGCGGGCTGGACGGCCTGCTGCATATAACGGACATGAGCTGGGGCAGGATCGGGCATCCGTCGGAGGTCGTGAGCATAGACCAGGAAATTGAGGTCATGGTCCTGAAGGTGGACAAGGACAACGAGAAGATCGCCCTCGGCCTGAAGCAGAAGACCACGTCTCCGTGGGATCGCGTTCGGGACAAATACGGCGTCGGTACGAAGCTGACCGGTGAGGTGGTCAATATCGTGCCTTACGGTGTGTTCGTGAAGCTTGAGGAAGGCCTTGAGGGTCTGGTGCATATCTCCGAGATGAGCTGGACCCAGCGTATCAACCATCCGTCGGAGATGGTCAGTCTGGGCGATGAGGTCGAGGTCGTCGTGCTGGAGATCGACGAGGAGAAGAACGAGATATCGCTGGGCATGAAGCAGGCCGAGACGAACCCCTGGACGGTGGTGAAGGAAAAGTACCCGCCGGGTACGGTCATCACCGGGACCGTCCGGAACATGACGAACTTCGGGGCCTTTGTGGAGATAGAAGAGGGCATCGACGGGCTTCTGCACATCTCGGATCTGTCCTGGACCCGCAAGATCGGTCACCCCACCGAAATTCTTCAGAAGGGCCAGGATGTTCAGTGCGTGGTGCTGGCCGTGGACGAGGAAAAACAACGAGTCGCGCTCGGTCTGAAGCAGCTTACCGAGGACCCCTGGCTGCGGCAGATTCCGGAGCAGTACCTGCCGGGACAGATCGTTCAAGGGAAGGTCACCAAGATTACCAACTTTGGCGTCTTCGTTGAGCTTGAGCCGGAACTGGAAGGCCTGCTGAATATCTCAGAGCTGGCCGAGCACAAGGTCGAGAACCCGAAGGACATGGTCAACCCCGGCGACGAGCTGGAGGTGAAGATACTCCGGGTGGACTGCGAGGAGCGGAAGATAGGTCTGAGTTTGAAGCGGGCCCAGTGGGCCGCCGAAGATGCCGAGACGGGTGGCGAGGGCGACGTCGAACCGACCGCACGACGCGGCGGACTTGCCAGCGAAGGCGGCATGCTGGGCGGTCTCGGCGACCATATCATCTCGGCCGTCCGCGACGGTGGTCAGCAGCAGGACCAGTCCCAGCCGGATGAGGACCGGCAGCAACAGGCCGGCGATGAGCAGACGGACGAGCCGGCCGCAGAACAGTCCGAGGCCGAGGAGCCGGAGAAAAAGGACGAAGAGAAGTCCGAATAGAAGACGCAACCAACCGTAACGCACCCCCGGCCGCCGGGCTTCAACAGACCCGACGGCCGGGCTTCTGCGCGGCCAAATAAACGCCTCAAACAGACTTAAGCCATTCGGGGAATTCGGCCGATACAGGGGGTGGAAAGGGCGGATCGTGATGACGACTACAGACACGCGGACTGAGATACAAAGGCCCGAACCGCCTACGCGCGAGCACATCGAGCAGGCGCGCAGGGAGCAGTGGCGGGCCATTCAGAACTTCCGGCGGCGCATACTCGACGCGCTTGGCCAGCCCCTCCGCGGCTGATGCCGGACGGTGTTTCGGCGAGCGGCTGCAAGGGGTGCCCGGCGACGCATCGTCCCGGCAGGCACTGACCGGGCAACTTCCAGCTATCCACCGCCTTTGTGTGAACTTTTCGATAGCGGAGGTGGATGGCCTGACCCCTACCCGCCGTTGCCACACGGGGGCTTTTGCTGTTACGCATCGGAGGCGAGCATATCGACAATCTCACCGGAATTTGTCGACCGTGCTATCATCCGGCGCTTTTCTGAATCTGCCATAGCGTTGACGATTTGCTTGAGAACGTGCCTGTAGCACTCATCGCCTTCCGTTGAGGTCAGCAGGAGGAAGAGGAATCTCACCTTTCGGTCTGCCGCATCGCCGAAGGGGACACCTTCGGGGAATACGCCCAGCATACCGGCCAGCCCGCGGAATTCGGGCACTTTTGCGTGAATAGCGGCCGTTTCTTCGGCAACGCACGTTTCGGATGAATCTTCCCGCCGCGTGGCCGCCGCGAGTAGCTGGTCCTTCTGCTCCGGCGGGGCCTGTCCTCGTTTGATTATTGCATCGACCAGTAGTTCGACGGCTTCGTGTTTGTCCGCTGCGTCCAGCCCGGGCAGCACCATGCGGTCCCAGAACACGTCCGTCAGCACCGATGGTCTTGCATAGTTGGCCAGTACCATCACCACCGAGCAGTCCGCGCCGCGGACCACACGCCCGGGTATGGATGATGATGCGTGTCTGGCCATCAGCCACTGTCCGGGACCGCCGATTACCACGACGTCGTCCTGGCGGCAGCGGCAGACGATGTCGTCGGCGGCGTCTCGGCCCAGTCGCACCTTGACCGGCACTTCATCGTCGTCCACGTCCAGGTACAATCGCGTGGCCTCGCGTATGTTTCGGCACTTGTGATCCGGCCCGCGATCCCTCGTCCAGAAGCCCTGTCCCGGCTGGAGTATCCTCAGCACCTCGGCCTTCAGCGACCAGGCCTTGGCCAGCATCTCCGCTATCCTGACGCCATGGCGGGCGTTGAATCCACCGCCTGTGGGGACGAGCACCCGGCCGGGCGCGCGGTCGCGATGTCGGATAAGGACGGCCGTTGCGTTGGTATTGCTGACCAGCGCGGCGAAAACGCCCATTTCGTCATCGGTGCCGGGCCAGTCGGCGACAATCATGTCGAAGGGCCAGCTTTCCGCTATCCGCATCACACGGTCGGTCAGGTCGCCTCCCGGCTCGAACATTCTTAGTTCCGTCCGGCCCTGACTGTCGATTTCCACATCGGGCGGGGCCTCGGTTTCCGACCGGTCGTAACACGGCAACACCCCGAGATGTACTGACTGCCGACCCGCCAGGGCCTGGACGTATCTACAGAGGTGCCGCTCCTGCCCCGGTCGCGTCAGAACAACCAGCATGCGATACGCCCCGGCGGCGCCCGCGGCGGTGCGCCCGTGCTCGGTGGAACTGCGAGTTGCGTTGGCCATGACTTTGTCTCCGGCGAGTTTGGGATTTCCGTCAAACATCGGGCCAGTAAAGGCCCCATAACAGCAATCGGCAAATGCCTCAAAATATCTGAGTTTTATCCGATCGCCCGTTTGGGGAGGGATCTGAGTTGATCGCCTTGCGGCTGGCTCGGCCGGCATTTCGTCGCAGTCACGGATGGAACTCCGGTAACAGGTGCGTGTGAACCGCTTGTCTGAGCGACGGCGTCGTGTAGAATCGCGAGGATGGACTTGGCTCAGATTCGAAACTTCAGCATCGTGGCCCATATCGACCACGGCAAGAGCACTCTTGCCGACCGGGTGCTTCTGCGCGCCGGGGCAATCACGCAGCGGGAGTTCCGAGAGCAGCTACTGGACGAGATGGACCTTGAGCGTGAGCGCGGCATCACCATCAAGGCCTCGGCTGTAACTATACCCTACGAGTTCGAGGGCCGGCAGTACATGCTGAACCTTATCGACACGCCGGGCCACGTTGACTTCGCTTACGAGGTCAGCCGGTCTCTCACCGCGTGCGAGGGTGCGCTGCTGGTGGTGGATGCGGCCCAGGGCGTGGAGGCCCAGACGGTCGCGAACGCCCACCTGGCAAATCGTAACAACCTGGTCATCGTGCCTGTGGTCAACAAGATCGACCTTCCCACGGCCCGGCCTGAAGACACGGCCATGGAGCTGGAACACCTTCTCGGCACGCCGGCCGAGGACTGCATCTTTACCTCCGCCAAGAGCGGCGAGGGCGTGGAGGATATGCTCACGGCCGCTATCCGGCAGGTGCCGCCGCCGAAGGGCGAACCGGAAGGTCCCACGCGGGCGCTGGTGTTCGACAGCACCTACGACGATTACCGCGGCGTCATCGTTTACGTCCGGGTTTTCGACGGGTCACTCTCGGCCGGCGATGAGATACTGATGATCGGCTCTGGCGAGACCTACAACGTCCATGAGCTTGGCAAGTTCACGCCGCGTCCTAAGCAGGTCAAATCGCTGGGTGCCGGCGAGGTGGGTTACTTCTGCGCCGCCATCCGCACGCTGGCGTCGGTGCATGTGGGCGACACGGTCACGCGGGCGAACAAGCCCGCCTCGGAGGCGCTTCCGGGCTACCGTTCGCCGAAGCAGATGGTTTACTGCGACTTCTATCCGGGAGCGCAGACAGAGGTAACGGACCTCCGCGAAGCCATCGAGAAGCTCCAACTGAACGATTCATCGCTGACATTCCAGCCGATCCACTCCGATGCGCTGCATTTCGGCTTCAGATGCGGCTTTCTGGGCATGCTGCACATGGAGATAGTGCAGGAACGACTGGAGCGGGAATACGACATCGACGTTGTCCAGACCGCCCCGACGGTGCCTTACGAGGTGCTGCTTCGCGACGGGACGACAGTCGAGGTGGACTCGGCCGGCGAGCTTCCCTCGCCGGGAGACATCGACG
>PUND01000125.1 GCA_003551645.1 Phycisphaerae bacterium | reverse complement strand
CCTTGTGGCTTATCGTCAATGGCATCGCCGGTATCGTGGAATACCTGCGCGGTGTCGGGCCGGGCACGGTTCCCATCGGCAGCGCGCTGCAGGTGCTGCTCGGGCTGGGCGTGGCGGCGCTGTATTACTACGCGCTGATAGCCGAGTCGGCCATACACCGCTCGCTGGAGAATATCTTCTCCATACCGGAACTGCTGGGCAAGCTGGGCTTTACGCTGCTGCTGCTCGGCATCTACCGGGTGGGCTTCCATATACCGCTGCCGGGTCTGGACCAGTATCAGCTTACGCAGTTCATGGAAGGACAGGCGGAAGGCCCGTTCGGACAGGTGCTGCAGTACTACGCAATGTTCACCGGCGGCGCTCTGCATCAGTCCACGCTGTTCGGGCTTGGGATCATGCCGTATATCTCGGCGTCGATTATCCTGACGCTGATGACCACCGTTATCCCGGCCCTTGAGAAACTCCAGCGCGAGGGGCCGGTCGGGCAGAAAAAAATACGCGAATACACCCGCTATCTGACTGTGGGTCTGTGCCTGATGCAGTCCATATTCTGGATGCACTTCATGAACAACCAGGGGCTACTGTATCCGGAATACATCGGTTCGATGCGCGTGTTTATCATGGGTGTGGTCGGACTGACGGCCGGCACGATATTCCTGATGTGGCTGGGCGAGCAGATCGACGAGTACGGCATCGGCAACGGTATCAGCTTGCTTATTATGGCCGGCATCGTGGTGCGTATGCCCTGGGCGATCGCACAATTGAGAGAGCAGTTCACCACGGAGCTGATGGCTCTGGGGCAGATGGACCAGGTCGGCGTTCTGGAAGTGGTGTTCCTGGTGCTGTCTTTCGTGTTCGTGGTCGCCGGCGCGATTCTGATAACTCAGGGTCAGCGCCGGATACCGATTCAGCAGGCCAAACACATGCGCGGCAGGCGTGTTTACGGCGGTCAGAGGCAGTACCTGCCGATGCGTGTCAACCACGGCGGCGTAATGCCGATTATCTTCGCCTCGGCGCTTATGATGTTCCCTCGGGTACTGACCGGCTGGCTGATGAGCGCCAGCGAGGACGCCCGGTGGGCCATAATGCTCAACGACGCATTCGCCGATGGCGGCTACATTCACTCGATGTTCTACATCGGGCTTATATTCTTCTTCTCCTACTTCTGGACGACGGTTCAGTTCCGCCCCAAAGAGATGGCCGACCAGTTGCGCGACTACGGCACGTTCATACCGGGTCTGCGGCCGGGCCGGCGGACCGCGGAGTTCCTTGAGCGGGTCATGAAGCGGATCACCTATTGCGGTGCGGCGTTCCTGGCGCTGATTGCGGTAATCCCCACTGTGGTCTCGGCCTGGCTTGGGATACCGTTCGGCATATCGGCGTTCCTGGGCGGCACCGGGCTGCTTATTACCGTCTCCGTGACGCTGGATCTGGTCCAGCGGATAGAGGCGAACCTTGTGATGCGTAATTACGGCGGCTTCCTGGGCGGCGGAGCCCGCATTAAGGGGGCGCGCGGATGAGACTGGTGTTGATGGGACCTCCCGGCGCCGGAAAAGGCACCCAGGCCAAGCGGCTGGCCGAGACGTTTGGTTTGCTGCACTTGTCCAGTGGCGATATATTCCGTGCCGAACGCGCCGCCGGCAGCGAGCTGGGCGGAAAGCTCGCCGAGTATATGGACGCCGGAGAACTGGTGCCCGACGAGATCGTAGTTGAGGTTATGGCCCGTGCGATGACACGTGACGGTTCGCAGCAGGGATTGCTGCTGGACGGGTTTCCCCGCACCGTCGCACAGGCCGAAGCCCTGGACGCCGAGCTTGCCAGGGCCGACAAGCCCCTGGACGGCGTGCTGGTGATAACCGCCGACGACGATGAAATCGTCGGCCGCATCACCGGCCGGCGAAGCTGCCCCGACTGCGGCAGGGTGTACCATATTCGGTTCATGCCGCCGACGAGCGACGAGCAGTGCGACGATTGCGGCACCAAGCTAGTCCAGCGCGAGGACGATGTGGAATCGGTCGTCCGCCAGCGGCTGGAGAACTACAAGCGGCAGACCGAACCGGTCATCCGATACTACCGCGAGCGGTCCGAAGCGCCGGTCAAAGAGGTTGATGGGAACCCGCCGCCGGACGCGGTGACAGAGTCGCTGGCGGATGTGGTCAGGGAGATTTCCTCCTCCGGTGAGGCGAAGGCCTGAACGTGACTATCCGGCTGAAGTCTCCGGAAGAGATAGCTAAGATGCGGCGAGCAGGACGGGTCGTTGAACTCGTCCTGGACCGTCTGGGCGAGATGATCGCTCCGGGCGTGACAACCGAAGACCTTGACGCTGAGGCAGAGCGCATATGCCGCGAGCACGGAGGGCAATGCCTGTTCAAGGGCGTGCCCGGCCGCGGCGGCGCTAAGCCGTTTCCCGGTAACATCTGCGCGTCGATAGACGAGGAGGTGGTGCACGGGATACCGTCCGCTGAGAGGCGCATCAAGGACGGTCAGATTCTCAGTGTGGATTTCGGCGTCCGGCTCGACGGCTGGTGCGGAGACGCCGCGATGACCTACGTGGTTGGCGAGGTCCCGGCGCCGGTTTGCCGCCTGGTGGAGGCGACCCGGTATTCGCTGACCATCGCCGCCGAGATGGCCAGGCCCGGCGAGAAGTGGTCAAACGTGGCAAGGGCCATGCAGGACTACATCGAGGGCGAGGGCTTCTCGGTGGTTCGGGACTTCGTCGGGCACGGCATCGGCAGCGAGATGCACGAGGAGCCGAAGGTGCCGAACTTCGTCTCGCGGGACCTGGAGAACCGGGATATCCTGCTGGAAGAAGGGCTGGTGCTTGCGGTGGAGCCGATGGTTAACCTCGGCACGGCCGCCGTTGAGTACGCCGGCGACCGCTGGACGGTGTTGACGAGGGACCGCAAGCCGTCGGCACATTTTGAGCATACGATAGCGATAACCGCCGATGGGGCGGATTTGCTGACCGGCGGCGGTCGGCTGAACAGGTAGAACCCGCTTCGCGGCGCGTCGTCGCGGAGCGTTGAGAGGTGCAGCGATGAAGGTAAAACCATCGGTTCGACGAATATGCGAGAACTGCAAGATAATCCGCCGCAGGGGCGTGGTGCGCGTGATATGCATCAACCCCAAGCACAAGCAGCGGCAGGGCTAGTTAAAGCAATCAGGAGTTTGGCAAATGCCTCGAATAGCAGGCGTTGACGTACCGGACAACAAGCCGATTACCGTGGCACTGAGGTACATCCACGGCATCGGCGCGACCACCGCGGCCGGGATCTGCAAGACCGCGGATATCGACGGACAGACGCGGGCACGCGACCTGAGCGAAGAGCAGCTATCCAAGATCGCCGGCATAGTTGACAGCGATTATGTGGTCGAGGGTGAGCTTCGCCGGCGGGTCCGCCAGAACATCCAGCGTCTGGGGCAGATTCAGTGTTACCGCGGGCTGCGGCATCGTCGCGGGCTGCCCGTACACGGGCAGCGCACCAAGACCAACGCCCGGACCCGTAAGGGGCCGCGGAAGACGGTGGCCGGCAAGAGGTCGGTCAAGGAGATGCGCTGATATGGCCCAGTCAAAGAAGAAAAAGAAAGCCAGAAGCGCCAAGCGCCAGGTGGCCCGCGGCATAGTCCACGTGAGGGCGACCTTCAACAACACGCTTGTTACGATAACCGATACCAACGGCGAGGTTCTCTCGTCGGTCTCGGCCGGGAAGCTGGGCTTCAAGGGTGCTCGCAAGAGTACGCCGTTTGCCGCCCAGCGGGCCGCTGAGGAGGCCGCCGTCAGGGCGCGGAAGCTCGGGCTGAACGAGGTCGAGGTCCGCGTCAAAGGCCCCGGCAGTGGTCGGGAAAGCGCCGTTACCGCCCTTCAGGGCGTCGGGCTGAAGGTCCTGAGCATCGAGGATGTCACGCCCATTCCACACAACGGATGCAGGCCGCCCAAGCGGCGACGAGTATAGAGGCGACGAACTTCCAGGAGTAGATTCAGAAGATGGGAAGATATCTCGGACCAAAATGCAGACTGTGCCGGCGTGAAGGCATCAAGCTGATGCTCAAGGGCGCACGATGCGAAACGGCGAAATGCCCCATGGAGCGACAGTGGCGCAACTTCCCGCCGGGCGTGCACGGTTGGCGCAGGGGCAGGCGCAGCGAATACTCCGACCGCCTTCGTGAGAAGCAGAAAGTCAAGCGATACTACGGCGTGTTCGAGAAGCAGTTCCGCCGTTACTTCCAGGAAGCGGACCGGCTGAAGGGCAACACCGGCGAGGTGTTGCTGACTCTGCTGGAGCACCGTCTGGACAACGTGGTGTGCAAAGTCGGGTTCGCCCCGTCGCGAGCGGCGGCCAGGCAGACCGTAAGTCAGGGTCATATTTACCTTAACGGAAGGCCCGCGCGGGTGCCCGGCCGGGCCGTGAAGGTCGGTGACCGCATCACTGTAAAGCCGGGCGAGAAATCGCAGAAGCTGATCCGCGCCCATCTGGAAGAATACGGCGAGCCGCACGTGCAGGATTGGCTCAGACTGGACATGACGAACCTGACAGCCGACGTGGTCGGCGAGCCGACACGAGAGGACGTTATGATTCCGGTCGAGGAACAGCTCATCGTCGAGCTGTGCAGTCAGTAGCAACCCCGCCGGCGAAGACCGGTGAAGGACAAAGACAGCCGCAAAGGAACGTTGGGAGGCACTAGCTCATGCGAGTCAGGTGGCGCGGTCTTGAGTTACCGACACGGGTGGTCAGCGACCAGGATGTTTCGACGCCTCGATACGGCCGGTTCAGCATCGAACCGTTCGAGCGAGGGTTCGGGACAACCATCGGCAACGCGCTTAGGAGAGTATTGCTCAGCAGTCTGGAAGGCGCGGCCGTCACGAGCGTCAAAATCCAGGGCGTCGAGCACGAGTTCAGCGCGCTGAACGGCGTACTGGAGGACGTCACCGACATCCTCCTGAACGTCAAATCGCTCATCATCAAGGCGCATACCGACGAGCCGCGGACCCTGCATCTGCACAGCGAGGTCAAGGGCGAGGTAAGCGCCGAGATGATCGAGCCGGACCCTGCTATAGAGATCGTCAATCCCGAGCTGGTGCTGGCGACTCTGACCGACAACGTCGTCTTCGACATGGAGATGAGGGTCCGGAAAGGCAGGGGCTACGTGCCGGCCGAGGAGATGTACGATCCGGACGCCGAGCAGGAAATCGGTCGCATCCATCTGGATGCGTCCTATTCTCCGGTCACGCGGGTCCGTTATCGCACCGAAGACACCAGAGTCGGCCAGAAGACCAACTACGATCGCCTGGTCTTGGAAGTATGGACCAACGGAACGGTAACGCCTGAGATGGCCGTGGTCGAGGCGGCCAAGATACTCCGCAAACACCTGAACCCGTTCGTGCAGTACTTCGACCTCGGCGAGGAGGTCATCGAGCCCAGCCGCGCCGAGCGCCAGCAGGAAGTGGACGAGGAGATGCGCCAGAAGCTGAACATGTCCGTCGAGGAGATGGACTTGTCGGTGCGTGCTCATAATTGCCTTGAGGCGGGGCAGATCGAAACCGTCGGTGAGTTGGTGAACATGGCGGAGCAGGATCTGCTGAAGATACGCAGTTTCGGAAAGACGACTTTGCGGGAAATCAAACGAAAGCTCCAGGATATGGGGCTGTCGTTGAACATGAACGTCCCTCTGCAGGATGATCAGCAGCAGGAGCAGCAAGAGGCTGAGGATCAGGAGCAGGAGGAGGCGGTAGAGAGCGGTACGGAGGAGGAATAGGCCGCCCGGCGGCAATTTAGAGGTCGAGTTATGCGTCATCAGATGTCAAAAAAACACTTGGGCCGAACGCCCAGTCACCGGCTGGCCATGCGAAGGAATATGGCCAGGTCCCTGTTTACCCACGGGGCCGTGCGGACGACTGAGACCAAGGCAAAAGACCTGCGCCGGTTCGTTGAGCGGCTGATTACCTTCGCTCGCGAGGGTACGCTTCATGCCCGGCGACTGGTCCTTAAGGAAATGGGCGACAGAGAGATAGTGGACGATGACGGCGAGCCGACAGGTCAGACCGTTGTGGCGAAGCTATTCGACGAAATTGCGCCCCAGTATGCCGACCGGGCCGGCGGGTACACCCGAATCATTCGCCTTCCGGAGCGGCGTATAGGCGACGCCGGCTGCACGGTAATGCTGCAACTGGTGGAGGAATCGCCCGCCAGTGGCGGGGGCGGCGCGGCCGGTAGGCGCAGGCGCCGCGCGGCCCGGATGCACGAGGCGGCCGCCGACGCCGGGCGGAGTTCCGAGGATCTGGACGTCTCAAAGCAGCCCGAGGCCGAACAGGACCAGCCCGCCGGGCAGGACGAGATCCCGGCCGAGCCGGAATCCGACCAGCAGCAGGAAGGCCAGCAGCAGAAGGAATAGGCCGGACGCCGCGGCGGTTTCCTTGGTCCCGACGGTTGGAGTCGCCGGTTGGGCGGCGTGACGGCCGGGGCGAAAAAGAAAGCTGGACGCGAGTATGAACGCCGATCAGGAGTGCATCTTCTGCAGGATAGTCGCCGGGGAGGTCCCCGCGGATAAGGTTCTGGACGACGAAGCCGGTATCGCTTTTTTGGACATCGGCCCGGTGGCGGAGGGGCACACCCTCCTGATCCCTCGCAAACATGCCGAGACACTGGCGGATATGTCGGAAGAAGACGCCGCCGGTTTGCTGCGGAACCTGCCGCGGCTGGGGCGGGCGGTGCAGTCGGCCACCGGCTGCGAGGGTGTCAACGTGCTGCAGAACAACGGGTCGATCGCCGGGCAGTTGGTCCCTCACGTGCATTTTCACATAATCCCACGCAGTCCGGGTGATGAGTTTCATTTCAACTGGCCGGCCGGCGCATACACGGAAGGCCGCATTGACGAGCTGGCCGCGGCCATCCGCGAACATTTGTAAAGTGCTGTCTTGGGTGGTTGACGGCCCTTGGAACCGGCCATAGAATTATACTGTCAGACTCGTCGGCCCCGCGGGGATTGCCGGGCCACGCGAGAGGAATAACCGATGGACTGGTCCGGTCTTGCTGAAGCCGTCTTCATGACGGTCTACACCTTCGCACTGATCGCGGTGTCGGTGTACGGCTTTCACCGATACGGCCTGGTATGGCTCTTCCTGCGCCACAGACGCAAGCAGCTCCGCCCGGCGGGACGTTTTGAAGAGCTTCCGCGGGTGACCATCCAACTGCCGATGTACAACGAGAAGTACGTCGCCCGCCGGATCGTCGAGAAGACCTGCCAGATAGATTACCCTCGCGACAAGCTCCAGATACAGGTCCTGGACGACAGCACGGACCAGACGTGCGATATCGCCCGCGAGGCCGTGGAACAGGCCCGCGCCAGGGGGTTCGATATCGAATACATTCACCGGGACAGCCGCATCGGCTACAAGGCCGGGGCGCTTGAGAACGGCCTGAAGACCTCCACCGGCGAGTTCATCACCATATTCGACGCCGACTTCGTCCCCCATCCGGACATACTCGGACGGTCCATACACTACTTCACGGACCCGCGAGTCTGCGTGGTCCAGACACGGTGGGACCATCTCAATCGCGCAGACAGTCTGCTGACCCGTTCACAGGCGATTCTGCTGGATGGGCATTTCGCCATAGAGCACGTCGCGCGGAATCGCAGCGACAGGTTCATGAACTTCAACGGAACCGCCGGCACCTGGCGCAGGTCAGCCATCGAGGACGCCGGCGGCTGGCAGCACGATACGCTGACCGAGGACCTGGACCTGTCGTTCAGGGCGCAGCTCAAGGGCTGGAGGTTCGTGTTTCTTCCGGAGCTTACGGCCCCGGCGGAGCTTCCGCCGGAGATGGCCGCGTTCAAGGCCCAGCAGTTCCGCTGGACCAAAGGCGGGGTCCAGACCGCCCTTAAGCTGCTGCCGCGGCTGCTGCTTTCAAAGGCCCCACTGAAGGTGAAGGTCGAGGGGTTCTTCCAGTTGACCTGCTTCTCAATGCACCTGTACATGCTGATGCTGGTCGTGATGATGTTCCCGGCGATGTACCTGCGCACCGTGCCGATGGACCGCGGGACTTTCTGGCGGGGCACCTTCGATATCGGCGTTTTCATGCTCGCGACCATGTCGGCGACGGTCTTTTACATCGCCAGCCAGTACCAGCTTTTCCGCGACTGGCGCACGGCCCTGAAGTACATGCCCGTGCTGATGGCGCTGGGCGTGGGGTTGTCGGTCTCGAACAGCAAGGCCATCCTGGAGGCGCTGATCGGCCGGAAGAGCGAGTTCGTCCGCACGCCCAAGTACGGCGGACCGCGAAAGCCGCACTGTTTGAATCATAACGCCGCCGGGCGACGCCGAAACCGCAAGCTGCTGCCTTATGTTGAGTTGCTGTTCGGGCTTTACATGGTCGCCTGCGCGGTATGGAGCGTGTTCAACTACCGCGCGGCCTTCACGGCGCCGTTCCTTGTCATCTTCAGCTTTGGTTTCCTGTACGTCGCGACCATGACATTCCAGGCCGAGCGCGCACGCGAGGAAATACGCGCCGCCGAAACCCGCACCGCACAAGCGCGGAGCTGACCGGCCACAAGCCGACGGCGGCCGCCGTACCAAGCCCCACGGGGGGGGTGCTTGCTTTGCTCTTGCGGCGTCCGGACGCTCAGGCCGGCTGCTTTATGGTATCGGTAATCAGCTCGGCCACTCGGACGCCCGAAAGCAGCATGCCGCCGAAGATCGGTCCCATTCTCGGACCGCCCAGCGTAGCGCATACCGCCATGCCCGATATCCACAGCCCCGGAAAGACCTCCGAGGTGTTCTCGACCACGAACCGCTCTCCGGCGTCGGCGTCCATCGGCCCTTCTCCCAGTGGCCCGTCCGGAGATTCGGTCGGCATCAGCCCCCGCTTGCGAAGGCAGTTGACCAGCGTGGCGTCATGTCCGGTGGCGTCGAGCACGGCCGCGCCGCTCATCGTCATCGGGTCCACCGGCAGTTGTCCCAGAACCATGCTCTGGTTGGCCACTACTCCCACGACTCTGCCGTTATGGACGGCCACATCCTCGGCCGCCATCAGGTTGAGGAACTTGGCGCCGCGCTGTATTGCGCCCATGCACAGCGCCGAGGCAAGTTCGCCCGCCTCCACAACGTGCAGGCCGTGGCCGCCGTCGGAGTGTCCTACGCCGAAGTCTTCCAGCACGTCCACCGCCTCATCCTGGATGATGGCGATGTTCATGCCCAGTGCTCCGGCCCACACGCCGCCGCCGGGGGCGAGGCGCTTTTCCAGCACGGTTACGCTGAAGCCGGCCGAGGCGAGCTTGCCCGCCGCGACCAGTCCCGAAGGTCCGCCGCCGGTTACGATTACGTCGCTTTCGATAGCGTCGGTGAGCTTGGCGTGATACGCCTCGGCAATCGCCCGGGAAATCCTGGTGTCCTGCATTTGCTTCCTTCCTTAATCAAGGTCTCGCTTGTCTCAATACACAATGAACCGGCCATTGTAGCCGCGGAAGTCCTCCAGTGTTGCTCGGTACATCGGCAGAAGGTCATCCGGGGGTGCCTCCGGGTCGAAGAAACGCAGTTCGGAACCCTCAACACCGTCGGCCCGGGGCGTGCCGCTCCAGCTCCGCACGATAAACGCAACCGAGAAGCACTGTATCCGGCCGCCGTCGGGATATTCCAGCCGTTGGTCCGGACCGGAATACAGCCCCATCGGCTCGAAGTCAACGACCGTAAGGGATGTTTCCTCGAACACCTCGCGCCGCATCGCTTCCACGACGGTCTCGCCAAGCTCCACCGAGCCGCCCGGCAGCCCCCATCGGCCGACGTCGGTCCTGCGCAGCAGGAGCACGCTGCCGGAGTCGTCAACCACGACCGCCCGCACCCCCGGCAGCAGTATGCGCTGTCGGCCGGCAAGCTCTCGCATGATTTGCAGATAAGGTCTGGTCATGATGTGGTCGCCGGCACTATCGCCCGTGCCTTCACGCGGCGCTACGCAGCCGGATCAGGAGAACGGGCAGCTCCCGGATGCGCACTCGCCGGAGCAGTCCGGCGGAGGCGCGGGCCGGCTCGCGCGGGCCGAAAAGGTCGAGAACGCCTTCTTGGTGTCCCTGGAGCCGCAGTGCTCGCAGGCGTGACCGCCCCGGCTGTCGGGCTTTTCCAGAAACGAACTGACATGTCCGCATTGCCTGCACTGGTACTCAAAAATCGGCATCGTCCTACTCCGGTGTATTCTCGAGGCCGGGCAATTGCACGGCTCAGGGGGATATTACCATAAAACGCGACGATTTCATCCGACCGCGCACTTTCGCTCGGTCCGGCGGCATTTGCCCCGGATTACCTGTTGGCGAGGCGAGGCAAGGATGGACTTACAGGTGCGGGTGTATCAGCCGCTTGCGCTACATGCCGACCAGCGGCGTGAGGCGGTGAATGCGAGGGGCGGGACTCGAACCCGCATCCCGTTTCCGGGACCAGGACCTAAACCTGGCGCGTCTGCCAATTCCGCCACCCTCGCCGCCGTGCGGATTATATAGGACATCGGGCAGTTTTTCATATTTTTGGGCAATGAACTCAAACTGAGGGGTTTTTCGGCAAGTTCAATCATGGCAAGGCCCTCCCGGCGTAAGTCGCTACGTTTATTGCCTCTGTGACTCCTGTCAACAGACGATAGAACAGGAAGTCCGGCTGGT
>PUND01000052.1 GCA_003551645.1 Phycisphaerae bacterium | reverse complement strand
GACCACTACCGCGTCGAAGTCGGCTCCGCTGACATCGTCGGCCGAGGCGTCCGACTCGCACGGGGAGCCCAGCTTGGAGGGGTATGTCCTGCCCGCCTCGGCCGCCACGCGGGTTACCTTCGCGCCTTCGTCCATCAGGCGGAAATACGGATACCAGACCTCAAGCTCCTGGTAGTCCTCGGCGAGCATGACGGCGATTCTTTTGTCTTTGAGAGTCATCTTTGTCTCCTTATAGGGTTTTTCGCTTCGTGCGTAAGCGTTATTAGCGTTTGCCATGATAGGAATTATAGAGGGGCAATTGCCGGTCGAGGGCTTTTTGTCGGCCTTGGCGGCCGGCGGGGTGGTGTTTCGACGTTGCGGACAGCGTCTCTGCGGCGGTTTCGCCAAAGCAAAAGATAAACAAGCTTCACATCCGCCGGGCGTGGCGGTTATACTGTCGGAAACGGCCCGGCTGCTGGTGCGGTCGGGCCTGATTTGACGATAGAGATACCCAGGTTGGGGCCGTAGCTCAGCTGGGAGAGCGGCTGGTTCGCAATCAGCAGGTCAGGGGTTCGAGTCCCCTCGGCTCCAGTGCCGCTTCGCGGCACAGAGCAGTAGAGCAGTTGAGCAGTAGATAGTTGAAAGGGCGGCAACTCCTCTTCCTCCGGGAGAGGTCGGTCCGAAGGACCGGGTGAGGGGAACCCATATGCCTCCTGTCGGTCCGCAACTTGATCGTGCGGTGCGTCATTCGCGGCGCGGGCCGAACGGGCAGCCGGCGTCGGCGGCCAGGTAGTCGCCGGTGGCGGCATAAGCGCGTGCCCGGCAGCCGGCGCAGGCGGCCGAATCGGAGCAGCGGGCGCAGGGGCCTTTCAGACGCGACCGGTCGCGCAGCTTTGCGAACACCTCGCTGTCTCGCCAGATATCCGCCGCCGGACGGTGGCGCACCGAGCCGCAGTCCACCGGCAGATACCCGCACGGGAAAACCTTCCCGGTGTGTCCGACGAACATGACCGACACGCCGCACAAACAGCCGCGGACGCCCGTATCGGCCACGCGAACCTGCTGCGGAGCGCAGGTCAGCCGGACCTCCAGCTCGTCGTCGTTCGTGCGGCCGGCGAACCATCGCAACACGGCGGCGTACTCGGCCGGTCGCAGCAGGTCGGTCTCGGCAAGCTCGACCCCGCATCCGACCGGGACCAGCACGAAAAGGTGCAGCGCCTCGGCCGTCAGTGAGCCGGCAAGGTCGCGCAGACGGTCCAGATCGGCGCAGTTCCGCCGGCTGATGGTCGCGTTTATCTGTACCGGCACACCCGTTCGCCGCAGGGCCTCCACCCCCTCTACGGCCTTTGCGAACGCCCCGGACTGACCGCGCAGCCGGTCGTGCGTCTCGGCGTCGGCGCCGTCCAAGCTGACCGCCACGCGATGAAAGCCCGCACGGGCGACTCGGCCGGCGAGTGGGTCGTCTATCAGTGTCCCGTTGGTCGCCAGCGCGGTCGGCAGCCCCATATCGGCGGCCGCTCCGGCCAGTTGCTCCCAGTCATCCCGCAGGAGCGGCTCGCCGCCGGAGAACACCACCACCGGCCGGGACAGCTCGGCCACCGAGGCGAACATCCGCTTCGCCTCATCCGTGTTCAACTCGTCCGAAGCGCTCGTCTCGACCCTTCGGCAGTGGGCGCAGGTGAGATTGCACCTTGCGGTGCTCTCCCAGAACAGCATCCGCAGCGGCGGAGCGGCCGAGGTCACGGTGCTATCTCCTCATCGGTCAGGTAGCAGGCCGGGTCGTCGCCCCAGGGGTCGCCGGCCGCCTCGGCGCGGGCGCGGAGGTTGCCGTTGCAGATATCAAGGAAGCGGCACCGGGCACATCGGCCCTTGAGATTGCGAGGGCGTTCGCGCAGCCGGGTCAGCAGCGGGTGCGAGGAATCGGACCATATCTCGCTGAACGGTCTGTTCCTGACGTTCCCGACTACCCGCGTCCGCCAGAACGGGTCTGGGTGTACATCGCCGGTCGGGCCGATACAGGCGATTCTCTCGCCGCTGGCGTTGCCGCCGTTGGCCCGCAGCAGCTTCAGCGCCCGCTCGGCCACGGCCGGGTCGCGCTGTTGCAGGTACATCACCAGGTAACCTGCGTCGGCGTGGTTATCGACGGTCAGTATTTCGCGGCCCTGGCCGTTGCGGTGCAGCTCGGCCGTCCGTCGGAGAATCAGGTCCATCGCCTCACGGGTCTGTTCGCTCGACGGCGCATCGCTGCGGATATCCTCGCCCCGGCCGGTGTAGGCGAGATGGTAGAAACATGCCCGTGGTATTTCGTGCTCGCCGAGCAGATCAAACACGGCGGGCAAATCCGGCAGGTTGCGCCGGGTCATGGTCATCCGCAGTCCGACCTTAAGCCCGGCCGAGCGGCAGTTGCGCATGCCGGCCAGCGCCTGATCGAACGCGCCCGGCACGCCCCGGAAGGCATCGTTGGTTTCTGCAAGTCCGTCGATGCTCACGCCGATGTAACTGGCGCCCGCATCGGCGAGCCGCCTGGCGGTGGGCCGGTCGATGAGCGTTCCGTTTGTGGACAGCGACGCCCGCAGCCCCACCGAGGCCGCGTGTGCGACAAGTTCGGGCAAATCCTCCCGCAGCAGCGGTTCTCCGCCGGAAAACAGGACCACCGGCGCACCGAAGCCGGCCAGGTCGTCCAGCAGCCGGTGAATGTCGTCGGTGCCAAGCTCGTCTTCGGGCTGGTCGGCCGGCGTACTGGCGGCGTAGCAGTGGGCGCAGTCCAGATTGCACCTGCGCGTGCAGTTGATGACTGTCACCGGCCGGGGGACCGCCGCGGATTGTCGGGCGTAGCGCAGCCGGTCGGACGGCTCCGCGCGGTCGGTTATGAGCTTGGAGATTCCGATCATTTCTTGGGCCTTTGCATTGATCCCATTCTAGCCCATCGGGACCGACGATGCAGCGGCAGGGGGCAGCGGGAGCCGGGAACGCGGAACCTGGAACACGGAACCTGGAACGCGGAACTCGGAACCTGGAGCATGGAGTATGGAACCGGGAACACGGTGTCCGCAGTTCCGTCCAGGAACGGGGTGTCACATTGTCAGCCATCGCGACGGCTATTTCGGGATGTGACAACCACAACGGCCCTTCGGCTGCGCTCAGGACAAGCCCCTGGCTCTTGGCTTCTGGCGACAAGCTCCTGGCGACTGGCTGCTCTGTCACTGCCCCGTCGGCTGGAGAACGTCAAACCATGTGCCGCAACCGCCGGAAACAGCCAGCACCGTCAGCAATGCCGCCGCGAGAGTAGCTCTTGGCACCGTTTATTCTCCCTGGACACCCGGTTCACCAAAAGTATGTAATGACCGTCGCGACGGGTCAAGCCACATCCCGGCCGCCATACCATGACTCAACGTGCCTCAAAGACATATCGGCTCACCAGACGTAAAGACATTGACCGGGTCTTCGCCTCCGGCGCGCGGGTCAACGACCATCTGCTGACCTTGCTGGCCGCGCCGAACGAGCTGGGGCATTCCCGCGTGGGCGTGGGGGTCTCGGCCCGTCACGGCCCGGCCGTGCGGCGCAATCGCGTCAAGCGCCTCTGCCGCGAGGCGTTCCGACTTGTCCGCGACGATTTACCTTGCGGATATGATTACATGCTTATCCCCCGTCCCGGCGGGCAGTTCACACTCGAAGGCCTGAAGCGCTCGCTGCTGTCGCTGGCCCCGCGTGTGGCGCGGGAGGTCGAGCCGTGAAGTGGGATATCCGCCGGTCGGCCCTGCTTTTGTCGCGCCTGCCGCGGCTGGTGCTGATACTTGTGGTGTACACCTATCGTGTGACACTCGGCCCGCTGCTGGGCGGCAGGTGCCGTTTTCTGCCCACATGCAGCGAGTACGCCATCGAGGCGCTTCGAAAGCACGGGGCGATTCGCGGGTCGCTGCTGGCGGCGTGGCGTCTGCTGCGGTGCCATCCGTTCAGCAGGGGCGGCCACGACCCCGTTCCGTAAACGTTTTGCGGAGACGTGATTATTCCGGGCGCTTCGGCCGGTGGGAGTTGTTGCGAGGATAGCAGCGGGGCATCTTGCCCATGATGGTTCCCTCGCCGGTCATCCGGAGCGTCTGGTCGCGCAGCTCGCAGGCGGCCTGCACCTCCTCCGGTCCCAGCGTCTCGCAGACCTTGTCGGCGGCCTCGTCGAGGTCGTCGGTGACGGTAAAAAGGTCCAGATCCTCGGGGTCGATTGTCTGGTAGTCGCCTTCGAGCATCTGCCGGCGTATCCAGTCCACGTGGCCGCTCCAGAAGTCCCGCCCGACAAGCACCACCGGGAAGCACTCGGCCTTGCCGGTCTGAATGAGCGTCATCGAGTTGTAGAACTCATGAAGCGTTCCGAACCCGCCGGGGAAGCAGACGAATGCCCGGGAGTACTTCACGAACATCACCAGCCGCGCGAAGAAGTAGTGGAAGTCCAGCTTAACGTTGGCGTAGGGGTTGGCCTGTTGCTCCTGCGGCAGGGATATGTTCAGCCCCACCGATATGCCGCCGCCTTCGGAAGCGCCGCGGTTGGCCGCTTCCATGATGCCTGGCCCGCCGCCGGTGATGACCGCGAAGCCGCGCTCCACGAGTGTCTTGCCCAGCGAGCGGGCGGACTCGTAGAACGGATCGGTCCGTGGTGTCCGCGCCGAGCCGAAGATACTCATGCCCGGCCCGATCTGCCCCATCGTCTCGAAACCCTCGACGAACTCACTCATTATCCGGAAGACACGCCAGGTATCCTCCCGGAACAGTCTTTCCTGTTGCGATTCGCTCATGAGTTACTCCGGCATCCGGCTGGGGATCAAATTCTCGCCTTCGAGTACTATCGGCAAGGCGGGCCGCGCCCCATCACGACAATCCAATGCTACTTGATTCGCCCGCGCGCCACAAAACCCGTTTCCGGGTTTGACAAACGCGGCCGCTTCGGTCCTAATCCTGTATCGTATTTCGCGAGGTGGAACATGTGCAGACTAATGCGGGTGTTACTGGTTCTTTCGGCGGCGCTGGCCGGATGCGGTGGGGAGTATGTCCTCACGGCCCCCGAGCAGGTGGCGCCAGCCGGCGAGCAGGCGCGTACGGTGGTGCGGCTTCAACAGCGGGACGTGCTCTTTCTCAAACCGGCGGTGAGGGAGGCCCCTCTGAGCTTCACCGTCGCCGATGGTCCGCTGCGGGCCGCCTACACCGACTCCGACGGCTATGCGGCCCTGAACGTGCCCGTGCCCGACGAACCGGGGCTGTACGACCTTTACATCGACTATCAGGACGACTTCGGCGAGGAACTCAGCAAGTCGGTTCCGCTGTATGTCTGGGACCGGGACGCCGAAATCGTGGCGGTGGACCTCGACTGCCTGCCGGGGCTTGAGTCTGACGGCTCGGCCGTCGAGGCGCTGCAAGCCGTCGAGGAGGATGGTGAGTCTGGTGATTTACTTCGCTTACCCCCGGCCTTCCAGGCGCTGCACACCATCGCGCAGGATGCAAAAATCCTGTACATGACGCAGGCCGACATCAGCGAGCACGCCGAAATCGGCCGGCGGCTGCGCGAACAGCGCTGGCCGGAGGGGCCGGTGCTGCTGTGGCAGTATCGTGGCTGGAGCGTCTCCGAAGGCCCGTGGCGACTGCCTTCAATCGAGTTCGAGGATCGCTGGGTGCATCAACTGGAGGTGCTGCGGGAGGATTTTCCCAACCTGCGGATCGGCATCTGCTGCGACGAGCGGGCCGCGAAGATCCTTACCGAAGCCGGCCTGGAGGCGGTCCTTGTCGGCGATGCCGACGTGCCTGACGACTACTACACCAGGCGGACAACCTGGTCCGAGCTGGCCGAGACCGGCCTCTGACCTCCGGCGTGCGATTGTCCCGTCGCATCAAAGCCCGCTACAATCGGACCATGCTTTATCCGCGCCGCCTGGCTGTCCTAGTGCCCAACTGGGTGGGTGATGTGGCAATGGCCACGCCCGCGCTGAGGGCGCTGCGCCGCTGCTGGCCCGACGCGAGCATAACCCACATCGGACCGGCCGTCGCGCTGCAGACGCTGACGGGGGCGGGTTTGTCCGACGAGCGGATAGAGGACCGCTCCAGGCAAAAGCCGCGTCTTGCGAACCTGCACGCGACCGCGGCCGAGCTTCGACGCCGGCGGTGCGAGCTTGCGGTGCTGCTGCCGAACAGCATGCGATCGGCGTTGCTGTGTCGGCTGGCGGGCATATCGCGGCTGGTCGGATACGACCGCGACGGCCGGGGGTTCCTGCTGGCCGATGGCCTATCACCGCTTCGCGGCCGGAACGGCCGTTTCGTGCCGGTCAGGATGATCGATTACTACCTCGAGCTTGTTCGCGCCCTGGGCGCCGACAGCGAAGACACCACAATGCGCCTGGCGGTGATGGATGAAGACGAAGCCGCCGCCGTGACGGTGCTGGACAGGGCCGGCTTCAACCCGCGGCGGCCGCTGGTGATGCTCAATCCCGGCGCGGCGTTCGGCACCAGCAAGATGTGGCCGACGGAGCGGTACGCCGGCGCTGCCGACGCGCTGGTCGAGAGCCGCGACGCACAGATCGTTATACACGCGGCGCCTTCTGAACAGCCGGTCGCCGCCGAGGTGGCCGAGGCCATGAACCACCGGCCGATGCTGAACTTCGCCCGCCGGCAGGGGAGTATCGGCCTGCTCAAAGCGCTGTGCGCGCGTTGCGATGTGGTGATAACCAACGACACCGGCGCCCGCCACGTGGCCGCGGCGATGGGCGCCGGCGTGGTGACCGTGTTCGGAAGTACCGACCCGGCATGGGCGCGGATCGACTACGACCGCGAGCGTATTCTCCGGGCCGACGTGCCGTGCTCGCCGTGCCAAAAGCCGATCTGTCCACTGCCGGCCGGTCCGCATTATCACCAGTGCATGAGCGAGGTGACCGTCGAACAGGTGGTCTCGGCGGCCGAGGAGCTGCTCACCGCGGCGACGGGGAGGACCGGACGTTGACCTTCGAGCCGAAAATCACCGCGGGCCTGCTGGAGCCGCTGCGCAGAGAGGGGCTGGACACTCTCGAAGGGGCGTTCGCCTTCGACGCCGGCGACGACCTTTCCAAGCCCGGTCTGAACGGCCGGCGGCGGACTCGCCTGACGCTCACCGACGATGAGGGCCGGGAGCACGAACTGTACCTCAAGCGATACCCCCCGGAACCGCCGACAAGGCGCCTTCGCCGTCTGTGGACGCACGGGCGTGTGATGACTCCGGCAGCGGCGGAAGTCCGGAATATCCGCGGGGTGCTGGCCGCGGGTATCAGCACCATGCGGGCTATCGCCTGGGGCGAGCAACCGGCAACGCTCGCCGGCGGGCGAAGCTATCTGGTGGTCACGGCCGTGCCGGGAGATGCACTGGAGCGGACCGGTGCGGACTGGCTCCGGCGCTGCCGGCGGACCGGCCGTGAAGACCTCATCGACGAGTTGACCCGCCGACTGGCGGAGCTTGCCCGTCGGCTGCACGCGGCGGGGCTGGTCCATCGTGACCTCTACGCCTCGCACGTCTTTATGCACGAGACCGAAAGCGGTCCCGAACTGTACCTTATCGACCTGGCGCGCGTGTTCACCCCGCGCATCAGGAGCTTCCGCTGGCGGGTCAAGGACCTGGCGCAGATAAGGTATTCGATGCCCGCCGAGTGGGTCGAGAGCCACTGGGATGAGTTTCTTTCGGCCTATCTCGGCGATTCGGTCCGTCGGCCGGACCGCTGGCGGCGGGCGATCGAGCGAAAGGTCCGCGGCATGCAAAGGCAGGCCGAAAGGCGCCGCCGGAGGTCAGAGAGGTGAAGATCGCCCTGGCAATCGAGCGGATGCATGTGTTGCGTGGCGGCCGCGAGGCCTCGACGGCTCAGATAGCCGCCGAGCTTGCCCATCGCGGTCACGACGTGACGGTGCTCTGTGGGGAAGGCGACTGGTCGCATTCTGGCGTCCAACTGCGGACCGTCGGCGATGCGGGGCTTCCGCTGCGGGTGCAGCGGCTGAACAGCTTCGTCTCGGCCGTTGCTCGGGTGGCCGAACAGGACAGCTTCGACGTGCTCCACACCATGCTTCCGGTTCCCGGCGCGAACGTGTATCAGCCCCGCGGCGGCACTGTGCCCGCCCAGAGGGAGGCGAGCTTCCGCCGGCGGGGCCGACTCGGTCGGCTGCTGCGCAGGGTCGTGGAGCCGCTGAACATCAACCGCGGCCGCATGGGGGCGCTTGAGCGCCGCGTGGTGTCCGATGGTTCTGTTCGGCTGCTGGCGGTCAGCGAGATGGTGGCCGAGGAGTTCCGCCGCCACTACGGTCGTGATGAGGGAGTGCGAACGATCTACAACGCCGTGGAGGTGCCCGACCCGACCGACCACCACCGGGCCGAATGGCGCGAGGCGGTCCGGAAGAAGCTCAACGTGGACGAGTCGGCCGTGGTTTTCCTGACAATCGCGAACAACCCGGCGCTGAAGGGCGTGGCCGAGGCGATCACCGCCTTCGCCCGATGGTTCCGGTCCGAGAAGACCGGACCGGACGCCCGGCTGGTGGTGGTTGGCCGTGAGAAGCCCGAGCTTTACGTGAGCTGGGCCGAGAGGCGCAATGTGACCGGCCGGGTTGTGTTCGTTCCACCTACGGACAACATCTTTCCCTGGTACGCCGGCGCGGATGTGTGCGTGCTGCTTAGCTGGTATGATCCGTGCAGCCGGGTGGTGCTGGAGGCCACGCGATGGGGCATTCCGTCGATTACCACCGTCTATAACGGCGCCGCGGAGGTGCTTTCGGCCGGCGGTGGTGTGGTGGTCGGCTCGCCGTCCGAGACCGACGACGTCGTGCGGGCGATGGCGGACCTGGCCGACGTGGAGTCGCGCCGGCGCCACGGCGAGGCCTGCCGGAGGGTGGCCGACGAGTTGAGTATCTCCAGGCACGTGGATGAGCTGCTGGAGGTGTATGCCGAGTTGCGGCGCTGATGAAAGGACCGACACGCAAATGACCGAAAACCCGCTGATTCTGCTTATCGTTATGCCGCTGGCGGCGTACGTGCTCGGTTCGACTCCGTTCGGCGTGCTGCTTGCGAAGGCCAACGGCGTGGACCTGCGCAAGGTCGGCAGCGGCAACGTGGGCGCGACAAACGTTGCCCGCGCGATCGGCAGGAAGTGGGGCTATCTTTGCTTCCTGCTGGACATGGGCAAGGGGCTGGCGGCGGTACTGCTGGCGGGGTGGTTTCTGCGGCGGCTGGAGGGGTTCCCGGCACTTGCGCACCAGGCGTCGTGGCTGGGCGTTGGCTGCGGGGTAATCGTCGGCCACGTGTTCAGCTTCTACCTGCGATTCCGTGGCGGCAAGGGCGTGGCGACGGCGTTGGGTGTGGTGGTGGGGATATACCCGTTCTTCACCTTTGCGGGTCTTGCGGCGCTGGGAGTCTGGATTGTTGTAACGCTGGCTTCCAGGTATGTCTCGCTGGGCAGCGTCTCGGCGGCCGTTGCGTTTCTGCCCCTGTTCGTCGTGTTCAACTGGCCGGTCCTGCACGTCTGGCCGCTGGGGGTATTCGCGGCCGTGATGGTGGCGCTGATCCTCCTGCGACATCGCGAAAACATCCGCCGTTTGCTGTCGGGTACCGAAAACCGCATCGGCTCGCGAAGCTCCGGGAAACAAAAGGCAGCCGATGGGCCGGAAGGCGGCTGATCCGGCAGTCCGTCAACTTCCCTTCGGGGGGATGGCCGACGCGACATCGTGCGGACGCACTTTCGGGCCGAACACGTTGACGCAACCCGGCGGTCCCAGTGGACGGCATAGCCGCGGGTCGGTTTCGCCGGTGAAGATCGCGGCCGTGGGCCTGCCAAGTGCCGCTGCGATGTGGGCGATGCCCGAATCGTTTGCGACCACCCCGCAGGCCTCTGAGAGCAGACCGACGACTTCGCCCAGCGGCCTGCCGACGGACACGCGGGCGTTGTCCATGTCGGCGGTGACGCTTTCACACAGTTCCCGCTCGCCGGCCGAGCCGACCACCACAACCTCCCGGTAGGAGCGTTCCAGCAGCTCGCCGACCCTGCGGAAGGACGCGGCGGGCCATCGCTTCGCCTCCCATCCGGCACCGGGTGCGAGCACGCAATACGCCCGGTTCGCCAGCCCGAGCCGTCGCCTTGCCTCGGCGGCCGGCACTGTTGGCGCCGGCGGGGCGGGGGGACATTTGTAGGCCGACGGCCGGTCCCGGTGGCTAAGAAGCGGCGCGATGACCCGCAAAGGGCGGTGTGAAAGATGCTCGCCCGGCCGTTCTGCGTCGGGCACCCGATGAGAGTACAGCAGGCCAAGCTCGTTGCCGTCAAAGCCCAGCGACATTTCAGGCCGCAGCAGAAAGCTCATGGCGGCTGAATAGCGGTTGCCCGTCAGGTCGATTATCAGGTCGAAACCGTATCTTCGCAGTTGGCGCGCCCGGTTGTGCAGGCGGCGCCGACTGACCGGCTCGCGGCGCCTGTCGGAGACAACCTCGCCGGCCGGCAGGATGCGCTCGGCTGGCAGAAACCCGTTCCACAGGTCGATGCAGGCCGGCTTGGTAATCGCGTACAGCTCGGCATGCGGGAACCGCCGCCGCAGCGGCCGGACGGTCTGGACCGCCCACAGGGTGTCGCCTATCCAGTGGCAGGCGAGTATCGCGATGCGTTTCGGGTTCCAGCGTTCCGGCTCGCCGGGGCGGAAGTAGCCCTTGCGCGACCATATCCGCAGGGCGGGCCTGAGGCCGACAAGCCCCGTCGAGACGGCGCGTTGTGCCCGGCGTTTGAACACGGTCGGGGTTTCCGCCGATCAGCCGGCGTCCAGGCGGCGGCGGATCATGTCCGCGCGGCACTGGGCCCGCTCCTGAGGTGTCATATCGCGGCGATGTATTTTCTGGAGGTGCGCCGGCTGGGTAAGAAGGAACAGTTCGTTGATGGCGGACAGGTCCATGTCGTCGGTCAGGCCGAGGTTCGTGCCCAGTCGCATCACCGACAGCAGGGACATTGTCTCTTCAGAGCTTATCATCTTCGCCGAGCGCAGTGTGGCGACGGCCCGGCTGACCTTGTCTTCCAGGAGCGCGTTCTGCTCGTCCATCAGGTGTTTTCTTGCTCGCCTTTCGTACTCGATGAACGCCGGTATAAGACGCTCTGAGAATTCCTCAGCGTATTGGTTCTCCGACCGGCCAAGCGTGGTCTGGTTGGAAATCTGGAAAAAGTCCCCGCTGGCCTCGGTTCCCTCGCCGTAAAGCCCCCGGATTGCCAGCCGCATGTCGCCGGCGGCGCGGAAGGCCTTGTCCATCTCCCCGGCCAGTTTCAGTCCCGGCAGATGCAGCATCACGCTGAGGCGAAGCCCGGTCCCGACGTTGGTCGGACAGGCGGTCAGATAGCCGTAGCGGCTGTGAAAGGCGAAGTCAAAGCACCGCTCCATCGCATCGTCGATGCGGTTGGCGTCGGCTACGGCCTCGGGCAGTTGCAGCCCGCTGCGGAGCACCTGCATGCGAAGGTGGTCTTCCTCGTTGACCATTATGGAGATGGTCTCGTCGCCGCTGACGGCCACGCCACGCGGGTGCGAGGCCTCCGCATGCTGGCGTGAGACCAGGTGTCGCTCGACGAGCAGCTCGCGGTCCAGGTCGCCGGCGGCGGCCACGTCAACGTAGAAGATGCCCTTTGCCAGCTCGGCCGAGAGAATCTCCTGTCGCATCTTCTGCTCAAGCTCCGCCTGCTGCTCCCGCGGACAGCGTGAGAGGAAAGGCGTTCCGGCGAGGTTCCTTGCCAGCCGCACGCGCGAGGAAATGACCACATCGTGCATAGGCCCGGCGCCTCTGAGCCATTCGCCGGCGTGTTGCGTAAGGTCCGCCAGTGTCATGACTGCTCCATCTCTTTGATTTGGTCTCGCAGTTCGGCGGCCCGTTCGTAATCCTCTGCTGTCACTGCCGACTTAAGCTCGGTCCGCAGCCGGAGTATCTCGGTCTGTCGCTTCTGAGAGCGTCCGATGTTGTGCGGAACCTTGCCCACGTGCTGGACGTGTCCGTCCTGGGCCTTTTCCAGGAGCGGTTCAAGCGCTTCGGCGAAGGTGTCGTAATCGTTCGGGCAGCCCAGCAGCCCGGTGTCCTGGAATTCGGAAAACGTCGTGCCGCAGACCTCGCAGGTCAACTCCGGTCCGGCCGGCTGTTCCTGCTGGGGCGCCGAGGTGGTCTGGAGCACGAAGTCCTCCAGCAACTGGCTTATGGGCACGTTGGACTTAACGGTGATGCCGTCCTCGGCCGCGCAGTCTTCGCAAAGGTGTTTCTCGTTCTTGTTGCCGCCGACTATCTCCGTCAGGTGTATCGTCGCCGGCTGTCCGCATTTGTCGCATTTGAAATTCATGACTGAGTACCTCTTATGGTAGAGTGCCGGTCGGCGCGGGTCAACGCCTGCAGGCCGGCCGGCCCTTTCTCCGCTGTTCTATTTTAGCTTTCAGGCCCGCCGGACCGAACGAGAATCGCCCTTGGCGGAAATCGCCCGCCGGCCGAAAGGCGGCGGATTGTTGACCGGAGCCGTTTGCGGCGGCATTACTTCCGTTGCAAACGCCGCTCCGGCTGCTTATAAAAACCGCCTGTCCGACAGAACCGTCACCCCGGACGCGGCGTATGAGCCGTAGCGTAGTGTTGCGGGCGGCTCTATGCCCTTAAAGCTCACGGAGCATTCCAGATGGCTCATGACATTCTTAAGGGTCCTGTCGAACGACAGACCGGCTTGGCGGGATTGCTGATAATAGGCATCCTGGCCGGCGGCGTTTTTGTGTTGACTTCCTACGCCGCGGAACTGCTTTTTGCCGAGCACACTGTCGTTCGGGACGGGCGTACGTTCAACTTCTACAGCTACACCCTGGCCGTTATCGGAGCGCTGCTGCTGGGCATACCGATAATAATCCATGCCGCCAAGGGGCTGGTCCACGGCCATATGCACATGGACGAGCTGGTCGCCCTGGCGGTGATCGCCGCCCTGGCGGCCCAGGACTACAAGGCCGCCGGCGCGGTGGCGTTTTTCCTGCTGCTGGCGAACCTCGTGGAGCGGCGGACCGCCTTGGGCGCGCGCGCCAGCATCGAGCATCTTGTGAAAATCTCTCCCAAGAAGGCCCACCGCCTCCGCGACGACGGCAGCGAGGAGCCGGTGGACCCGCGGGAGCTTCGGCCCGACGATGTGGTCAGGGTCCGTCCCGGGGATAACGTCCCCGCGGACGGCGTCATACTTTCCGGCCAGACCACCATCAATGAGGCCAACATTACCGGCGAATCCGTGCCCGCCGACAAGGGTGAGGGCGCCGAGGTGTTCAGCGGCACCAGCAACGTCGCCGGTTCGGTGGACGTGAAGGTAACGCGCGCCGGCGAAGACACCACACTGGGCAAGGTCAAGAAACTCATACTCCAGGCCGAGGGCACCCGCATCCCGATTATGCGGCTCATAGACCGCTACGCGGGATACTACACGCCGACTATTCTGATGCTGGCAGGCGTGGTGCTTTTTTTCACGCGCGACATGAGCCGAGCCGTGACGATGCTGGTGGTGGCCTGCCCGTGTGCGCTGATTATCGCCGTGCCGACCGCCATGGTGGCGGCCCTTTCGTGCGCGGCTCGACTGGGCATATACGTCAAGGACGTATCGACGCTGGAGCTTGCCCGCAGCATCACGGCGTTCGTGTTCGACAAGACCGGGACGCTGACCACCGGCGAGCTTGCCGTCACGCAGATAAAGCCGGCGCCGGGCGTTGACCCGGCGGAGCTTCTGGCGGCGGCGGCCTCGGCCGAGCAGTTGTCCAAGCACCCTGTGGCGCAGGCGGTTACGCAGGTCGCTCAGCGAGCCAGGGTGGACATAGAGCAACCGGAGCAGTTCGAGGAGGTGGCCGCCCGCGGCGTCCGCGCCAGAGTCGGCGGCAGAGAAGTCATGGTCGGTCGCCGCAAGTGGGTCGAGGAAGAAGGTGCGGATATGTCGGCGATTTCCGGCAAGGAGTATGCCGAGCCGGAGGGCGTCAGTACGCTGCACGTTGTCAGCGACGGCCGTGTCCTCGGCTGGGTCGGCCTCGAGGACCGCACCCGCGAAGAGGCCCGCCAGGCGCTGGAGGAGCTGCGGGCTTTGGGCATCCGCGAGCTGGTCATGGTTACAGGTGACAGGTGGTCGGTTGCGCGTCGCGTCGCCCGCGAGATGGGCGCCACCGAGGTTCAGGCCGAGGTGCTGCCGCAGGACAAGCTGGACCTGGTGGCGGACCTCCGCGATCGCGGTCATCGCGTGGCGGTCGTCGGCGACGGCGTCAACGACGCTCCCGCCCTGGCGGCCGGCGACCTGTCGGTGGCGATGGGCGCCGCCGGCAGCGACGTGGCCATCAACTCCGCCAACATCGCTCTGATGAACAATGATCTGCGGCGGCTGTCGTTCCTGGTTCGCCTCAGCCGCAGGGCAATGGGCGTTGTGCACCAGAACCTGATGTTCGGTATCGGCTTCATACTGGTCTTCCAGGTATTTGCCGGGCTGGGGATGATCCAGCCGGTGTTGGCCGCGGTGCTGCATATGCTGGCGGCGACTTTCGTGATATTCAACAGTGCACGGCTGGTGCGGTTCGGGGAGGAACTGCACGAAAACCCCGCCGAAACTGCTCGCCCGCGCGCACGCGTGGAGCACGTTCCGGCGACCGGATAAATGTTCCGTTCACGCCTCGGATTTGAAATGACGACGGGTCTTAGGCAAAACGAGTATTACCCCGATGCCGGCGGCCACTATCGCCGCCACGGCCTGGCCGACCGGCCCGGCTTGCCAGTGCAGCCAGGCGGGCGCCCCGGTCCAGAGCAGCACGAGCACGGAGCGGACCAGCAACAGCCCGGTCAGCGTCGCCACGACGTAATAGCTCCACTGCTGCCCGCGGCCGAAGAAGCCCCACAGCAGCCAGCTCAGTGCTCCTCCTACGATGAGTGCCGCCGCGGCGAGGAGAGTCGCCACGCTGTAAAGCTCGGGCATCGACAGCAGGATAAGTCCGGCCAGGGCGGCGACTATTGCCGCCGAACGACCGGCCCACGCCAGCAGACCCGCCAGTGTGGGCAGGGATGCGGATTCGGCGGCCGCCTCAATGGGGCGGCTCTGGAACAACGCCATCGCCAGGGCAAGGGCGCCGGCGACGTAGGCGGCCGTGTAGGCCGCTGCGAGGCCGACGTATTCGGCGGCGATAACCTGGTCGGCCATGAGCATGTCCTGCGGGTCGAAGAAGCTCAGGTTCGGTACGACCCATCCGATGGCCCTTGCCACGGCGATGTCCTCGCCCAGTCGGCCGAACAGGAACGGGTGCATCAGCCCGACGATCAGCACGCCCACGCAGACCAGCAGCGTCGGCACAGCCGCCAGGCGAGTGCTGGCCGCCACCGCCACAGACGCGAATATCAGCACCGCCAGCAGCATCAGCCCCATAGCCGGTATCAGTTGCGGGCGGATGCCCTCGCCGAAGGCGACGATTTCCCAACCCTCGCCGACGAAGGCGGTAACGCCCGCGGCCAGCGTCAGCAGCACCGCCGAGGCCCGGACGCCGGCGGCCACGAACGACCAACCGAAGTAAAGGTTGCCCAGCAGCGCCGCTATCATCGACAGAACAAACGCCGAGATGCCCAGTACCAATACAGGGGCGTCCGGTTCGTCCCAGGCGGCGGGCTTGACGCCGTGGCGGACCGTTATCAGGTACACCAGCGAGCAGAGATAGAACGCCACCATGACTGCCAGCACGACGCCGGCGAACTTGCCGAGGACGAACGTCGCCCTGGCGACCGGCTTGGAAATGACTGTCAGGGCGGTCTTGTCCTCGATTTCGCGGCCGACGGCCGTCGAAGCGCTGAACGCGGCCACCAGCAGGCCCGACAGCAGCAGAGTGCTGAGGCCGACGCTCTCGAGCATCTGCTGGTCGGTGGTGTGATAGTCCACGGTAAGAGTGCCTATCGTCCAGCCGCTCAGCGGCACATTGAGCACCAGCATTCCGAAGGTGGCGAGGATAATGACGCCGTAAATGGGCTGACGGACGGTTTGGGTAAACGTATTTCGCGTAATAGACCAGAATCCGAGCATGATTGTTTGTGTCCTTCGCCGGTCGTTTTCGGCGCCGGATACTACGCCGCCGGGGCCGAAAATGTTGCGGGTATTGAAATTGATTGTAGTTTCCCGGTTATGCCCGCGGCAATAGCTGGCGCGTTCGGACGGCAGGAGAGGCATTCGAGATGGTAGATCAGAACCGCGGTAAGAACATGGCTATCGCTGGGGCGGTGGCGCAGACGATCCTGGCCGTGGTGCTCCTTGCGGCCTGGTTGTGGACCGGCTCGCTTGCGGCCATGACCGCCACGTTGCTGCTTGCCGGCGGTGTGCCCCTGTGGCTGTTGCTGACGGTTGCCTTCTATGCTCGAGATCTCGAGCACAAGGAGTCCGTCGAGCTGGATGAGCTGAGCGACGAGGACGCTCGCACGATTTTCGAGCGGCAGGAGGATGAGGAGCTTCGTCCGGCGGCGGCCAGAGTGGCGTTCATCCACAAGTGGGTATTCTCGATTTTTACGCTGGTTTGGATGGCGTATCACGCGGTCCTCGGCGTGCTGCTGCTGCGTCACGTCTGGGGCCGGGCGCCGGCGAACGTCACCTCGGCCGAGCAGGCGGTCTGGATGCTCGTGCCGGTTGCGCTTCTGGGCTTTCTGTTCAGCCGCTACGCCACCGGCATGAGCCGGCGCGGCGAGTGGCGCCTGCTGCGCGGGGCCGGCAGCTACCTGCTGATATCCGTGCTGGGCATGGGCGGCGTGATCGTCTCGATGGTCGCCGTTTACCAGAATTACGCCGGCGTTGACCTGGTGATGGCGTACGTGGTGCCGGCTGTCCAGCTCGTTCTGGCCTTGGAGCTGGCGCTGAACTTCGTGCTGGACATGTACCGCCCGCGCATGCCGGGCGAGGAGCCGCGGCCGAGCTTCGAGAGTCGATTGCTGAACCTTGCCGCCGAGCCGGGGCGGGTAGGGCACTCGCTGGCCGAGGCGCTGAATTATCAGTTCGGCTTTGAGGTCTCCGGGACATGGTTCTACCGCCTTCTCAGCCGGGCGTTTGCTCCGCTGCTGCTGTTCGGTGTTGCGGTGCTTATCGGCCTGAGTTCTCTGGTAGTAGTCCGGGACGGTCAGCAGGTGGTGGTAAGTCGCTGGGGGCGTGTGGATACAAGCCGCGAGCCGCTGGAGGCGGGTTTCCACCTGAAGTGGCCCTGGCCGGTGGAGCGCGCCCGTTACTTCGATACAGGCGCCGTCAACGAGATTATCCTGGGTGTTGGTGAGCAGCGAGAGCCGGTAATCGTCAAGGGTCGTGAGATTTACGTCTGGACCGAGGAGCACGGGCCTCTGGAGGAGCGCAACTTCCTCATAGCGATCCCGGGCGAGAGACGTCAGGCGGATATCGCCACCGACCAGCCGCCTCCGCCTGTGCAGATTATCCGGCTGGTGGTGGAGCTGCGATATGTGGTCGAAGACGTGATGCGATACGGCTACCTTTTCTCCGACGCCGGTTTGGTGCTTGAGTCCATCGCCTACGCCGAGATGACCGATTACTGCGCCCGTGCGACGCTGGACGATCCCATACCCGGCATCGCGGACGAGGAACGGCCCGAAGCGATTATGACCTTCGGCCGGGAGCGGGCGGCTGCGCAACTGCGCAGGATTATCCAGTCCCGCGCCGACGAGATGGAACTGGGTGTACGGCTCAAGGAAGTCAATATAGCCGCTGCTCATCCGCCGCCGGAGGCGGCCGAGGCGTTCGAGGAATACCTCGAGGCCGAACGCGAGATGGAGGTCCTGCGTTACGAGGCCGAGGCCGAGGCCAACAGGACGCTCTCGGAAGTGGCGGGCGACCCCGGCGCGGCGCTTCGGATGGGGCTTGCCATCAGGAAGCTCGACGATCTTCAGATGTTGCGGAACCTTCGGGACGATTCCGCCGAGCAGTCGCGCCGTCTGCAAGAGCTGCAGAGGATAGCCCGTGACGACATAGAAACGCTGGAGGGCGAGATCGAGCAGGATCGCATGCTCGGCCGTGTCAGCCGGACACGGGAGTCGCTGCTGGCCGAGCAGCAGGAATGGATGGAGACTCTGGAAGAGCTTGAAGGAGCGCTTCAGGAGGGCGAGCAACTGGACCTGGCCGAGCCAATTCAAGAAGCGTTGGCCCTGGCCGAAGCCAGATTCGACGGCGTCGCAGGCGAGGCGGCCGGGATGTATTCGCAGGCACAGGCGTACCGCTGGCAGAAGCAGATCGGCGAGCGGGCGCGGGCCGAGAGCTTCCGCAGGGAAATGCTCGCCTACGAGGCCAGCCCGGAGATTTACATGCTGGACCGCTGGATGGATGTCTGGGACCAGGCCTTGCCCAGGATGCACAAGTACATCCTCGGCGTGGACAGGGACCAGATCGAACTCTGGATTAACCTTGAACGTGAAAGAACTGCGATGGAAGGCGTGTATGACTCTCCGCGGGAGGCAGACTAAATCAGTCGGCTGCTCCGCGAGATTTCGAGGAAGCGATTATGAGAAAGCACATTGGAATCATCATACTGGCGGCGGTGGTTGTCCTGTTGCTGTTGACGTACATGGTGACGTTCACGGTGGACACCTCCGAGATAGTGCTGGTTCAAACCTTTGGTCGGACCACGCACGTTTACCACGGAGCCAGGACGGGCGACGGCGGCGAGATGTCCCAAGCCGGCGCGGGTACGGCCGAGCTTGACGGCGGTTTGGACATGAGCGGCCGGGGCGGCGATGCGGGGCTGCGCTTCCGCTGGCCTTATCCGATTCAGTCGGTCGTGCGGTACGACGCTCGGACGCACCTTTTCGAGAGCCCGGTCGATGAGGTGCAGACACAGGACAAGAACCCCATCCTGCTGACCATGTATTGCGCCTGGCGGATCGAGGACCCGCGGCAGTTTTACAACAGCGTCCGTGCCATCGATGCCGCCGAGCGGAGCATCCGCTCGCTGCTCCGCAGCCGCATGCGCGATGTGGTGGGCCAGCATCCCTTTGCCGACTTTGTCAATACCGACCCGGAAAGTATGAAGCTCGAGGAGATAGCCCAGGAGCGGATCCTGCCGCGTCTGCGTGAGCAGGCCCGCGACCTGTACGGCGTGCATATTGTGGATGTGGGCGTCAAGAGCTTGAATATCCCGGAAGGCGCCACCGCCCAGGTGATAAACGCCATGCGCGAGGAGCGGTCGGCCGCGGCCGACACGTTCCGCGCCCGGGGTGAGGCCCGAGCCACGGCCATACGCGAGCGGGCCAGGTCGAGCCGGGACCAGATACTGGCCTTCGCTCAGCGCAAGTCCGAGGAAATCCGCACCGAGGGCGACCGCGCCGCGGCGGAGTACTACGAGCAGTTCGCGGAGAACCCGCAGTTGAGCGCGTTTCTGCGTTACCTGCGGTCCCTGAGAGAAGAACTCGACGAACGCACGGTAATCCTACTGGATGGCTCAACGCTGCCGAGCGTGAGCTTCTTCAACAGTCCACCCACCCAAGACTCGCTGGTACTTCCGACTCCGCCGAAGGTGCCGGCTCCCGCGGGCGGGTCGGATCAGAGTGAAGAAACCGAGAGGACCGAACAATGACCAGCGACGAACGTGACAAATACCAGGCGGTGCAGGCCTCGCCGGACCCGGTGCTGGATTCAGACGATGAGGCGTCACGCTCACTCGCCGATGCGCTTAAGGTGAGCTTCCGTCTGCTCTCGCTGGTGATGCTGCTGGTGGTGGTCGCCTGGGCCTTGACCGGACTGGCGAGCATAGACTCCGGCGAGAACGGCATCATTTACCGTTTTGGTCGCATCACCCGGGTGGCTCCAGAGGGGCTGGCGTACGGATGGCCTTTTCCCATCGGTCGGATCGAGAAGGTCGATATGCGGGAACAGCGCCTGACGGTTGACGGCTTCTGGATGCACCTGACGCCCGAAGACCGGACCAGGCCGCTCAGCGAGGTCCGCCCTCAGGCCCAGGGGCTTCGGCCCGGCTGGGACGGCGCGTTGCTGACCGGCGACCGCAGCTTGCTGCACATGAAGCTGGAAGTCGCCTACCAGGTGGAAGACCCGGTCGCGTACAAGCGCAACGTGCCCGACCCGTACACCCGGACCATCTACGGCACCGATGAGGTCGTGGATGTCAATCCGACCGAGGAGATGATCCGCTCGGCGGTGTCGGCGGCGGCTATTCGCGCGGCCGGCCACCGCACAGCGGACGGTCTAAGGCGGGGCGAGCAGGAGCAGTTCAAGACCGAGGTGACGCTGCTGGCACAGCAGTATCTGGAAAAGCTGAACACGGGCCTGGCCCTGAGGACCATCGACATAGAAGGCAACGAGTGGCCGCTGAGGGCGCGTGAGGCCTACGAAGAAGCCCAGCGCGCCTCCAGCGAGGCCGAGCAAATGGTCAACGCGGCGGCCTCGGAGGCCGAGGACATCCTTGCCGCGGCGGCCGGGGCGAACTATTCCCGGCTGGTCGGGCACCCCTGGCGTATTGAGACGCTCGAAGACGTGACCGCGCATGAGGCCGACGATACCAATCTGATAGGCAGGTATGTCCGACTGGTGGACTCGGCCCGCGAGGCGCGGCGTTCCGGGAATGAGCAGCAGGCCAGCGAGCAGATAGCCGAGGCCGAGCAAATCCTGGAACGAATTGACCAGGTCCTGATGCTCGGAACCACCGGCGGCGAGGCCAGCAGAATCCTCGCCGAGGCCCGGTCGTATAAGTCACAGGTCGTGGAGTCGGTCAAGAGCCGGGCCAGGCAGTTCGCCGAGCTTCGCGACGAGTTCGAACGAGACCCGGACACCATGATGCAATATCTCTGGGCGGAGACGCGGCAGGAAATACTTTCGCGGCCTGATATAGAGAAGTACATCCTACCTCCGACCCGCGGCGGAAAGACCGTCCTGCGTATACGTAGGCCGCCGGAGATATCCAGAGACATAGAGCGCGAGGCGCTGCGGGCCATACAGCAGCGCGGCCGCGAGAGATAGCCGAGACGCTTGAGACGGTGCGGCCGTCTGGGGGCGCCGAGCCGGGCGGATACAGGGCTTGAGCGGACTGCCGGCTCGCGAAGCCCCGCACCCCGGCGCCGCGCCGACCGACGGATTACCTGGCGTCCCGGACATCACAGGGCCGCTACTGTACGGAAGATAATATGGTTAGCCAGACGACAGACAATAATGCGGTAGTCGCGACGGTGAAGTTGACGAAGGTGTTTCGCGACTTCTGGCTCCGCGAGAAGGTAACGGCCGTGGCCGACCTTGACCTTGATATTCGTCCGGGCGAGGTGTTCGGGCTGCTTGGTCCTAACGGGTCGGGCAAGACGACCACGCTGAAGATGGTCCTGGGGCTGCTGTTTCCCACCCGCGGCCGGATAGCCGTCTTCGGACGGCGCCCTACGGATGTTGCGACCAAGAATCGCATCGGCTTTTTGCCGGAAGACTCTCACCTTTACCCGTTCCTGGATGCGCGGGAGACGCTGGATTTCTACGGACGTCTGTTCCACCAGCCACGCCAGGAGCGGCGAAGGCGGATTGAGATGTTGCTGGACATGGTGGGCCTTCGCGGCGTGGCCTACCGGCGTGTGGGAGAGTACTCCAAGGGCATGCAGCGGCGCATCGGGCTTGCCCAGGCGCTGATTAACGACCCGGACCTGCTGATACTCGACGAGCCGACCAGCGGCATGGACCCCATCGGCACGCGGCAGTTCAAGGATTTGATCCGTCTGCTCGGCCAGCGGGGCAAGACGGTCATCCTCTCCAGTCACCTTCTGGCCGACGTCGAGGACGTGTGTGAGCGAGTATGCGTGCTCTACGGCGGCAGGCGGCGAGCTTTGGGCGACGTCAATGAGCTGCTTGCGAAATCGGAGCTTACGCAATTGACCACCGACCAACTGGACCAGCAGACGCTTGAAAAGGTTGAGTCGGTGCTCAGAGACTCCGGACGCGAAGTGGTTGAGGTGTCCGCACCCCGGACCACGCTGGAGTCACTATTCCTGCAGATAGTCGAAGATGCCCAACGCCAGCGGCTCGCCACCGGCGGAGCGGTGTCAACCGGCGAGGTGGCGGAATTCCTCCGTCAACCTTCCGAGGGGCGCGAAATACTGGACCGGCTCGTCGCCGTCGGCCACGAAGACGAAGAGCCGCCGGAACAGCAGCCGGCCGAGCAACCCGCCGAGCAGCCGGCCGATGAGCAGGACGCCGAGCAGACCGAGGAAGTGCTGCGCGAGCTTGTCGGCTCCGGCGACGGGGACGAACAGGAACAGTCCGACGAGGATGGGCGACCCGCAGAGCCCTCGGTCGCTGAGCAGAAACACCACGACCAGGCCGATCGCGACGTACTCGATAAGCTGATAAACAAACCCGGCGACGACGCCGACAACAGGGAAGGCGATTCCCGGGAGAAGCAGTGATGGGCGGCATCTGGGCAATTGCCCGACAGACCTTCAGCCAGTGTCTGCGTACGAAGGTCGCCGCGGTGTTCATGGTGCTGCTGGCCGCATGCATCGCCTCGCTTCCGTTCGTAATGACCGGCGATGGCACACTGCCCGGCCGCATACGCACCTTCCTGGCCTATTCGACGGGCTTCACCAGCGCGCTTCTGACGCTGGCGACGGTATTCCTGTCCGTTGGGGTGGTCAGCTCAGACGTGGAACGCAAGCATATATTCACCGTTGCCAGCAAACCGCTGGGGCGCAGTCAATACGTGATAGGGCGATGGCTCGGTGTGGTGATGCTCAACGTCTTGCTGCTGGCCGTGTCTGCGGCGGCTATCTACGCACTGGCCCAGCACCTGCGGACACAGGAGGCCCCGCCGGACGAACGACGGGCTGTAGAGACGGAGATATTCACCGCCCGTGCCCGCCGCGGGCCGGTGGGCATCGAGCAGGAGGTGCTCTCCCGCGTCGAAGACCGCATCGAGACTCTCCACCGCGAGCAGAGATATGAGGACAATGTCCGGGAGTTCCTGGACCAGGCGGACGGCAATGTCGAGCGCGCGCGGGAACTGCTGGCCGAGGAAATCTACACCCAGGAGCTTCTGCGCCGCCAGTCTGTGGAGCCGGGTGGTCGGATAAGCTGGACGTTCGATGGTATCGACGTGGAGGGGGGTCGGTTCGTCGGCGGGGGGCGCGTCACGCATGTCGATGCCGAGCAGGGTCTGGCCCGGATCGAGGCCCCGGGGCGCCTACTGTCTCGACTGGTTTACCGTGGCCCGGTTCGCGTTGCCGGCGTTGACGGGCGAGTTCTCGGCTTGACCGACGATGCGTTTCTCGTGCGATTCGAGCAGGACGAGATGCGGCAGGCGACTCGCGCCGGTGTCGACGCCGACAGTGATGTCGAGGTGGTGGTGGATGAGACGGTCCAACTGGTGTACCGACTTAACCCTCTGGGCGAGACCTACGGCGAGACACTGCCGGGTGTCTGGCTGGCCCAGAACCCCGAGACCGGCGTTTCCGGCGGCGACATACGCGACGACGCGGCCGGGATAACATCCACGCTGACTCTCTCGGCGCGCGTGGTCGATGAGGCGACCGGGCGGACGACACTGTGGTACCAGAACCGCTCCGGGTTCAGCATAGCCCTTCCGCGGGAACACCTCGGCGTGATGTTCCGTGTCGGGCAATTCGAGTGGAACTATCTGCGTGGCGTCCTGCTGATACTACTGCAGGTATCCTTCATCGCCGCCGTGGGCGTATTCGCGGGAACTTTCCTGTCGTTCTCGGTCGGGTCCCTGGTGTCTATGTCGGTGCTGCCGTTCGCGCTGGTCAGGGGCTTCATTGCGGAGTCGGTGGAAATAGCGCCGGAACACCGGACCATAGGCGTTCAGTTCGGCAGGGTCGTCTTCTACGTAATGGACCAGTTGCTTCCAAATTTCAGCCGCACCTCGCCGACCGAGAGCTTGGTTGAAGGGATGATTATCCCGTGGCTGCAGGTGGGCGAGACGGCGCTGTGGGCGCTGGTGGTGCGCTCCGGACTGATACTGCTGGCCGCGTGCGTCATCTTCAGCAAGCGCGAACTCGCGCGGGTGCAGGTGTAAGCTATGGGCGATCGAAAGAGACTGATACAGGTTCTTCTGGCGGCGGTGGCCGTGGTCTGCTTCGTGACCGCGGGCATGCTGCAAGGCCCGCTGGAGAGTCGCTTTGAGCAACAGCACGAGCGGTCCGGCGGCGGCGTTGTCGCCCAGCGGCACCCGGAGCTTGCGCTGCTTACGATGGCTCCGGGCGGGCTTCGAACACCGTTGGTCAGCGTGCTGTGGATACGCGCCCAGCAGCTCAAGGATGCCGGTCAATACTTCGACGCCATGCAGCTTGCGGACGCCATCTGCCGGCTGCAGCCGAGGTTCGCCGGCGTCTGGGGCTTCCATGCCTGGAACATGGCGTGGAATATATCGGCCGCCACACACACGCCCGACGAACGCTGGCGGTGGGTCATGAACGGTGTTCGGCTGCTGAGGGACCAGGGCATACCTCGGAACCCGGATGCGCTGGTGCTGTACCGTGAGCTTGGGTGGATATTCTTCTCGAAGATGGGCATGTCGCTCGACGAGATGCATATGAGCTACAAGCAGCGCTGGGCCGGCGAGATGCAGCGTCTTCTTGGCAGCCCCAGGCCCGGTACCGCCGCTGAGACCATCGACTGGTTCCGCCCCATCGCCCAGGCCCCCCTGGACAGGGACCCGCGCCGCCAGGGAGACCGCCGCATACAGCGGGATCAGCTCGCCGTGCTGCTGGAGGACCCTGAAGTCGCCGACTATGTCGAGGTCCTGCGGGAGGTCGGCATGGGTGTGGATGAGGGCTTCCTTGAGGCGTACAACCGCTTCAGTCGGCATCCGAGCGTGGATATGGTGCGACTGGGACCGCCAAGGCCCCAAAACGAAGATGAACTGCAGGTGTACCGGGTCATCAACGACCCGGACCACGAGTTGGCCAGGCAGAGGATGCTGGCGTTCCTCCGCGCCCAACTGCTCTGGAACGTGTACCGAATGGACCCGGACTGGATGCTTCAGCTCATGGAGCGTTACGGGCCGATGGACTGGCGACAGGTCTGGCCGCACGGGCTTTATTGGGTGACCTACGGGCTGCATATCACCGAGAGTCTGGGTTTGGATGACATCGATTCCCTGAATACGGATCGGATAGTCCTGAACTCACTCAAGCAGCTCACCTGGCAGGGGCGGATGACCTATGTGAACAACCCCGAAGCCCCTCATGAGCCGTACATCAGCTTCTGGTCGGACCCGCGGTTCATCCGCCCGACACACGCCGAACATGAGAGGATTGCCAAGGCCAACATTGCCACCTCGGGCAAGGATTTCGAGGACAATGTCTTTGGTCCCGGCCATATAAACTACCTCACCCAGGCGATAAGCATGCTCGTCGCCGGCCGGAATATGCGAGCCGCTCAGGACTACTTCGAGTACATCAAGGACAACTACGAGATGACCGGCGGCCGGTGGGACTTCGAGGATGTGGAGGACTTCGTCCTCTACGACATGCTCTCCGAGGGCACCGACACGCTGGATGCGGCCGCCAGCCAGATATCAATATCGCTTCAGACGGCGTTCATCTCCGCGGCCACCGGAGACATGCAGCAGTACCGCGAGAGTATGCAGTGGGCGCAGCGCGTGTTTAACAGGTTCCATCAGTCGCGGGTGGCCGACAGGGTCAAGCAGCAACTGCCGTCGCTGGCGCCGCTGGTGGAGGGCATCGCCAGTAACCTCCTTATAGAGCCGCGAATGGTCGGATACAACCTGACTCTGGTGGAGCGGTCAAGCTTGTATCAGTCGCTTCCGAACCGGACCCGGCTGGCGATTTACGATATGGTCGAGCACTACCTGCGCCCCGTCTGTGAGCAGGAAGACATCGACTTCGACCGTGCGTTCCCCCGGCCGGAAGGGCTGGAGGAATACCGCCAGCGAAGAGAGCGTGAGCTTTCGCCCCAGAGAAGATAGTCCGGTTTTCCCCTGGGTGAGCAGCCGGGCCTTCGGGTTTTTCGGCTTCGCTGCCCCGCCTGCCGCTGTTTTGCCGGGGCTCGCAAGCCCCGCCATGGCGTGCGATGCCGAAGAAGTTCTTTCTGTCTGCCTTGGTGAATCGGCCGTTGCCCTCGGCGATGTTGGCGGCGATGGACAAGGCCGCGCGGCTGATCTGGTCGGCCAGGAAGAAGTAGCCCCGAGGAAATCCCCTGGTCAACGTGCAGACGCCATCGGCGAAAGCGACGGCTTTCCGATAAACCGCCAGCTTCTCGAAGGCGAAGGCCATCGGCTTCTCCCGATGCGGATAGTGGTCCGACGGTCAGAGAGTAGAAAGTAGAAAGGATGCCGGGGTAGAGCTGTCTTGACGTCATGAACGTCTTGGCGCGACTGCCGGCTCTGCCGCCCTTTCTACTTTCTCCTCTCTCCTGCTCTACCCCTCTAGTGAAAGAGCCGGTCTCTGACCGGCTCTTTCACTCGGGGCGACTGGATTTGAACCAGCGGCCTCCTGCTCCCAAAGCAGGCGCTCTGCCAAGCTGAGCTACGCCCCGTATTCGGTTGTCCGGTGCCGCCCATCGGACGCGGCGAGTTCCCGACATCGTCGCGACAGCCCGATTGTCAGGCCCCGGCGGTCGGAGGTCAAGCCCCGTGGCGGCGGGCCCTGTCGAAAGTTTTTGCCATGTTTGGCTTTATCGGGTTGACGTTAAGCCGCTTGCCGCATATGCTTCTTTGAGCATCGGCTGAATCGCCCGCGTTGGTCAGGCCTTGGGGCCTTACCTGGTTGTGGAGGCGTTCGTGCCCTCCCCGCGGGTGATGACGCCATGCACGTCCGCTTCTTAGCGAAAGGAGATGGCAGCATGGACCTTCTGGTGCCCGCGATTCTTCTGGTGTTTTACCTGTACCTGGTTGTCCGGTGGGAGCACGTGAGGCGGCCGTTCTTCCTCTGCGTCGGCGTACTTGGCATGGTCACGATGTTGTTCTTTCTGGGCTTCTTCGGCTTCACAGCTGCTCGCTGGTCGAGGGTGCTCCAGAGCGTGGTCGGCACGCTGGCGATGATAGTAACGTTCGGCTGCGCGATGGCGGCCTGCTGGGGCTCGTCGCTTCCGATGGGGCTTGGCAAGAAGTCTGAACCGCAGGCCCCGGCCGGTAGTGAGACTCCTTCCACGCCGCAGAAGCCGGCGTCGGGAGGTTCGCAAGCCGGCAAGCAGGCGTAACCGGGCATATGGACACAGGGCCGGCGCGGATATGCTCGCGCCGCGGATGCCTGTGCTGGAAGCCATAGCCGCATAGGGCGCATGCCCGACGGCGGGGATGGGCGGAAATCTTGCTCTGCGCGCTGCAGCCAGGCGTCCGCCGGCGGCGCGATGCGGGAGCACGCGGGATGTCGCTTCAGGAGATACCAGATGGCTGCGGGGCTTGTGGTAGTGGCGCTGCTGGGAATGTGCTTTTATCTGTTCTTGCACAAGGATCACGTGAAGACGCCGCAGGGGCTTGATCTGGCCTTTATTCTGGCAAGCTTGGCCGGGGCCGGTGTGTGCGCTCTGGAGTACGCGCCGCTGCCGGCCGACGAGCCGGACGCCGAGTTTATGCCGATGGCGCTTGGCCTGTTGGTCGCAGCGGGCTATTTCTCGTTTCTGTGGGCGATCGGGGTGTTGCCGGCGGGTATCGGCCCGCCCACCGCCAGGCGAGCAAGGCGTCGGACGGAGGCGCCGCCTGCTCAGCAGGGCAGTGGCGAGCAGGGCGATGAAGACTGATCCGCCGCGGTCCTGACCGCCGGCATACAATAACCCGCTGAACCGGACGTTGGATTCTTCGGACATATTGGGAGGTTGGCTATGGATATTTACACAGCTATTGAGAGCCGCTACAGCGTTCGCGCCTACAAGGACAAGCCGGTCGAGGACCACAAGCTCAAGCGCATCCTGGAGGCGGGTCGGCTGGCGCCGTCGGCGAGGAACCGCCAGCAGTGGCGGTTTGTGGTCGTCCGCGACGCCGAGACGCGCAAGGCGCTGGTTAAGGCGTCCGAGCAGGAGTGGATGGCCTCGGCGCCGGTTATAGTCGCCGTCGTCGGGCTTACGCCGAACGAGACCATGTTCTGCGATGTCCCGACCGATCCTGTGGATTGCGCCATTGCCATCGACCACATGACGCTGGCCGCGGTCGGCGAGGGACTTGGCTCATGCTGGGTCGGTCACTTCAGGCAGGACCAGGCCAGGAAGGTGCTGGGCGTGCCGGATTCGGCCTGGATTATCGAGCTTTTGCCGCTGGGCTACCCTGCGGATGAGCCGAAGCCCAAGAATCGCCGGGAACTTGAAGATGTCGTCTGCTACGACCGTTTCGAGTGATGAATAACCACTGCCGCCGGCGTCTCTCGGCCGTGGGCGCATTCGCTGGCCCGGTGGCGGGCGGCGGCTGTACGAGTGCCCCCGAGCTACGGCTCGTCGTCGGGTGATTCGCCGGGAAGCGTCTTTGAGCTATCTCGGCCGGGCAGCAGCCGCATCGCCAGCAGTCCGAGCTGCGCGACTACCCAGAGTACCCGTCGGCTGGCCAGAAGTGCCGCTATGGTCGCGGCAAGAACGCCCAAGTAGGCCCCCAGTGCGACTCCCAGCACCAACAGCAGACCGCCGGCGCCGGCGTCCGCTAGATACCTGTCGCGGAAGAACCACCGCGCAGCCACCAGCATGGCGACGGCTGATATGACCACCGCCAGAAGCCAGAAACCGATGAAGACAGCCGTTTCGTTGACGCTGGCCAGCGTCATTTTGCGGGCTTCGGGGTGCGCGGCTAGGTGTCGTCGAGTGTCGGGGTCGTCGTCGGCGTAGATGAACGTCCTGGGGCCTTGGCCGCGGGAGGCGAGTTCCGCCGGGCTGACCGCCCGCATCCGCCGGGCCTCGCGCTTGCGGCCGCGCATCCTCAGGATGGCCCGGTATGCCTCGGTCAGTCGCTGGAACTCGCGTTCGGCCTCTACGGGGTCGTCCCTGCGGCGGTCCGGGTGGCAGCGAAGGGCGGCCCGACGGTACACCAGCCGTATTTCCTCCAGCGGCGCACTGCGCGGCACTCCCAAAACCCGGTATGGATCTGTCCGGCCGTTCACGCGTTCATTCTACACGCCTCGGCTGCGCCGGCCAACGCATCATGGTCAGGCCTTCTGCGACTGCTCGGCTGTGGGCGGGCGCAAAAAAGTTGCGGCCAACCGGGCGGAGGGAGACCCGGCTGGCCGCTGTCTTCCGGGGGCCGGGAAAGGAGGAAAACCGGCCCCGGACTGCTCGCGCTCTGTTGTCGGAGCCGGGATCCTTCCTTCCGACTCCAATACTTAATACGCACTAACTGCCCGATGGTTCGTCGTCCGAGGATATCTTGCCGCGGCGCCGCAAAAAGTTGCGGCCAACCGGGCGGAGGGAGACCCTGCTGGCCGCTGTCTTCCGAGGGCCGGGAAAGGAGGAAAACCGGCCCAGGACTGCTTGTGCTCGGTTGTCGGAGCCGGGATCCTTCCTTCCGGCTCCAATATTTAATACGCACTAAATGTCCGATGGTTCGCCGTCCGAGGATATCTTGCCGCGGCGCGGGAAAAAGTTGCGGCCAACCGGGTGGAGGGAGACCCGGCTGGCCGCTGTCTTCCGTGGGCCGGGAAAGGAGGAAAACCGGCCCCGGACTACTCGCGCTCGGCTTCTTCTTCGAAGCCCGAAGTGCGTTTTCGCACTTCACTAATTGATACGATTGGTTGTGCCTTTGGTTCGCGCCCGCAAGGTTCCGTTGCGGTTTTTTCGGTTTGTCGAGGCCTCTCAGGCCCCGGCTGCCGCCGGAAAAAAAGCAGCCCGCCGGGAGGAGGGAGGCCCGGCGGGCCGTTGGTACCCGGGAAACGGTAAGGAGGAGAACCGGACCCGGATACTGCTTTCTTTCGTGTCTAGCTTAGAGCCGATGTTAACAGGAGGTAACACTCTTGTCTACGGCGTTTCCGGGCAAAGGTTCGCACCACGGGAAAAAAATCGCTTTTTTTGCTCGAAGAATACGCCCGATGCACGGCAGGGCATTGCATTCCGCCCCGGCAAGCCGATAATCTTTCTACGAAGCGTTCGTCTCGAGCCTAAACCACGGCAAGTGAAAGGGCACCACATGTCCGTAATCGAAAAGGTTTTCAAGGCCTACGACATCCGCGGACTGTACGGCGAAGAGGTCAACGAGGACCTCGCCTGGAAAATTGGACACGCCTGCGCGCAGTTTTTGCGCAGCTTGCTCAGTGGGTACGAGCGAGGGCAGGCCTCCAGCAATCGCCTCGTCGTCGGCCGGGATATGCGCCCGCACAGCAAGCCGCTCCAGGACGCCCTTATCGAGGGCATCAGCGCCAGCGGCGCCGGATGTATAGACATAGGCGAGTGCGACACGCCGATGATCTACTTCGCCATAAACCACCTCGGCGCATGCGGCGGGATACAGGTGACGGCCTCTCACAACCCGATAGAGTACAACGGGTTCAAGATATCCGGCTACCGCGCCCGCGCCGTCGGCTGGGACACCGGGCTGAAGGAAATCCGTCACATCGTCAGCACCCTTCGGCGGATGCCGCGCGGGGCATCGCTCGGCGAGGTAGGCGAGATGGATCTGTGGGAGGAATACCGCGCCCACGTGCTGAGGTTCCTGCGCACTCCCCGGCCGCTGAAGGTGGTGGTGGACGCATCCAACGGGATGGGCGGAAAAATGTTCCCCGCCATTTTCGACGAGACCGACCTGGAGATAATCCCGCTGAACTTCGAGTACGGTGGTGATTTCGCACACCCGCCGAACCCCCTGGTAGAGGCCAACCTCGAGCAGACCAAGACGGCGGTTAGGCGAAGTCGCGCCGACCTGGGCATCTGCATGGACGGCGACGCCGACCGCTGCATGTTCGTGGACGAGACTGGCCAGACCGTCGGCTGCGACCTGATGACGGCGCTGCTTTCGCGGCATTTTTTGCGTGAGCATCCCGGCTCGATGGTGGTTTACGACCTGCGCTCCAGCCGCGTGGTGCCCGAGGAGATCCGCGCCGCCGGCGGCGTGCCGCGGCGCGAGCGGGTCGGACACGCCCACATGAAAAAGGCGATGGCCGACGGGCACGGCGTCTTCGGCGGCGAACTGAGCGGGCACTTCTACTTCCGCGACAATTACAACTGCGATTCCGGGGCGATCGCCTTCGCCACGGCCGCCAGCGTGCTGTCGGCGACCGAGCAGCCCTTCAGCGAGCTTATCTCTCCGCTGCGAAGGTACAGCCACAGCGGCGAGATAAACTTCCAGGTTGAGGACAAGCAGGGCAAGATGAAGGAAATTGCCGAGACGCTCTCCGACGCCGAGATCGACTGGCTCGACGGCGTCACCTGCCAGTACGAGGACTGGTGGGTCAACGTCCGGCCGTCCAACACCGAGCCGCTGCTGCGGCTGACGCTGGAGGCCAGAGACGAGGACCTGCTGGATCAAAAACTCGAGCAGATAAAACAGATCCTCGGCGAGCCGGTGGACCACTAACGGCCCGGTGGGGCGGTTCTTCCGGGGCGCGTAATGGTGGCATAGTGTCTGGCCGGGACGCTCCCCGGCGGCGTCGCCCGCGGAAAGCGGCCGGGAGCCGAGCGGCACAGGAGAGACCGTCCGGGAGTAATTCAGCAGATCTTTTCAATAGGGACACGAGACGAAAGGGATCATCACATGACCGAAAACACACCTCCTCCACGGCCGGAAGATTCTTCCTGGCAGACCGGACCGACCATGCCGCCGCCTCCGCCGCATCAGGACGCCGGATATCCCGGCATGGCCCCGCCTGCGCCTACCGAAGCGGCCCCTCCTCGGTCCGCCTGGCCGATCGCTGTCGGCGTCATCTCCATTGTCTGGGGCGCGTTTGGGCTTGTCTGTATTCCCATAAACCTTGTCAGCGAGGTGGCGCTGTCCGATTACGTGGAGCAGCAGTGGCAGTTTCCGGCCTGGTTCAGGTCCTGGTCGATCGTGCAGTCGCTGCTGCTGATCGCTATCGACGCGGTATTGCTTGTCGGCGGCATCATGCTCGTAAAGCGCCGGGCGGCGGCAGCGGGAATCCACTTCGCATATGGCTGGTCCGCATTGGCGCTTACCGTTATAGGCGTCTCTTTCACGCTGGTTGCGATACCGGATATCTCGGGCCGTATGGAGGAAGCCGAGAGGATCGCCCTGTGGGTCGGTCTGGTGGTCGGGACGGCATTAGGCGTCGCGTATCCGATCTTCTGCCTCATCTGGTTCAGACGAAGGAAGATTCGCGAGGAGATAAGGACCTGGCGGAAAGAGCCGGCAGAAACATTCGGACAGATGTATCAGCAGTAGGAGAGGCGCCGCCGGATACCCGCGAGACGGTGTCGGCGGCTTCTTACTCGGCCGGCTCGGCGGCCGTCGCGCCGTGCAGGTGCGGGGCGAGGAACTTTCCGGTGTAGGACGTTTCGTGGTCGGAGACGGTTTCGGGCGTCCCCTCGGCCAGGATTTGCCCGCCGTCGTCGCCGCCTTCGGGGCCGAGGTCGATAATCCAGTCGGCGTATTTGATGACGTCGAGGTTGTGCTCGATGATGATGACGGTATTGCCCATGTCGGCCAGCCGGTTGAGCACGTTCAGCAGGTTGTGTATATCGGCGAAGTGCAGGCCGGTGGTCGGTTCGTCCAGCACGTAGAGTGTGTGTCCGGTGGGGGTCTTTCCCAGCTCGGTGGCGAGCTTCACCCGCTGGGCCTCACCGCCCGAGAGTGTGGTGGAGCTTTGCCCCAGCTCGATGTAGCTGAGTCCCACGTCGTTGAGCGCCCGGAGCAGTTGCTTGATCTTCGGGAAGTTCTCGAAAAAGCTCAGCGCATCCTCGACCCGCATATCGAGCACGTCGGCGATATTGTTCCCGCGATAGCGGACCTCCAGCGTCTCGCGGTTGTAGCGTGCGCCCTTGCACTCCTGGCAGGTGACGTACACATCCGGCAGGAAGTGCATCTCTATGCGCTTGGTTCCCTGTCCCTGGCAGGCCTCGCATCGCCCGCCCTTGACGTTGAAGCTGAACCGGCCGGGCTTGTAGCCGCGAATCTTCGCCTCGCGTGTCTTGGAGAATAGCTGCCGGATAAGGTCGAACACGCCGGTATATGTGGCCGCGTTGGACCGCGGCGTCCTGCCGATGGGCGACTGGTCGATCTCGATTACCTTGTCCACCCGCCCGACGCCGAGGATCTTGTCGAACTCGCCGGGCTTTTCGCGCGAGCTGTAGATGCGCCGCTTCATCGCCCGCAGCAGAGTCAGGTTCACCAGCGTACTCTTTCCGGAGCCGGATACGCCCGTGACGCAGATGATGCCGCCGAGCGGGAACTTCACGTCGATGTCCTTGAGGTTGTTCTCGCGGCAGCCGCGAAGCTCCACGCACTTGCCGGCCGACATCTTCCGACGCCTGCGCGGCGGGGCTATCCGCATCCTGCCGGACAGATACTTGCCGGTGACCGATTCCTCCGAACCGCACACCTCATCCGGCGTGCCCTGGGCGATGATCCGCCCGCCGTGCTTGCCGGCCGCGGGGCCCATGTCGATTACCTCGTCGGCAGAGCGTATGGTCGCCTCGTCGTGCTCGACGACTATCACGGTGTTGCCCATGTCGCGCAGCCGCGTGAGTGTGCGTATCAGCCGGCGGTTGTCTCGCTGGTGCAGGCCGATGGTCGGCTCGTCGAGCACGTAGCAGACGCCGACCAGGCCGGAACCGACCTGCGTGGCCAGGCGTATTCGCTGCGCCTCGCCCCCCGAAAGCGTCGCGGCCGTGCGGTCCAGCGTGATGTAGCCCAGCCCCACATCCCGCAGGAACGTCAGGCGGTGGGTGATTTCCCGCAGGATGACCTCGGCTATCCGGCTTCGCTCGGCGTCCAGCTCAAGGTCGCTGAAGAACTCCAGCGCCTCGGCTATGTACATCCGCGTGACGTCGTGGATGTTCCTGTCGGCGACGGTGACCGCCAGCGAGGCCGGCTTCAGCCGGGCGCCTTCGCAGGTGTTGCACGGCTGCTCGGAGAGGTACCCGTGCAGCCGCTGCTTGACGTATTCACTGTCGGTCCGCTGCCAGCGGCGCTCCAGATTGGGTATGACGCCTTCCCAGTCGTTGTTTTCGTCGCCGTAGAGCAGCAGGTCGCACACGTCCTGGTCGAGCTTTTCGTAAGGCAGGTTCGGGGGCACGTCGTACTTCCGGCAGAACTGGCGGATGAGGCGGTTGTAGTAGATGTTCATCCGCTTGCCGCCGCGCCGCCAGGCATCGACGGCGCCCTGGACCAGCGACAGCCCGGCGTCGGGGACTATCAGGTCCGGGTCGAACTCGAGTATGGTCCCCAGCCCGTCGCATTCGTCGCAGGCGCCGTAGGGGCTGTTGAAGCTGAACATCCGCGGCGACAGCTCCTCCAGATTCGCCTGCTGATGCTCCGGGCAGGCGTAGGTGGCACTGAAGAGCCAGTCCTTCCAGCCGGGCAGGTCGCGAGTGGTGGGCTTCGGCGTCTGCCGCCCGGAACGCGATGCTTCGGCCGGTTTTTTGTCGCCCGGCTCGTAGCAGATGCGCACCAGCCCGCCGGCAAGGGCAAGGGCGGTCTCTATGCTGTCGGAGAGCCGGATGCGGACGGTGTCTTTGAGCACCAGCCGGTCCACCACAACGTCAATGTGGTGCTTTTTGTTCTTGTTCAGCTCCGGCGGTTCCTTGAGGTCGTGGATTTTACCGTCGATGCGGGCGCGGACGTAGCCCTCGCGCTGCGCATGGCGGAGAAGCTCGGTGTGCTGGCCCTTCTGGCCGCGGACCACCGGCGCCAGCACCATGAAGCGCGTGCCCTCAGGCAACTCTAAGATGGCGTCCACCATCTGCGAGACGGTCTGGCTGGTTATCGGCCGGCCGCATATCCAGCAGTGCGGCTCGCCCACGCGGGCGAAAAGCAGCCGCAGGTAGTCGTAAATCTCGGTGATGGTCGCCACGGTCGAGCGGGGGTTGGCCTGTCCGGACCGCTGCTCGATGGCCACGGTCGGCGGAAGCCCCTCGATGTGCTCGACGTCCGGCTTGGAAAGCTGCTCCAGGAACTGCCTGGCGTAGGCGGACAAGCTCTCGACGTACTTGCGCTGGCCCTCGGCGTAGATGGTGTCGAACGCCAGCGAGCTTTTGCCCGAACCGCTCAGCCCTGTAATCACCACCAGCTTGTCGCGCGGGATGCGGACGTTGACGCCCTGGAGGTTGTGCTCCTTCGCCCCGAGGACGACGATTTCCCGGCGGGCGTCGCCGACCTGCTCGACCAGCTCCGCCGCCGGGGTCTTACGACTCGTCCGTTTGCGGGCCGGCTTCGGCTCGGCCTTCGCCCTCGATGGCTTGGCCGAACTCGACCGCTTGCGGGCCTTGCCGGCCTTTGAGGTTGTATTCCGCTTCTTTGCCATCGCTGATAATCCAGCCAGTATAACCGCCAGGCCGACAGGCGGCAAACAAGCAGCCCGGCCGCGGCCGGGCAGATGCGATATAAGGCGATTGGATACAAGTGCGTAGGTGGCTGGGCAGTGGGTGAACGTAAGCCGGGCCTGTCGTTTCCGGCGTTTACCGGCATGTTACCGGTTAAAGCCCCCGACCTGTCGAAACCGCCCGACCT
>PUND01000008.1 GCA_003551645.1 Phycisphaerae bacterium | reverse complement strand
GCGTCAGCTTATTCGAGAAAATGCCTATTGTACGGGCGTTTTCGCAAACACAGCCCGAAACCACAAAACAACAATATCCTATCCAACTGTCACTATTCAACTTATGATGGGACAGCAGTGACCTTTTAAGAATACCCATATTAATGCCTTCCAGGCCACGCATGAGGATAGTCTGTCACATGCCGCCTAACCTGTGGAGCCTGCCTGCCTCCATGCACTGGTCACATTGCGTGGCCAAGTAACTTGACCATCCTATCTGGTGACGTTCACGTTGATGTTGCGTAACATGCCGGCTTGCTCCGACTATCTCGTCGAGCGAAGGTGAAAGGACTTCCACATCAACCGCGGCACCTTGTCGGTCAAACACCCGACGCAACTGCATGCCGAAGCGTCCACCCAGGCAAGTGTCTCTATGATCTCTCCTATCGGCTCGATATCAAGAATAATCCCTCCATAGCCCTACGCCTACGCGTCCAGACCGTACGCGCTCGCCGACATCCACACGGCGCCGGCTCATCTCGCCGGAGACTACCGGCCTGTCCATCTCGGAGGACCGATCCGGGCGCTGAGCCTCGCGCGCATGACGAGGCCGGTACCGGTTTGATGCCGCCCCCCCCCTTCCTGCTACCGCCTAGCAACCTTGCCATGAATTCGCCATTGCTGGCCTCTTGACTAGGCCTTGTTTGATTTTTCACGACCCAGCGGCCTCGCGGAGAGAGGGGTGGACAGGGACGCCGATGTCATCAAACACCCGAATGGCCTTGCAGGCGCAGTCTCTCATTTTGCCAGAATCCCCGCTGGCCTGGGCCACAGCACTCATGTTGTGGTAACATCGCCCCATCCCCGCCTTGTCTCCCAGCTTCTTCCTTATCGCCAGCGACTTCTTGAATAGTTCCATGGCTTTGTCGTAATCGCCTAGTGTGCTGGCATCCAATCCTAGGTTGTTGTAACAAATGGCCATCTTAATGTTCTTCTTGGCAAAGAGTCTTGTACAAATACCCATAGTGTACTACCTTTATTTGCCGCCTTATGAATACACAGTGCAGGTTCGCCTTCTCACTACAGAACCTGTAGCAAGCGGAGCGCGGCCTCAACGGGGATTCCGAGTTCCTCTTTCAGACGGACGGCCTCGCGGGCGTGTTCTCGCATCTTGCCAAGGTCCCCCTGCCTCTGGGCCAAGACGCACATGTTGGCGTAGCACACTGATATTACTGGTTTATTTTCCATGGCCTTGGAGATCTCGAGGCCCTTCTCGTACAGCATCTTGGCCTTGTCGTAATCGCCTTGGACACGTGCCACACTGCCCATGTCGGTGTAGCAGCCGCCTATTCCCTTCTGGTCGTCCAACTTCTTGAATATCGCAATAGACTCATTATACATATCCATCGCTTTATCGTAGTCGCCTCGGCCTAGACAAGCCTGCCCCATGTTGTGGAAGCACTGGGCTATACTCATCCTCTCGCCAGTCTCCTCGAAGATGATAATTGCTTGCCCATACAAATCCATGGCCCTGTCGTAGTCGTGGCGTTCATAGGCCGCGACTCCCATGTTCATGTAGCAGCCGCCCACCCCCGACTTATCGCCCAGTTCCTTAAGGATAATCAGGGCTTTTCCGTACAGATCGATAGTCTCGTCATAGTCTTCGCGAGCATCGGCTACCAAGGCCATGCTTTTATAGCAACTTGCCACCTTTGCCTTGTCGCCAAGTTTTTGCTTGATCGCCATAGACTTCTCGTACAACTCCATCGCTTGATCGTAGTCGCTGCGGAGACGCGCAACCAAGCCCATCATGTCATAGCACGTACCCATCTCGGCCTTAATTCCAAGTTCGTCGAAGACCACCAGACACTTCTTAAGCATCTCCATCGCTCGGTCATAGTCCCGCTGGTCCCGGGCTACTAAGCTAAGGCCGACATAGCAGGCACCCATCCCCAACTTCTTGCCGAGTACCTCGTAGATTGTCAGGGACTTCTCGAACAGATCTTTCGCACGCTCTTGGTCGCCTCGTTTATGGGCCAACATGCCCATATTTATGTAGCAGACGCCTATCCTGGTCTTGTCGCCCACCTCCTTATAGATCCGCAGGGCTTTATCATGTAGCTCCATGGCCACTTCGAAGTCGCCGCGTTTTCCGGCCACCTCGCCTATGGTGGTGTAGCACGTGCCCATGCCCGACTTGTCGCCAAGCTCCTCGAACAAAGACAGGGCCTTCTGATAGTTGCGATCCGTATCCCCGAGGTCTCCGCGAAGCTTGCAGCCTGCGCCAAGACGAACCAGAGCCCGCGCATGGGCCTTTTTATCCTCACGGGAGATGTCGGCGGCCTTCGGCTTCCGCCGACGCGTTGAATACGAGCTGCCAGTCAACTCGCGATAGGCCCCGGAGAGGACCCGGACACCCCGATCAACGAAGACCATATCATCCGGAACGGCATAGCCGTTCTGCTCGGCCCAGTCTCGACATTCGCGGATCTGATCGTCTATGCTGTCTTGGAATCTGGTGCTGTACCGTGCGTATACGCAGGCCCTCGGTCTGCCGTCGCTCTTGCTTTTTTCGGCGACAGCCGGCATAGTACTTACCGTGGCCATAGCCATAAGGCCCAGAAGCGGCAGAAGCGGCGCCGACGACGGTGCAGAGTTGTCCCGGTTTTGTCCCGGTTTTTGACCTGAACAACCGTCAATAACCGCGCCTACGGGCCACCAACCGGAATGGGCTAAGTTGCTTTTTAAAAAACCTTTAGGCGTTTTTTCGCCACTGTTGCGGGTTTGCGGAATTTCGGGTGTGACGAATCCCGCCCTCTCCGTTGCAAAAGAGATGGAGCCGCCCCGCCGACGCCTTGCCCCGACCCGGGACCCGTGAGACAGCCAAATGGCCGACACATCCTTTCTTGAAGGTTTACGGGGGGCTGCGACCGAGGCCGGCCGGCCGCTGGAAGGCCGTAGCGTGCCCCGTCGCGGGGCGCTGATTGTCCTGGCCGTGGTGGTCCTGCTCTACGCCACCGGGATTCACGGCCGATGGTGGCCGTCGCTGGACAGCGCCAGCTACCTGGTCCTTGGCCGGTCCATCGCCGCCGGGGAGGGTTATGTGTTCAACGGCCGGCCGGACAACACATTCCCGCCCGGACTGCCTATGCTGCTGGCGGGTGTGCACCGCCTGGTGGGCGAAAACTACTGGATTTTCAACACGCTGATAGTCCTGTCCGCCCTTGGCGCTCTGGGGCTTATGTACGCCTGTCTGAAACGGATGACAGATCCGGCATCGGCACTTCTTATCACGGCAATGACCGCGCTGGCGTACCGGTTCTTTCTCAACGCCAGCAGGATCCTCACCGATATCCCGATGGCCCTGCTGGTCTGGCTGGCGATATACGCGTGCATGCGCCTCGGCCGGGGGCGGTGGGCCTGGCTGCTTGCGATACCTCTGCTGTCGGTGGCGACGGTGCTGTTCCGGGCCGCGGGGCTGCTGGTCATGGGCGCATTGGCCGTGGGGCTGCTGCTGGACGCCCGGCTGTTCGGCTCCTGGCGGCGCCGCCTCGCGGGGGCCTTTGCCGCGGCAGTGCCGGCAATGGCGACGATTCTGGTGCTTTACGCCCTGGCCACCCATATGAGCGACGAGCAACCGCGCTACGAAAGCTTTGTCGAGCAGACGGCCGGCGCCGGTGAGGGCATGGTCGAGTCCTACCTGGGGCAGTTCATGGAGGCGCTGAGTTACTGGCCGGTCAGCATGGGCGACCTGATGACGGCCCAGAGCTTCCGGGCATATGGATGGGTGCTGATCGCGTTGTGGCTGGTGGGGCTGGCGACAAGCATAGTGCGTCGCGAGGGGTTCTGGCCGGCGATGTGCGTGCTGTACCCCGCGGGCCTGCTTATGGTGACATGGGTCGAGAACGCCCTGCGGTCCCGCTTTCTGATAGTAATCCAGCCGTTGATACTGCTTGGCGTGTTACAGGGCCTGGCGGCCGTATGCATCCTCATCGCCCGGCGATTTCGGGCGGACCCGCAAAACGCCGGCAGGCGACTGGTCAACACGACTGTGGCAATCCTGGCTATCGTTACCGTCGGGACCAATGTCCCACGGCTTGCCAGGGCGGCGTATATCAACGGCTACGCCGCCAGGACCGACCGTTTCCACGAGCGCGTCGAAAAGGGGTCATATGCCGACATCATCGCCGTGGCCGACGCGGTGGGCGAAATGACGAAGCCGGGAACTTCGGTCATAGCGGCCGATGATGTAGTCGGATTGACCCATTACCGCAGCGGACGTCTGACTATTCCCTGGCCGGTCGAGGACGAGAGGACCGTCGAGGCCGCTCAATCCGTTTACGCACTCGCCGCCGGGCGGTCCGACGTAGCGGCGGTCATACTGCCGGTCCGCGCCGGCGATGAGACATTTGCCGAGTCACTGCGATCCGGCTTTGATGCCGACCCGGCCTGGCGGAAAGCCACCGAAAACAAATCCTACGTTGCTTATGTCCGCTGGCGGGAGTAGCGAGTCCCCCGGGATACTGTCCGGCTCGCCCGAATCCGGCGGCCGCACGGCCGGCGCATACCGCATGCCAGCGCCCATCTGTCTGTTTCGCTACCAAGCGGCTTGCCCGATGCGAGGTCTCCTGCTAGAGTTCCGCGAGTGTCTGGAAATCGAATCAAAATGTTTCTGGTAAGCGGCCTTGGCACCGGGCGAATGCCCTTTGTGCCGGGGACGTGGGCGTCCGGGTTGGCGGTGCTGCTTTGGCTGGCGGCCTACTGGCTGCTTGACGGGCACATGGTCTGGCTGAACGCGGTCACAATCGTCCTGGCCGTCGCGGCCGTCACCGCGTGCGTCGCCTTCTCGCCGCTTGCGGTCAAGGCCTGCAATAAAGAGGACCCGCGACTGGTCACGGCCGATGAACTAGCCGGACAGTGGGTGGCTATGCTTGGGGTTACCTGGCTGGCGTCTCCGATACTTCTGGTGGCGTTCGTGCAATTCGTGTTCTTCCGGTTGTTCGACATCCTCAAGCCCTGGCCGTGTCGGCGCCTTGAACGCCTGCCGGCCGGGGTCGGTATCGCGGCGGACGACCTGATGGCCGGGGTGTACGCCAACGCCGTCGGCTGGATCGTCCAGGCCGCGTATCTGCATGTCTGGGCATAGCCGCAAGCCGTGGAGGCGGTTGTCGGGCCTTTGCCGGATGGGCCGGGCGGCTACTGTCAGGACCGGATGACCCTTATCGCGCCGGGCGCGACGCCTGGGTTGCTGGCCGGAGTTCATCTCCCGCCACGGGCGGTTCCTCAGTCACGGACGTTGAGCCGTCTCGGTGATAGAGGGCGTAGAAGTCGTTTTCGTCCACCAGCCGCCAGGCCGGATCCTGGTCAAACGCCTCGCGGATTCCCCATGCCAGCGTATGGCGGATTCTGTACCTCAGCGGCAATATCGCGGTGGAAATCTCCGAGTTTTTGGTCGCGTAGAGGTGTATCAGGCGGGCGGACTCCTCGGCGGCGGCGTCCGACTCGTCCACCCTGGGCCACTGCACCGCCAGTCGTTCGCTGACGTAATGAACCATCTTCATCTCGTGATAGCAGCCGGTCAGGATGCGGTTTTCGGCCGAGTCCAGCTCGGCGGCCTTCTCCGCCAGCGGGAGGAAAGCGCCGACTTCCGGCATCTTGATCTTTGAGTAGTATCGATCGCTGCCGGCGTAGTAAACGTTGAGGAACGCGTCCCTGAAGATTCTGGGAACGCTCGGCACCAGTGTGAAAGCCGCCACCAACGCGATCAGTATCGCGACGGCCTTTCGTTCGGATGCCGCGTTCGGCTCGCGCCTCAGAAGCTCCCTAGCCCGCATGTAAAGATACGTCAGCCCCTGCAATGCCAGCAGCAACAGCAACGGCTGAATGGGAAACCACATCCGGGTCTGAACCACATAGACCGTTTCCAGGACGAGGACCAGTCCGAGAGGATAGAGTATGCACATCGCCGGCGCCAGCCAGCGTCGCCCTACCGCATTGACCGCCATGCCGGCGGCGACGAGGGCTGTCAGGACTACGCCATAGACCCCGAACTGCTGACCGGTCATCAGGTTGCCGATGAGCCGGGGAAGCTCGCCCGCTATGGCCGCCAGGCGCAGCCCGTAGGCCATAATCGGATTGTGGTGGATGCCCAGGGCGTCCTGCATCTGCGTTTCATACCGAGGGGTGACGTCGGCCACCTGTGAGGCCAGGGCGTAGAGAACCAGTGTGGTCGTCAGTGCCGGCACGGCCACGGCGACCGCCGCGGCCAGACGCCGGCGCCACCTGCCGTGCAGCGATGAGTCCAGGAATATGCCGACACCCAGGGCGCCCATCATCAGCACGCCGGCGATTCGGAACATCACGGCCGTTACGGCCGATACCGCCGCCCCCGCCAGCCATATTCCCCTGCCCTGAAGGCCTCGAAGGCAGATGTACAGCGTCAGCCAAAACAGCATCGTCGTAGGCAAGTCGGTGAGTATCCTGCCCGAGCCGGTGTAGAATCGGTAGCTCAGCGCCGTGGCCACCGTCACCAGAAGCGCGGTCGCTGGATCGGTCAGCCGGCTCAGGCATGCGTATATCAGCGCCAGAGCGGCCAGGGCGAACAGGACCATCAGCAGGTCGAAGACGAAGAAGCTCTCGCCGACCGTCGCGAAGACCCCCGCCAGAAGCACTGCCATGCCGGGCGGGAAGACGTTGTCGGGCTGCCCGTTCATGGTGTAGCCCTGGCCGGATGCGATCGACCGGCCCAGGATGAGGTAATGGGAGCAGTCGTAGGAAGGACGCCATCGACCGTTCACGTGAGATGCGTACAACAGCACCACGGCTATTGCCGCAATAAGTATCGCCTTTGGAGGGATCTTCCGGCCCTCCAGCGGACGCCGGGCGATAATCTCCGCCCGGCCGCGCCCCGGTCCGAGGTCGTTATCCCGGGCATCGAGATGATGGTCCTTCTTTTTTGCCACTCGGTCCTCCCGCGAGCTTGCACGAACAGCTCGCGTCAGGTTCACCGTCAGAATCGGCGGCAACGCATGGCAGCCCTTACCTCGGCGCCGCCGGGCGACATGCCCGGGACACCACTCCGGGGCGTTTCCGCCCCAAGGTCGCTGCCGTCCATTCCTGGACGCTTACGGCTCCAGTGTCGGCTGGAACAACCTGTGCATCAGTGGAACATCGGTGTAGAGCAAAACGCCGATCAGAACGCAGCACGCGGCCACGGCCAGCACCAGGTGCTTGCTCTTGTAGAGCTTCTCCGGGGCCTGAACCGGGCTTTCGGCCTGGAACGCCATGTGAAAATACAAGCCCATCACCCAGGAGATCACCGGAGTCGCCAGGATAAGCTCAAGCCGGTATCGCATCATGAACACGCCGAGGAACAGCATCGACGCCGAGGCATAGAACACGATCGCCGCCAGCAGCAGCTCCTCGGTGTAGCCCTTGAAGGACTTGCGATAGGCGACCGCGACGTCGCGCTGGTTTATCTGCCGCAGTTCCGCGAACCGTTTCAGGGCCATGAAGTAGCCGCCGATCATCCAGTAGCTGAACAGCAAAGAGATTGGCACGACGGCGGTTGGGTTGATCAGATACCAGCCAGCCAGCATACGCAGCGGGTTGTTGACCGCCTCGCTGAGAACGTCGAGGAACGGGACATCCTTGGTCCGCAGCGGACGAATGTTGTATATGCACGCCATCAGCAACAGCACCAGCATCGTGACGGCGAAGGAAGTTGATACCAGCCACGACACCCCCAGCCCCAGCGCCATCAGCACAACCCACTGCACATAGGCCAGCGGGATGTTCACGAGGCCGCTTGGAACCGGCCGGTGGCGTTTGGTGGGGTGCTTGCGGTCGGTGGGCGAGTCGAGCAACTCGTTTATCACGTAGTTGCTGGATACTATCAGGCAGATAGCCACCGCGCCGAGCAGTATGCGGCCGGCAATTACCGTCCAGGACGCCGCCGGCGCCTCGTCCAGCGCCATGGCCACGATAATGCCGGGGATCATGAATACGTTCTTGACCCAGTGATCCGGCCGGCATATTGCCAGATGGCCCCGCAGGGTGGGCCTGATGATCTTCGCTTCGCTGGCGTTCCCGGTCATATTGCGTCGTTTGTGTGCCGGCTCCCGCCTAGGGCGCCGTGTCGGACTGAAAGGACTCCAAAGGCACCGCCACCCGCCAAACCGGTACGCCCGGGGCTTCTCCAAACGGTGCCAAGTCGATCTATGTGGAATATAGCCGTTGTGAAGCCCGTGTAAAGACGTATTCGCCCGGGCAGTCGCATACGGTCCGCCCTCGGCTCCGGCGGCCGTGGGCTTGCTCCGGCCGGCCGGTTTGCCGCTACGGATTAGGCGACACCGCTGTACTGTGGGCTTTCCGGTGCGGTGGCTTTTGTGGCGGCCTGTGCCTGTTGTTCAGCAATGACTTCCTGCCGCCGGTGGCACCGGCCGAAGGGGCCAACACGTATCCCCCTGTTATTCCGCAGGGGCCTGCCTTAAAATCAGGGCCGCTGCAATCACTCCCAACTGGTTCCTGTTTCAGGAAGGATATCAAATGCCGGCGGAAAACTCCGCACAGCTTACCGAACAGGTCAAACAGGTGGCCCGCCAGTGGGGCGCCGTGCTGGTTGGCGTGGCGAACGTCGAGCGATTCGACCCCATGCCCCCGTATTACGACGCCGTGCCCAGAGGGCACCATCCGCGCGAATTCCTGCCCGGCACGCGGTCGGCGATCTCCGTGGCCATGCCGATTCTGGACGGCGTCATGGACTCACCCGCCCTGGCGGCCGAGCGCGACATGGAGATGATACCGCCGCACATCCGCTCGGCCTTTATGGACGTTGTCTATAACCGCACCGGGCACGTGGTGCACGACTTCATGCTGGAGTACATCGGCCAGGCCGTCGGGCAGTTCCTGATGGCCCGGAGCTATCAGGCGCTGTTCTTTCCGACCACCGGTGTTCATCCGAAGCTCCAGGGCTGGACGGAGCCGGAGATATGGCACGGCAAAGACGGCCTGCCCGGCTCGCCGTTCAAGTACACCTACGGACCGTTCAGCCACCGTCACGCCTTCACGCGGGCCGGGCTGGGGGAGTTCGGCTATAACAACGTGGTGCTTTCGCGGCAGTTCGGACCGCGGCAGCGGCTCAATACCATCCTCACCGACGCGGAGCTGGAGCCGGACGACCTGATAACCGAGCCGATCTGCCTCCGCCAGGCCTGCGGGCTGTGCCTGAAGGCATGCTATATGAATGCCGTGACGAGCCGGGACGACCCGGAGGTTACCGACTACCGGTCGGTGGAGAAGGTGGACACGGACGTGATATTCATCGACACGCCGAGCAAGAGCGACCCGAACCTCTGCATGTCCCGGAAGAGGGACCGCGACCACTGGCCGACGCGGGGAGACTGTGTACGCGTCTGCCCGATACCCAAAGGCGGCAAACGCAACCTTACGAACCGGCTGAAAGACATCACCCGCGGCTGAGGACAAGCCATCGGCACTTCGGCACTTCGCTCAGAGCAATTCCCGTCCCCGGTCGTCAGGACCGGACCCGACCAGAGCCAGGCGCCAAGCTCAGAGTACAAGACCGCCGGACAACACATGTTCCCCTGACGGGGAACTATTAGCGAAAGCGGGGCTTTCGGAAATAATGTGGCGGAGGGTCTTGCGGCCCGTCTATCCGCTGACCGCCGTAATTTGTGTTGCTCTGGTAGCGTATTTCGCTTTCTTGCCGATCTGCACGACCGTGTTTATTATGGACTTCCTTTCTTTGGTCCGGAAATAAATGATCATCAGTCCCACCCCGAAGAATCTTAGAATAACGTCGTCTGTGTCAATGGACACGTCCCATTCGCTTCGTGGAATCCCGGAATGGCTCTCAGAAAGTCCGTGTTGTTCCATCAGGCGGTTGGGCGTGATCACCTGGTAGACGAAGAGTCCCCTTATCCAGATTATCCTCAACAGGAAAAATCCTATATAGGCGAGGAACAAATAACCAAGAGGACCGACTTCCACGAGCAGAACCCTCATGCGTCTGAAAACGTACCACAGACTTTCGGGTGAGTTCAGCAGCCAGATCGACACAACCAGAAAGACTGACGCTGCGACCCCCACCAGAATGGCGGGCTTCAGCTTGAATGTGGCCGCGATAGCGTTAATGAAGAAAAAGACAACTGCCACGGCTCCCATGACCCCGTGAATGAACGATCTGGTTTCTGCAGGCATTACCCGGTTTATTATAAGTCCGGCTATGCCAAGCAAAGTCAGCAGGACTATGGTGGGAGTAAACAGAACGGGCCAGCCCCAGTCAAACACGGTAAGCCAGACCGGGATACTGGCGTCCTGCCGGAGGTCATTGTCTTTTTTCAACCGGGTTTGGATACTTTTCGTGTACCTGAAGACAAAGGCCAGGATTATTATTCCCGCGGTGATTATGCCGATCAGATAATTGGATATCATTCGTTGAGATACCCAGGAAAATTCCTCAGTTCCGATATCTCTCACAATTTGCCTTATTATCCCATAATACATTATCCCCGCGATAAGCCAAAGGTCCAGGAACAGTAGTATGAGTTTCCACCAGTATTTCTTGGGAGGCAAGACATGACTGGGCACATTTTGTCTTGCGGCGGCGGTTCCTTGTTCGGCCATGATCATTCTCCTTTGTAGCGGAACAGCTCCGGCGGGGCATAGTTCCTGAAAGATTCATACGTTGTGGGGTTGGGCGGTCCGCGACGGTCCCGAGTCATGCTCCGCGTTCGCGGACGGTGCGCCAAGCCGCGGTGGTGGATTGCTGGATGTGGCGGGCGTGCGTGCTGGATGCGGG
>PUND01000080.1 GCA_003551645.1 Phycisphaerae bacterium | reverse complement strand
TTGCGGCCAAAGCCACGTTGGTTCATAAGGGACGGCATTGCACTATGGCCTTGCCGGATGAATTTGATCCATGTGAAGGGGGCAGGGAGCCGATCATGAAACAGACGGGAGGATTCACACTCATAGAACTGCTGGTAGTTATTGCCATTATCGCTCTGCTGATGAGCATCCTGTTGCCGGCGATCGGCTACGCCCGGGAGCTGGCCCGCCAGGTCAAGTGCGCGACGAACCTACATGCCATCGGGCGGGCCTCGCATTTCTACGCGTCCGACAACGACGGATACGTCATGCGGGACTGCTCGACCAACCAAGGGCCCCACATGGCCGGGTACGAACTGTGGGCGGCCATGTACTCCCCTTACCTAGGCGGCCCAAAGCTCCGGACGCACGAAGATCATTTCGACGACGACAAGGTGGAGGAACTGCTCGACAAGATGGAGATATTTCGCTGCCCGGCGGTCAACCGGCCCGACTACTCGCTGCATTACGTTATCAATGCCCTCGACTACGACCGGTTCCGCGATTCGGGCGGGCACACCTACGCGGGAGCCACCCGCCTGTCCGAGCTGCCATCGGCGCCGCGGGGCTTGATGTACATCATGGAGGGCAACTTCGACGTCCTCGATCCCGGCCGGAACTGGTATAAGTACGACTGCTTCAGCCCCGGGCACGTCACCTTCGGCCCAAACGGCCAGCCCAACAACAGGCCACGGATGATTCATGCCGACGATGACCGGCACATGGGCAATACGAACCTGCTGTTCTTCGCCGGGCACGCCGAGACTCGGGTGCTGACCAGCGAGGAGATCCGATACGCCATGTTCAATCCGCTTGAATAGCGACCGGCACGGCTCGCCAACACCCGGGGTAATACCGCGCACGGTAAGTTAACCAAAGCCGTAGAAGCTACGAATGAATTAGCCTGTCCCCATGCGATGGAGAGATTCCGGCTGTAAACCTTCAGGGTTGCTTTTGGACCCCACCGAGACTTCGAACTCGCGCGGGGTAAGTAAGAAGTAGACGAGCATCGCAAGCCCGTCCTTCGATTACTCAGGACAAGCTGGACAGCGGGCCGGGCCCAACGGGCAGGCCGTTGTGGGCACATCCGCAAGGAGCCCGCAATGACCGACACGCTGGACCCGCCTTCGCCGGCCGGCCTCGACGTGACATGCGAGCCGGCCGCCATGACCCCATCGCAGCGCCGCCGCGAACTCGCCGCCATCCTCGCCCGATGCGTCCTTCGCCTACGCCAATGCCGCCAAAACACGCATGATTCGCGGCCATCCCGCACCGCCGGAAAAGCTCCGGAATTCCGCCGGGATTGCCTTGATGAGGGGGCGAAAACGAGCCCTGATGTGCCCGCTGGTTAACGAGAGCGAGAACGTGAAGGAACTCGAATCATGACGATGAACGTTGGCAGAAAGATTGCCGAGTTGAAGCGGATGACGGTGACGCAGCTCCGCCAGAAGCACATCGAGGCGTTCGGCGAGCCGACCCGCTCGGGCCACAAGGACTACCTGGTCAAACGCATCGCCTGGCGGCTTCAGGCCCAGGAGGCGGGTGACCTGTCGCAGCGCGCCCGCAGGCGGGCCGAGGAACTGGCCAACGATGCCGACCTGCGGTCGGGGCCAGATCGATTGGCGGTCCTTGGCCGAGCGGCTGTGCCGCGCGCCCTTTGTCGGCGGGATGATCATGGAACTGGCGGAGCAGGAGGACAGGGACCAAGTGCTCACGGATGCGCGTCACGGGCGGCTGTATCTGCGGGACCTTTCCCGTAAGTTGGCGCTAGATGCTCGACAAAATGCCTGATGGCGGGCGAAGGTTCCCCGCAGCAGGACGGTACCGTTCGCCTGGCTCTTTTCAACCCTTCCGGGCCTTGCATCGTCCAGACGGTGGGGCTGTTCAGGTAGTCCGTCAAACCCAGCCAGCGGCGATCAGCGCCCTTGTCCAAGGCCGGCATCCTGATTCAAGAGCGGTCCTAACTGCCCGTGCCCGGGCGTTGACCAACCGTGCCACCTCTGTTCTTGCAGGTCCTGTTGGTGTGAGGCGCTATAATTCTCCTGCAACAGGCGGTCTTGCAGAGACTCGAACGGCAAGGGACATCGCACGCTACAGATTGAGCTTAACCTCCTCTGGACGGAAGGAAAGGCAAGACCGCGATGATCAGGCCTTGGCGTCGAACAGACGCCTGCGGCAGACCGGCAAAGCCGAAAAAGCGCAGCAGATTGTCGGCCGCGGCCGTGCTGCCACGCCGACAGGCATTCGACCGGTTTGAAATTGTATCCGAGTCACTGAGCTCTGCCTCACAGCTCCTTGACGAAAGCAAACCTCGCGGGCCTTGTCCGACACGGCCCGAGACGAATGACTATGCTTCCAGTGAAGCTGTGCTTACGAGCTTAGAGCGATGGAAGGTTTCACATGGCTACCACGGAATTGAAGAGCGAAGACCTGTACACCCCCTGTGATACGGACCAGTTGGGGTTCGAAACGACCGAAGGTGTGGAGGTGAGCGAGCGGATCATAGGCCAGCCCCGCGCTGTCGAGGCGGTCGGCTTCGGCATAGACATCCGGCAGGACGGCTACAACCTGTTCGCGCTTGGACCGGCGGGCACGGGCAAGCGTTCGCTGATCCGCCAGTACCTTGATCAGCGTGCCCCTGACGAGGCGGCGCCGAACGACTGGTGCTATGTCAACAACTTCGAGCAGGAGCACAAGCCCCTGGCCGTTTCCTTGCCGGCCGGCAAGGGGCGGCAGTTTCGGGACGACATGAACCAGCTCGTCGAGGAAATCCGCGGCGCCCTCGGCCAGGCGTTTGAGAGCGAAGAGTACCAGCAGCAGCAGAATAAGCTCCAGGAACAGTTCGCCAGACAACAGTCGGAGAAGCTCGAGCAGCTCCAGGAAAAGGCGCGCCAGAAGGGCTTGGCTCTTCTGCGGACGCCGCAGGGCATCGTCTTCGCGCCGATGGATGAGACCGGAGAGCCGATGAGTCCTGATAAGGCCCAGAAACTCCCGGAGGATAAGCGCGAGCAGTTCGAGGCCGACGCTAAGGAGCTTCAAAAGCAGATGCAGGAGCTGATGGAGCAGGCCCCCCGTGAGCAGCGCGAGGCCCGGCGGCAGCTCAAGGAGCTGAACCGCCGTTTCGCCGAGCAGGCGGTCGGCTCGTTGATCCAGGAGGTCCGGGACAAATACGGCGACCACGAGGCCGTCGCGACGTATCTGGACGCCCTTCGTGAGGACCTTCTGAACCACGCCGAGGAGATTCTCAAGCTCCAGCAGGCCCGAGAGTCTCAGGGACAGGACCAGCAGCAGAAGGCGCGGCTGGCAATGATATCGCCTTCCGATGCGGAGGAGGCGTTGCTGCGCCGTTACCGGGTGAATCTGCTAGTCGGTAACGATCCGGAGGACGGGGCGCCGGTAGTGTATGAGAACAACCCCACGTACCAGAACCTCATCGGGCGGATAGAGCACCGTGCCGAGATGGGCACGCTCCAGGCGGACTTCCATCTGATCAAGTGCGGCGCCCTGCACCGCGCCAACGGCGGATACTTGATCCTGGAGGCGATCAAGCTGTTCATGCACCCCTATGCATGGGACGGGCTTAAAAGATGCCTCCAGTCCGGACAGGTCCGCGTCGAGTCGCTCGGCAAGAGCTACGGGCTTATAAGTACCGAGACGCTGGAACCGGCGATGGTCGATCTCGGCGTCAAAGTGGTTCTGCTCGGCTCGCGACAGCTCTTCGGGCTGCTCCAGCAGCTCGACCCGGAGTTTACGGAACTGTTCAAGGTCCCGGCCGACTTCGCCGTCGACATGGACCGAGCAGGCAACGAACCGACATACGCCCAGTTGATCGCCACCCTTGCGCAGAAAGACGAGCTGCATCCCTTCGACAAAGGCGCCATAGCGCGGGTCATCGAGCACAGCTCGCGTCTGGCCGGCGACGCCCAGAAGCTCTCAATCCACATGCGCAGCGTCGCCGACCTGCTTCAGGAGGCCGACTACTGGGCCGGCGACAGCGGCAACGCCGCCGTAACGGTCGACGACGTGCAAAAGGCCATCGATGCCAAGCAGCGACGCTGCGACCGCATGCGCGAACGGATCGACGAAGAGATCCAGCGCGGTACAATCCAAATAGCCACTGACGGTCAGCGGGTCGGACAGGTCAATGGGCTGTCGGTGTTCCCGTTTGCCGACGTCCTGTTCGGACGCCCAAACCGTATCACCGCCCGAGTGCGCATGGGCGGCGGAGAGGTGGTCGACATCGAGCGCGAGGTCGCTCTCGGCGGGCCGATCCACGCAAAGGGCGTGCTGATCCTTTCCGGATTTCTCAGTGGACGATACGCCAGCGATATGCCCCTGTCGCTCAGCGCTTCGGTTGTATTCGAGCAGTCATACTCCGGCATTGAGGGCGACAGCGCATCCGCGGCCGAGTTGTGCGCGCTTCTCTCGGCCGTCGCTAACCTGCCCCTGCGCCAGTCGCTGGCCGTAACCGGCTCGGTAAACCAGCATGGCGACCTTCAGGCCATCGGCGGCGCTAATGAGAAGATCGAGGGCTTCTTCGACATCTGCCGCCGCCGCGGGCTGACCGGCGAGCAGGGAGTGCTGATTCCCGAATCCAACGTTCAGCATCTGATGCTGCGCAGCGACGTGCGCGAGGCAGTCGACAACAAGGAGTTCCATGTCTGGTCCGTCGCCACCATAGACGAGGCGGTAGAGCTACTGACGGGCGTCTCGGCGGGTGAGCCGGATGCCCAGGGCAATTTCACCGAAGACAGCGTCAACGGGAAGGTAGCCGCGCGGCTCCGGGCCATGGCCGAGCAGCGCCGCGAATATGGCGTTCCCGATCGACGGGCCCCGGAGAACTGACCACCTTCAAACCGGTCAGGCGGGCAAGGCGCTTGAGGGGACCTTGCGGGCAAGCCCGCGGTCGGGTTGGTTGTCCTGCCACCGCCCGGCCGAAGTGGCCAAGCGGCAGGGCCAGCCGCTGATTCTCTTGCGTCTCGGCCAAGCTGTGCACATCATACCGGGCGAGTTGCCCGAGCAAACTGCGCCCGAGGAGGACTGATTACGCCGGGGCCGCCTCGGCAGGAAGGAGCAAAGCCGTACCGGAGAACCAGCGATGCCGACCAGGCAGAACAAGGAGCAGCGACGCAAGGCACGAAAGGCCAAGCGGAACAAGACAAAGCCGTCCAATCGCGCCTGCGGTCTATGCGGCAAGACCACGAACCTGACGAAGACCGAGTGCTGCGGGCAGTGGGTATGTGACGATGAGGATCAGTACGTCCTCTTCTCGTACGCACGGAACAGCTGCCACAGGAACCACAGTCGGTACACGCTCTGCGGTTTCCATCACATGGAAGGGCATGCTGGAAGATGGCAGGACTGCCAGAAGTGTCGCGAGGCATTTGAGACGGAGATGTACGTCTGGTACGGAACCAACGAGTACAACTTCGAGAAGCTGCCGAACCCTCCGAATTACGAGCCCACGCGGTGCCATGCCTGTAGCCGGGTCATCATCCTGGGCGAAGAGGCCTACTCCTACGGCAAAAGCGGCTACTCTTGTCAGGAATGCACAGCCAAGAAATATGACGATCTCCCTCTACCGGAAGATCCTCTGAGTCCTGCGGATGACCCCCACGTTATCACAGGCGTATTCCCCGCCGGCAATCCGCAGCATCAGATACCAGATGCGCAAGTGCCGCCTCCCGAGCTCGACGAGTTGGAGGCCGAGGTGCCGGAACCGTACCGTGCGCGATTTGCCGAGATATGTGAACAGACCGACGTCTTCTGCGACGCGCATCTCAATGACGAGTACAAGGCGCTCTGCCGGGTAATGACCGTGGCCGTCTGCCAGGACGGCTCCCCCGTTCTGCGCGGTAAGCCGCAGAGTTGGGCGGCCGGGGTCGTCTACGCTCTGGGGCAAGTGAACTTCCTGACCGACCCCAGTCGGCAGCCGCACCTGACGAGTCGGCAGACGGCCGAAGGATTCGGGGTTTCTGTCGGCAACATGCAGGCCAAGGGGAAGGTCATTCGCGAGGGACTGGACTTGATGCCGTTCGATCCGGACTGGACGCTACCGAGTATGGCAGACGAGAATCCGCTGATGTGGATGTTTGAGGTCAACGGAATGCTGGTGGACATCCGCATGGCCCCACGCGAGGTACAGGTGGTTGCGTACGAGAAGGGACTTATCCCCTACATCCCAGCAGACCAGAATGAGTCATGATCTCCTACGCCGTCGCCCTGCTCATGGGGCGAGCATCAGCGGACGGTTTTCGAAATAGGTGTGTGTCCGCCGATTAAGTGTCCCCCGATTAAAGCGATCGTCGTTTGGTCCTTCATCGCTGGTTACGGCGAGCGCCCCGGTTCGGGACTCGGGTCAGCCGGATTGCTTCGCCTTCTCCGGTGGCAAAGGTGATTCGACTGCCTTCGCGGGTTTCCGCATCCCGGTCGTGGCGGGAGATCTTCACGCCGTCGCCGGGCCAGGGGTTCTCAATGGTACATGCCTGCCCCTTCTCGCTGACAATGTCGACGAACTGAACGCGGCGGTCCTTCAGTTCGCTGGAAACGAGAAACGCCCCCCAGCAGCGAATGTTTCGGAACCATGCGTCGTGTTCGCGGGGCCAGACCGGAAACACGCGCATGACGCCCATGTGTCCCATGCACAGCATCTCATTGATGGTGTTCGGCACGTTGCTCCAGTTCTCGATACCGTGCACATTGCCCGCTCTGAATCCGTTCGGCCAAGTGTCTTCGGCATACTTGCGTAGTTCACTCAGGATCGTCTGCGGGTCGTAGCCAACGCGGACGGCGGCGGGGAAGAAGCTGTTGGAGCCATTGTTGTCCTGCCATCCCTGCATCACGTCGATGGTGTTGCGAGCCACCTGAAGAAGCTCCGGCTCGCTGTCCAGATGAATCTGCCCGGCCGGATAGATGTGCTGGATGCCGATCGTGTTGCTGTCTCGCCAAGCCGTGCCCTGTTCGCAGTAGCGAAAGACCGTCTTGCCATCGCGCTGCTGCACACTGTACTCGCTGAGATGCTGCAGGATGTGGTCCCAACGGCCGCAGCGATTCACGTCGCGGCCGAACGTTCGGCACAACTCGATCGCCAACTGCAGCGTGGTCCGAACTAGTGCCAGCGAAACGCAGGAGTTCAGGTCGGGGCCGGAGCTTTCATGGCAGGAGTCGTTCTCGATGATAAATCGCTGGCCGCGTTCATCCCATGTCAGATAGTTCTCCCAGAATGTCGCGACATGAAGGACATACGGGCGTATCCGGGCCGCATAGTCGTGGTCCCATGTCGTGTGCCATCGCGCCGCCATATTGGGAACGCCATACGCCGCATTGGTCCGCTGGCCCAGAAGGAAGCAGCCATGCTCCACCCGCTTGACCCCTCCTTCATCGGAGAGATCGATGCCATAGGTCGTTTCGATGCCCTTGGGGCCAATGCCTACCGGATAGACTACGCCATCAAAGCCGAAGATGGATCGACAATGCCAGCGCCCGCGATCCAGAAAGTCCAGCAGCGGCGCATCATGGGGATCGGCCTGCTCAAGCCGATTGGCTCGCGCCAACCCGTAGAACGGTGCCTGATGGTTGTAGTTCAGATGGTAGTCGCCGTTCCACGCCGGCTTGTCACTTGTTGTCCAGCCAAGGACGCCTGGCGGGAAATCAGGATTACGCGAGCAGCAGGCGAGGCCATAGAGGGAGATGTAATACTGCTTCTCGATCAAGGGATCGCCGATGCAGACGTACGACTTCTCCCAGTAGTCCATCCACCATCGTTTGTGGTCCTCCCAGACCCGGGCCAAGGCTGCGTCATTGGCCACTTCGGACGCCCGGGCGATGGCGTCCTGCAAATGTTGCCCGCCCCCGAAGAGACTGCGCATCGCAAGCACCAGCGTGACGGGTCGTTCCGGTTCGAGAAGCAGGCAGCCATCGCCCGGGAGTTCCGTCTGAAGGCAAGCCAAGGCGACTGCGGCCCCAGTTGGGATGTCCACATCCTCAATGAACTGCCGTCGCCCCCAGTGCACGCCGTCCGCATTGCCCTTGGCGCTATCGGAGCCCCTCACACTGGCCACCTGCAGACCGACCTCTACCTCAAGTGGTTGCCCGGTTGCCTCAAGCCGGAGCACCAGCAGGTTCTCCGTGGCCGCTACATAGCACGAGAGGCGAAGCGCCCGCCCCGCGTGCTCGAAGAGACCAGCTGTCTCAGCCGAATAGAGATACTGCGTAATCCCGTAGCTGGCTTGCTCCAGCGCCGGGCAGAATACGTGGAGTTGTCCCATGGGCACGGGGCTTGAGTTGTTGTTGCCGTGCTGCAACCGCCAGAGGTCATTCTTCCCCAGGTGGAACTGGAGTTTGTCGGGAGTACCCCCGATCGCCATCGTCATGTCACCGTTGCCGAGTAGCGGTCCATCCACCGAAGTAGCCGAGGGCGTCCCTGCGGGCGGCTGATCAAACACCGCATGGTACTTCGAGACGATCTCTCTGCTTTGCGGTTGTGCAGGCGGCCGGTGCATCGGTGTCTCCGGGGAAAGCCGTTGTCACCGGTTGTCCAGCAAGTACTCGGTGCGCTTGGCCCCATTCTGTTTCATGGCACGGGTTTGGTTCAGCTCCATCTGGATCAGCACTCTACTGTACCCCATCTTCCGTGTTCGCTCAACTCAGCTTCCATCCCCCGCCCGGCAGTTAACCGCCGGGTGCGGGCGTAGATGGCAAACCCTCCTCCACTGAAGCGACGGAGGCCGCATCCGCAAGGAGCCCGCAATGACCGACATGCTGGACCCGCTTTCGCCGACCGGCTTCGACGTGACCTGTGACCCGGCCGGCATGACCCCGTCGCAGCACCGCCGCGAGATCGCGGCCATCCTCGGAATCGGGGGGAATCGGGGCGAATCGGGGGACACACGCGGGAATCGGGGGACACACACCTATTTCTTCCTTTTTGGCTTTCGGCCGGGCTTGATGGGCCTCAGGTCTCGTCCAACCAGGGCGCCGATCCTGGTTATAAACTGATCATCTCCCAGTGGCTGACGCGTCGACTCGTGCCGACGCATCAGCCGCGCATCATCCTGATCCGACGATTGGTCCAGGAACTCACCCCACGCGCACGCCCAGCCATCAGTCAGTCCCTTCATTGTGCCCGCTGGCCCCTTGCGGGAACACGGTATGGCGTGCCGGACGACGGTTGCTTCCGGACCCCACCGACATTTCGAACTTGCGCGGGGTAGGTAAGAAGTAGGCGAGCATCGCAAGCCCGTCCTTCGATTATTCAGGACAAGCCGGACAGCCCCTCGACTGCGCTCGGGACAGGCCGGCCGCCATGGTCCCATTCCGTCGCTTGAGACGGTTTACCGCGCTCTGGCTCGCATTATGTCCCGCAGGCCGATAAGTCCAACCAGCGCGCCGTCCTCTACGACGGCCAGGTGCCGTATGTGCCCGCTGGCAAGTCGCTCTGCACACCGATCGAGGTCGTCATGCAGCCCGCAGTGTTTCACGGGTGCGGACATCACCTCAGCAACAGGAGTGGAATCCGGAGGTTTTTGCCTCGCTACCACCCTCCGCAGAAGGTCGCGTTCCGTGAAGATGCCCTTTATGTCGCCTTCTTTGCGGATAATCACCGAGCCGACGTCCGCTTCGGCCATGAGCTTGCTGACGACCAGTACCGTCTCCTCCGGAGGCGCCACGATGACGTCAGGCCCCTTGGTCGCCAATATCTGCTCTACCGTTCGTATCGTGGTTTGAACCATATTGTCTCTCTCACCTGGGTCGGTTCGGCCATGTTCAATGACCCGACCGAACTGTCGGTTCCTGTCTGTTTGTAAATGCCGTGACGATCCGTTCGGATATGGAACCCAAGGACGCGATTTCGTCGGCGGCATTCCGTTTGATGGCTTCTCTCGGCATCCCGAAGACCACGCTGCTCTTTTCGTCCTGAGCAATCGTGTGCGCCCCTGCTTCTCGCATGGCCAACAGCCCGGATGCCCCGTCGGCACCCATACCGGTGAGTATCACACCCACGGCGTTCGGGCCTGCCTGCCTGGCCACCGAGTGAAAAAGCACATCAACACTCGGGCGCTGATAGTGCACAGGTGGTCCATCTCTGGTGGCGACCACGTATCTCGCACCGCATCGCTCCAGTACCATGTGCCTGCCTCCCGGTGCGACCAGAGCCACTCCGGTCACTACAGGATCACCATCCTCGGCTTCCCGCACCTCCATCTGGGAGACTTCGTTAAGGCGTTCGGAAAAACTGGCCGTAAAGGCCTCGGGCATATGCTGCACTATTACCGAACCGGGTGTGTCCGGCGGCAGTTGCAGCAGCACATCCTCTATGGCCCTGGTGCCGCCGGTAGACGCCCCTATGGCCAGAATCTGATGAGTAGTGCGGGATAGTGCTGCGCCGGAAGGCGGGGCGGATGCGTCTTCAGGCGAGGTCGGCTGCCTCAACGGCCTTGAGGAAGCGGCCGCGAGGATCTTCTGCTCCAGTTCCTTCGCGACGTCCTTGACCGAATAGGCGGAGCCGGGCTTCGAAACCACCTCAACAGCGCCCAGGCGCAGAGCTTCAAGGGCGGTCTTGCTGCCCGCGGGAGTCAGGGAACTGACAATGATGACGGGTAAGGGAAGATACCTCATCAGCTTTTTCAGGAATGTCAGCCCATCCATTCGCGGCATTTCGAGGTCAAGGGTTACGACATCGGGCTTCAGGGCGAGTATCTTGTCCCTGGCCAGATAAGGATCCATGGCCGTACCGACGACCTCGATGTGCCGGCTTTGCGCCAGCTCTTTCGAGAGCATTTGCCGCACGACTGCGGAGTCATCCACAATCAAGACCCGAACCACGCCTTCGTTTCTCCTTTGTCACCCGGCCTTAGCCACTTCAGACTTCATCCGCTCCACAGCGTCCTGCTTGGCATAGAGGCATAACTGGGCAGATCCGCCTTCCAGCAGAAGACGGGTCGATGCCGCTAGGGGATACCCATGCATAGAATCGGGCGCATCCCCGGGCACCAGCTCTGCCGGG
>PUND01000123.1 GCA_003551645.1 Phycisphaerae bacterium | reverse complement strand
GTCCCGGAGACGATCAGCGTATTGGTCCGCTCGTCGGCGGTAAGCTGGGCGGACTGCACAAGCCGTCCGCGCTCGTCACGTCGGCTCAGCGCTTTGCGCAGCACCGGAACCAGCGACTCGACATCGGCGTGACGGACACTGATAACGCGGGTGACCTGCGCCGTGTCGTCTTCCGCGGTCGCCTCCATCTCATCCAGCACGCCCTTGATCACTACCCAGTCCTCCGGAGTCGCGGAGATGATGAGCGTGTTGGTCTGACGCTCGGCCTCGATGCGGATATTGTCCGCTGCGCCGCGCCGGTCCTGGTCCCGAAGCAACTGGGTAAGCGACCGAGCGACCATCCTCGCATCGCCCGCCTGAAGAGGAACAACGTGTATCTCTCTGGCGACCCGTTCCTCCTCTGTCTCCTCCCTGTCAAGCTCGGCCAGTAGCTCCTCCGCCGCGGTCATCTGCGCAGAAGTCCCGGAGACTATAATCGTGTTCGTCCGCTCGTCTGCGGTAACGTTGGCAACGGCGACTCTGCGACCCCGCTCATCCCGGCGACCGAGGGCGTCGTTCAGCACCGACACCAGGTTTGCCGCCTTGGCGTGTACGACCGGGAACGTCCTCATGCTTCCGATCTCGTCGGTCGGCTCGTCCAGTTGACGGATAAGCTGCTCGATGGACGGCATCTGGTCCACCGGCGCCGAGACGATGACGCTGTTGGTGGCCGAGTCGCCGACCACACGGGTGACTTCTTCGGGCTGTTGTTGTTGACGTCCTCGACGCTGCTGGGGCTGGGTTCGGAGTAGCTCGTTAAGCGCCTGGGCTATCTCGTCGGCCCGGCCGTGGCTGACCTTGAAGATCCGCAGGTCCCCGGCCACCATTGTCTCGGCGGTGTCTAGGCGCTCTATGAGCACCTCGGCCATCTCTATCTGATCGCCGGCGCCGGTGAGTATGACGCTGTTGGTGCGCGTATCGGCGGTGGCGGTGATGGCGGCGCCGGCGGCCGAACCGTCACTCGACCTGCGGCGCTGCTGTTGCTGCTCGACCGGTCCGAAAAGCTCGTTGATAATCCGTGCGATGCTCTCGGCGGCGGCGTGCCGCAGCGTGTATGTGCGTATCTGCCGCTCTATGAGGGTTTCTGTGTCGATCTGATCCAGCAGATGGCGTATCTGCCGGATGTTCTCGAGTCTGTCGGTAACCAGAACGCCCTTGCCACGGGCCAGCGGCTGGGCGCTGCCAAACTCCGAGACCATCGGGCGGATGGCGCCCGCGGCCGCCTCCGCGTCCAGGAACTTCAACGGCAGCACGACCGTGGCTATCTGGCTGGGACCGTATTCCTCCGTCCCCTCCAGGCCCTGGTGAATCGGCAGCGTCATGCGCTGTATCTCGCTGAGCCGAACCAGCCGCAGGAACCGGTCCTGCTCCATCAGCGTGTAGCCGCGCATCCGCAGCAGCATGTTCAGCGTATCCAGGGCCTCCTCGTAGGAGTACGGCTGACTGTCGAAGAAGGTAAGCTCGCCGGGCACGTTCAGGTCGCCTATCAACGGCTTGTCAACCGCCTTGGCGAACTGCTCGACCAAGGTGGTATAGGGCACCCGTTCGAACTGGAATCGGAAGATCTCCTCCGGCTGCTCGACTTCGACCGGCTCGCCATCCCGCGCGTCAGTCGAAGGCGGCCGCACAGTCGGAACGGTGTATTCGCGGACCGTCTCGACCGTCATCTCGTCGGTCCGGCTCTCGGCGGGGTCCGGTCGGACGAAACGCTCCCTGTCCACCCGCCTGGTCCTGTCGCCGAACCGCTGGCGGAAGGCCTCTCGGTCGAACTCTCGCCTGCGGCGGACCGGGCGCTCGGGGGCCTCGCGTTCCGCCGGCTCGGCCGCCTCGTCGGCCTGGGTCAACCCCGGCTCATCGTCGGCCCACGCGGCAGCGGCGAACGCCAGAAGCACTATCGCGCCCACCGTCGTCAGCAGCACCGCCGAATACGGCCCGGCAGGGACTCGCCAACCTCTTGTCGTTCTCGTCCTGATTGCTTTGTGCGTCATGGCATTACCCTCTCGCCCGAGCGTCCGCATCGGCCTCCGTTTCGTCGTCGGCCGGCGCATCGCTCGGTACGCGTCGAAGTTCAACCGGCAAATCACGATTCCTGAGCGGGCGTCTCTGCCCGATTGTGTCGCCCAGTTCCACCGCCCAGTAGTCGCCTCCGGAGCGGAGCACTACCCGGCTGGTGGAGTATTCATCCCGCCATCGCATGCGCCGGTAATCCACCGCCACGATGGTCATCCTGCCCACGCGGTCGCCGACGTTGTAGGTGCTCACCTGCTCCTGGTCCGGGTCCCGCAGGTACACCAGGGCCTCGCCGCCCATCGTCGGCAGGCCTACTACGCGGAAGCTGTCCTCGGCCGGCGGCTGTTGGGGTTGAGGCGACTGCTGGGGCCGTTCGGTGGGCCGCTGCGGCCGCGGACGGGAAACCACCGGCGGCTCCGGCCGCCTGATGTACGGCGCGAAAAGGTTCCGCTGAACGATACTGTCGTATAGCTCGCGGCCGGCCGAGGCCACCTGCGGCTCCGGAAGCTCAGCAGGAAGTGTCTTCGGCGCATCGCCGGACGTTGTGTCGAACACCAGCGTCACGTAGCGGAATCTCAAATCAACGGCCCCGTCCCGCCGGGACGGGGTAATGCTCAGGTTGTCCACACGATGCAGGACCGGCTCCGACTGAAGCAGATAGAGGAAGTTGACCACATCCTCCAGCCGGCCCGACGCCTGAACCGCGGCGCCCACCTCACGGAACGCGTCCCGACGGACGCCGTCGAAAAGGTCAACCGAAAGCCCCGTGGGACCAAGCCCGCTCTGGCCGAGAAGCTCCATCAGCCGCTCGCGAACCCGCTCGCGGACCTGTGCATAGTCGGTATCGAGCGTAGCCGCGACGGTCTCGTCGAGCCGGCGACGCAGCGGCGAACGCCCGCGGGTCTGAATATCCTGTTCGTGCAGATCCTTACGGCGTTCTCGGATGAGGTTGTCCAGTCGGCGAGCCGGCTGTATCCACATCGAGTTCACCGCCAGGTAGGCGACGAAACCCACCACATACACGCCCACGGTCAGGAAGATTATCTTTTGTGAACGGCTCATCGCTCCCCCCTTCCGGCGCCGATGTCGTCGTCCGGCCTGGGCACCGGCTCCACGGCGGACAGGTCCACTTCCATCCGCGACGGTATCCGCAAATCGATAACGGCCGAGTAGATATATCCGCGATCGTCGGTGACGGTGGACACACCCGACGATGTGAAGCCGTAGCCGGCCTCGGTCAGGCGGCGGCGGATTTCGTCGATAACCTCGGCCCGGCGGGCGCGCACCTCCAGGGCCATACGCCCGTCCGCCACGGTCCGCAAGCTGGTGGCGTACGCATCGGTCGCCGACGGGAACAGGCACGTCACATGGGCCCAGTGGACTAACCAGTCGCGGCGGGCGTTAAGCCAAACGTCCACCTGGTCCACCCGCCGGTTCAGGTCCTGAGCCGAGGCGACCAGCGGTTTGTTGTCCTCGATCCGCTCGTTCAGTTCGGACAGTTGCCGACTCTTGGCGGCGAGGTGCAGCGTACGGCCGCCGTACAACCCTGCCAACAGCAGCACCGCGCCGGCGACGATGGCGGCGGTGCGGAGTTTGCGCGTGTCGCGCTTCACCGGCGGGCGTTTGGGCGCCAGGAAATCCAGCGGCCGGGAGTCCGGCTCGGCGGCAAGGCCCAGGGCCGGCAGGAAGCCGGACGCGTCGGAGCCGGCGGTCAGGCCCAGTGCTTCGGCGGGGTTGAAACGGTCGCATCTGACGCCCAGCCGTCGGGCCAGTTCCTCGGCGACCCGCTCCTCGATGCCGGTGCCGCCGGCGACGATCGCCCTGTCCACACGCCCGCCGCTGTCGAGTGTCTGGTAGCTGCGCAGACTCCGAGCCGTCTCTGTAACGACCGCACGGACGCGAGCGTCGGGGTCGTCGTCGCCCGACGCCAGCAGCGTTACCGACCGGCTGAAACTGAGCCGGCAGCGGCCGGGACCGGTGACAACGTCTATCTCCGCATCGTCGGCGGTGAGGTTCACCAGGGCCAGCCCCTCGTTGTCCCGCTCCGGCCCGGGCAGACAGCCACGCAGACACCGAAGGTTTGAATACGACCTCAGTCCAAGCCCGTACAGCTTGCATCCGGCCGCGGACGCCACACGGCGGTAGTAGTCCACAACTTCCAGACGCACCGCCGCCACCAGCACATCCACGCTTTCTGACTGGTTCTGTCCGGTCGGCTCGGCCGCGTAATGGGTCTCCACGGTGAAGTCGATTACCGCGTCCGCGACCGGAAACGGCAGGTCGCTTTCCATCTGGTAAAGGACCATGCCGGGCAGGTCCGCCTCGGCGGTCCCCGGCGGGAAGCTCAGTGGCTTGAGCACCGCCTGCCCGCGGGGGATGTTCATAAGCAGCGCCGCCCCGCCCAGGCCGATTTCGCGCAGCGACCGGCCGATGAACTTCCCGACCGGCTGGGGGTCCGAGAGGTCCATATCGTCCGGCATATCTAGGCATTGCAGCCGCCGCACGGTCGAAACCCCGGCGCTGCGGGTGGACTCCACCAGTCGCAGGTGTCGCCTGTCGAACTCGACTGCCGCGACACGCCCGCCGCCGAGCAGTACTCCAAGTTTTCCGACGAATCCGGCCATCATCCGCCCCTCCTCAACTCGTCGGCGTCCGGGACGAAGGGCAGCCCCAGGCGCGTAATGTCTCTGAGATAGGTGATCCGGGGCCTGGTATCCGAAACGTCGATAATCGCCTCCAGCACGCGGAACCGGCCGCACGGAACGCCGAAACCGAGGCACCGAACGTGGAAGCTGTTGCTTCGCGTCGTGAGCATAGGCGCCAACTCCACGAACCGCTCGGCGTCCACCACGCCCTGCGCGTACAGCCAGGCGGGCGTGAGCCGCTCGATGTCGCCGAGGCCGGCTCGGTAGTCAACGATTCGCCGGGCGGTGAACTCGTCGCCGCCCATCAGCGCGGCCAGCACCGCCGCCGGGGCGGTATTGACGTTGACCAGGCCTGTGAGGGTCTCTTCGTCCGTGCAGGTCAGCCGGTCGAGCACATCGGCAAGCTCGTCGGCCCCGACGCCGGAGTAAATAACGTCGCCGGCCTGAAGATCCAGCTCCTCGTGGTCCTGGGTGACCTCGTACTCGGCCTCCAGAAGCTCCGCCGGATGAGAGGGCATCTCGCCGATGCCCCTGCGGCGGCGGGTGGCCTCGGACAGCGAGCTTTCAGCGCGGATGACCATGATGTAGTCGATGGTCTGATCCGACAGCCCGGCGTACTCAAGCTCCTCCCGCTCCGCGGTCAGCATGTTCACTCGGGGGTTTCCGTCGCTGTCGATATTCGGCGCAGACACATCCACAGCCAGCACGCCCAGCATTCCCCGATCCAGAACGCCGTCGCCGTCGTCGGGCGGGAAGGTCTGGCCGCCGTCGTCCTCGTTGGGGTCCAGAAGCCCGTTGAGGTTGGCGTCCTCGCCGTACACCACCGGTCCGGTGAAGCCGCGGACCATCAGAAGCTCCTCGACGGTCCCCAGCGGGCCGTTGGGGATCAGGTAAGGGTACGCGAGCTGGCCGTAGTAGTCCTGCTCGGCGCCCTGGGGCCGAGGGGTGTCGTCGCTGTCGCGGTAGTCCAGCAGCGCATCGACCAGCTCGGCCGTCATGTTCGGAATCGCCGCGAGGATATCCTCATCGGCGGCGTTGACATCGATATGGGCTGCCTGGTCGGTAAGCCCGAAGCGGAGATTCCCGGGGTCCGACGGATTATGGGCATATATGGTGAAGTACCACCTGCACACGCCGTCGTCGGCCACAAGCTGGTTGTGCAGCAGCGAGGGGTTGTCGTACCAGTCCGTGTGGTAAGGGTCGTTCGCGACGATGGACATGGCCCGGCGAATGCCGCTGTATGCCGCGGAGTACGCCTGTTCTCCTCCGACGGCGGCGCCCGAGGCGGCGACTTCGGCGTGCATGCGGAACAGCAAGCTGGCCGCCACCACCGACGACAGGGCCGTCAGGACCATCACGACCACCAGGATGGCGCCGCGGTTTTTCACCAGCGGCCTCCTTCGCCGAATTCATCGGCGTCTTGTCGTCCGCCGCCGCGTTCGCCCCGGCCGCGAGGCGTTTCACCACCGGCAGGGATATAGACCACGCGGGTGAATGTCTCATAGGGATACTCTTCGGGCGTGGTGGCCTCCGGGAGCGGGCGCCTGCCGACCGTCACCTCCACCGCCTCCGGAAAATCGCCGCCGGAGAAGGACGTGATCCAGGCCGAGCCGTCCCAGTACCGCAGCCGCAGAAACCTGATGCGGTCGGTCAGTAGCTCGACTGTGATTTCCTCGCCTTCCTCGACCACCGGGGCGGTAATCCGCCTCTGCTCGGTCCGTTCCAGCCCGCTTACGAAGACGTTGCCGGCCTCGTCTTCCTCGTAGCCGAGCCGGTAGCCGACCAGGCGAAGGTCATGCTCGACCGGCGGGGGCTGCTCGGTGATTCTCGGCGCGACCCACACCGCCGGTCCCGGAAGTGCGGTCGTTACCAGCTCCATCTCCATCTCGCCGCCTTCGAGAGTGATGCCCGTCATACGGTGCCGGCGGGCGCCGCGAAGCTCCGAAGTCACCTGGTCCATGAACGACCGCTGTGCGGCGACAAAGTCCGCCTGCGCAAGCAGCGACTCGCGCAGCGACGTGGACTGGTGATAGAAGCCCATCACCGCACCGGCAAGACCGACCGTCAGCGCCAGCGCGAGGATAAGCTCCACCAGCGTAAGTCCCGCCGGTTGCGGTCGCGACGTTCTGAACGAACGGCCGATCACCACCAGGCCTCCTGTTCGACGGCCTCGACATCGTCGAGCACGAGTTCTGTCAGCCGATGCACCCGGTCGTTACGGGTGTCGCGGACGACGATCTCCACACGAACCATCTCCGGAATATCGAAAGAGTCCGAAACCGGTTCGGTCACTATCCGCCAGGTCCAGCCGTCCATCGGCTCTTCCAGGTATTCGGGACCGAAATCCCTCGCTTCTATCAGGCCCATGTGAATTTGCGACATAATCGTCACAGTTAGGTCGGCCGCCCGGGCCTCCCGGGCCACCTGTCCGGCGGCGCGGGCCGCGGAATTCATCGAGCCGACGACTATCCCGCCTATGGCGAAGAACACAGCCAGCGCAAGGACGATCTCCATCAGGACCACGCCCGACTGCCTCCTGCCGGCCGACTGGGCCGACCTTACGGTTGTCGCTGTCTGTCCTTCCATGCCTCGATCTCCGACAGGTTGCGGCTTCACCATGCGCCCTGCCGCTGGTCCGGCGACGACCTGTAGGTGCTGACCGTCCCGGTATGCCCGCTTATCTCCACAACCACGACCAGCTCGCCCCGCTGCAACTCCAGCACGGCCGAGTCGCTCGTTCCGTCGGGATAGAACGTCACCGGCTCAAGCTCGGCGTCCGAGCCGTCCGACCAAGCACGCTCCGACCACAGCGAGCGGTAACGGCTTTCGCCGGTCAGCCGGCTACGCACAACGCGAACCGGCTCGGCCGGCAGGTACCCGCGCCACACGCTGGGGTACTCGGAAAACTCGCCGGGCCTCGCCAGCGGCTCCGGCTCCCACAGCACTCGCAGCAGGCCTGTGTCGCCGTCCGGCTGTATTCGTATTCTCCGGCCCTGGTTGGCCGCCTCCGCCCGCGCCAGGCGCAGCGCGGTGGTCAGCCGGTTCGCGCTTTCATCCAGCTCGTGGGCGCTTCCGAAGCCGCGCAGGTTCAGCACCGTAACGCCCGCGAGCGTCATCAGCACCGCCAGGACCAGCACCAGCTCAATCAGCGTGAAACCAGACGCCGCCGCGGCCCCGCTAGTCGTCCGTCCAGGGGCGGATGTCATCGTCGGTGCCGTCCTGTCCGTCAGGCCCGACCGACCAGATGCGGAACGGCCGGTCCTCGTCATCGGTCACACGTTCGTACCGAAGCTCGTTGCCCCATGCGTCGCGGGGGATTTCCCGCTCCTCGAGGTACGGCCCGTTCCATCGCTCGGCCTCGGCCTCGTCCTGGGGCCTTTCGATAAGCGCCCTCAGGCCTTCCTCGGTGGTCGGGTAGCGCCTCATGTTGGCTTCGTAGAACTTGACCGCGCTTTCGGTCTGACTGATCAGGGCGAGAGTCGCGTCCCGGTCCAGGCCCCTGCGGACCTGGGTGTATCCAACGACGGATATGCCCGCCAGGAACGCCAGCACGCTCACGACGATGATCAGCTCGATGAGGGTAAAGCCCTTTCTCCTGTTCCTTTCACGTCTGCTCATTTGTTTCTCCCGTGCAGCCATCATAGAACCTTTGTTTCTCGTTACCCCGATACCGGTCGGCCAGCACCGCCGGCATCAGCGAAACGCCTGTCCAAGTTGGATGATGGGGGTGATAAGCCCCATCGCCACGAACGCCAGCACCCCCGCGAGCAGCACGAGGATGACCGGCTCTATCAGCCGCACCGCCTGGTCCACCTGGCGGTCCATCCGCCGCTCGACCGTGTCGGCTATGTGCACCAGCACCTTTTCAAGCTGGTTGGACTCCTCGGCCACGGCGACCATCTCGACCACCTCCGGCGGGAACATGCCGCTGCGCCGCAGCGGCTCGGCCAGCGGGTCGCCCCGGCGGACGTTGTCGGCGGCCTCGGCGATCCGTTCGGTCAGTGCCGGCGAGCCGGTGGCGTTCTTGCTGATCTCCAGCGCGCGGATAATCGGCACGCCGTTGGCGAGCATGGTCCCGAGGATGCGGCAGAACCGCGTGATGCTCACCATGCGCACGACTTTCCCAAAAAGCGGCAGTTTCACCCGCCAATGGTCCCAGGCCTGCCTGCCGGATTCGCTCGCCAGCACTGCCCGTATGGCTATCACCGTCAAAGCCGTAACGCCAAGCAGCAGTCCCAGGTTCCGGCGCAGCAGGCCCGAGGACGAGAAAAGCACCCGCGTGGCCACCGGAAGGTCCATGTTGGCGAAAAACGGCTCAAAGCGCGGCACCAGGAACAGCAGAATCACCAGCAGGCCGATTATACCCGTTACCGTGATCACCATCGGGTATATCATCGCGCCGCGGACCTTGCCGCTCAGCTCATCCTGTCGCTCCAGGAACTCCGCGAGGTTTCTCAGCACATCCTCGAGAAAACCCGCCTCCTCGCCGCTGCGGATCATGGCGCTGTGCAGCGGCTTGAAGGCGTTCGGCCGACCGGCCATCGCCTCGGCGAGGGTGCTGCCCTCGGCTATCTGGTCGCGGAGGTGGTTTATGGCCTCTTTCAGGCGTTCGTTGCCGGTGGCCCGATGCAGTATCTCCAGCGCCCGCAACAGCGGCACGCCCGCGCCGAGCAGGTCCGCGAGCTGGCCGTATGCCACGGACATATGCCGGGGACGGACATTTCCGCGAAGCCGGCCGGGCCGCTCGGCATACTCCGAGACCTCGACAGGGTAGAGGTTGCGCTCGCTCAGCGCGCTTATGACGGCGCCCTCGTTTTCGGCGTTGAGAAGCCCGGTAACCTCCTGCCCTCCGCTGTTTTTCGCTATGTATTGGTAGGTGGCCATGCCGCACGCGCTCCGCGCCCGCCGACAGACGGGACCTATGCCTTGGTGCTGCGGATCACCTCTTCGGGTGTGGTTATGCCGGCACGGACCTTGGTCCAGCCGTCCTCGCGCAGCATGCGCATTCCGTTGCGACGCGCAGCGCGGATCACCTCTCCGGCGGGTGAGCTGTTCATAACAAGCTGTCGGATATCGTCGTCCACCAGCATAAGCTCAAAAAGCCCGCTCCTGCCGTGGTAACCGGTACCCCGGCACTGGCGGCATCCGGCGCCCCTGTAGAGCATCTCGTCCGGCTGGAGTCGGAAGTCGTCCGGCAGCGAATCCGGGTCCGGCTCGTACCGCTCCTTGCAGTGGGGGCAGATGGTCCTTATCAGCCGCTGGGCCATTGCCGCCTCGAGCGTGCTGGTGACCAGGTACGGCTCCAGCCGCATGTCCAGCAGTCGCGTCGCGGCCGAGCATGCGTCGTTGGTATGCAGCGTGGAGAAAACCAGGTGTCCGGTCAGCGCCGCCTGTATGGCCGCCTCGGCCGTCTCGATGTCGCGAATCTCGCCGATCATCACGACGTCGGGGTCGTGCCGAAGCATGTGTCGGATGCCACGAGCGAAGGTCATGCCCACCTTCTCCTGCACCTGCACCTGATTGACGCCATCGAGGTGGTACTCGACCGGGTCTTCCACCGTGAGGACCTTTATCTCAGGGCGGACTATCTCCTGAAGCGCCGCGTACAGGGTGGTGGTCTTGCCGCTGCCGGTGGGCCCCGTGACCAGGACTATGCCGTGCGGGCGTTTGATGAGCTGCTGAAAGACGCCGAAGGTGTCGCCTTCCATGCCGAGGTCTGTGAGCTTGAACAGCAGATTGGACTTATCGAGCAGTCGCATCACCACGCCCTCGCCGAAGAGCATGGGTATGACACTGACGCGGACATCCACCTGCCGGCCGCCGACCTGGAGGTTGATCCGCCCATCCTGGGGGATGCGCTTCTCGGCGATGTTCATCTTCGCCATGATCTTGATGCGGCTGATAATCGCCGCCTGGAAGCGTCGAATCTGCGGCGGCACCGACGCCCGCTGAAGCACCCCGTCTATCCGGTAGCGGATGATCAGGTCGTTCTCATACGGCTCGATGTGGATGTCGCTGGCCCGCTCGTTCAGGGCCTCCAGGAATATCTCGTTGACCAGCTTGATGACGCTGGCCTCCTGGGCCATCTCCAGCAGGTCCCCGTTGTCCTGCTCGCCGTCGTCTATTACCTCCAGGTCGTCGGTGCTCATCATCTCTTCGATGGTGTTGCCCCCGACGCCGTAGTAGGTCTTTATGATTCGGTCGATTTCCTCGCGGGGCGCAAGGGCGGGCATCACCTCCAGCCCGGTCAGCAGACGGACCTCGTCGAAGGCGTAGAGGTCATAAGGGTCGCAGGTGGCCACCGTCAGTTCGCCGTTGCTGCGGCTGACGGGGACCAGGTGCTTGCGGAACACCAGCTTCGGCGGCAGCGAGCGCAGCGTCTCGACGTCGATTTCCACCGCCGACAGGTCAACCAGCGGGATCGCGAGCTGCTCGCCCATCTCCTCCAGCAGCGCCAGCTCGCTGACATAACCCAGTTGCACCAGCGCCTTGTCCAGGCGCAGACCCTCATCCTTGCGGATCTCCATGGCGTGAGCCAGGTGCTCCGGCGTTATAACTCCTTTTTCAAGAAGGGCTTCTGTTATGCTCACCTATAGCCCGTCCACCACCGCCCTGTCCGGGTGCATCCGGCCACTTTCGGCCTGCCATATTGTTCTAACACCTCAGCGGGCGCGCGGTTCTAACCCATTACTATCAGCATAACGCCCGTACTGGTATTTTATTCTTCTTATTTTCGGAAAATCATGGCTGCGCCGATTTTGCGGGCATTGACGCCGCCGGCGACAGACGATATCCACGCCTCAGACCAGATACCCAACGGAGCCGAAATGACCGAAAACAACGCCGGGAATTTCCTGATTGTCGGCACGCTGCCGACCGACTACCTCACCGAAAGCCAAATCACCGACGACCTGGCTGTGATCCGACGTAAGCTGGAACTGCTTGGGGTGGAGGTCCCCACGGATGCACTGGCCGCCAGACAGCGCGAGGCCGACGACGGGGCCGTGCACACGCTCGCCCGGCGGCTCATTGCGGGCGCCGAGCGTCGCCGGTCCGACCAGCCGGCTGATGAACGCATACTGGACGCGATGCGGATGTATCTGGCGCTGCGCTCGCTGGTGGATGAGCACTCGGCCGCGGCCATCACCATCGTCTGCGCGGACTGGAAGGCCCCTTCCGAGCGACCGGTGCCCTGCGTGCCGCTCATGCTGCTAGGCGAAGAGGGCATACCCAGCGGATGCCAGGGCGACCTCGACGCCCTGGCGACGATGTTGCTGTTCCGCCGCGCGGCGGGCCGGTGCAGCTTCATGGGAGGCCTGCATGAGCGGGCCGGCAAAGCCGTCGTCAGCCACGACGTGCTGCCACGGAATTTTGCCGACCCCGAGACCTTCAGCCCGTACACCATCGCCGACTACCATGGAGACCGCCCAAGCCCTACCGTGCACGTAAAGCTGCCGCCGGGGCTGCCCGTGACGCTGGCCCGGCTGACGAAGGATCTCGAATCGCTGATACTCGCCCGCGGGACTCTCGTCGAATGCGCCGACGCCCCCATACGCTGCCGTAACGCACTGGTAATCGAGACGGACTCGCTGGAAAAGCTCATGTCACTGCGGGTGGACACCCAGTACCACTTCGCCGTCGCCCGCGGCGACTGCGTCGAACCGATGGCCGAGGCCGCGCGAAACGCCGGCATAGAACCGAATATCTGCTGAGCCGTCTCCGTCGCGTATGAAGTCGTGAAACCCGGCGGCCGGGCCGCCGCGCTTTGGCACAACGGTAGCGAAAGATGCCTGGGATTCCGGGATCAGAATTTGTGCCTGCTGTCGAGCTTCGTTTTTTGGATTGCCGGGCCGCGGCGCTCAGTCCAGTCCGCCCTTGAGGTCCTTCCGCTCCTTCGGCTTCGGCCGGTCCTGCTCGGAGGCGACATCTTCCGGCGCCACCTGCGGCGCGGCGGCGGCCTGCTTGAGCGAAAGCGAAATCCTGCGCTCCTGCTCATCCACCGACAGCACCTTCACCGAGACCGTGTCTCCCTCGGATACAACGTCGGCGGCCGACCGCGTGAAACCGTCGGCAAGCTCACTGATGTGAACCAGCCCCTCCACACCCGATGCAAGCTCCACGAACGCGCCGAAATCCGCTACTCGCGTCACCCGGCCCTGCACTATCTCGCCCTCCGGCCAGCGGGCCTCCGCGCCGACCCACGGGTCGTCGCCCATCTGCTTCAGCGACAAGCTCATCCGCTGCCGCTCCGGCTCGACGTTCAGCACGCGCAAGCGCACCGTCTCGCCATCGGAAAGTATCTCCGACGGGTGCCGCACCCGCCGCTCGTAACTCAACTCACTTATCGGGACAAGCCCTTCCACGCCCTCGGCGACCTCGACGAACGCGCCGAAGTCCATCATTTTCACCACGCGGCCTTCGACGGTCTGACCGGGCTGAAACTGCTCGGCCGCCATCGCCCACGGGTCCGGGCTGGTCTGCTTAAGCCCCAGCGATATCCTCTCGTTCTCACGGTCGATCTTCAGGACCTTCACCTCGACCTGCTGACCCTCCGAGACCACGTGGCGCGGGTCTTCCACGCGCGAATAGCTCATGTCGCTTACATGCAGAAGCCCGTCAATCCCGCCGATATCCACGAACGCCCCGTAAGGCATGATGCTCCTGACGGTGCCGGTCACTATCTGCTCCGGCTCGAGCGTCTCCCACAGATCACGACGGGCCTGCTCGACCTGCTTTTCCTGCACCGCCCGATGCGAGACCACCACGTCGCCTTCGGACGGGTTGAACTCTATCACCTCCACCGGCAGACGGCGGTTGACGTAACCGGTGAGGTCGTCGGCCTCGACGCGGGTCCGGTCGATCTGGCTGATGGGCATGAACGCGCGAATGCCGTCCAGGTCCATCTCCAGACCGCCCTTGTTGTGTCCGGTTACCCGACCCTCGACGACAAGCCCCCTCTCCAGCCGGTCCCACGCAGCGGCCAGCACGGCGCCCTTGCGCGACAGCATCAGCAGGCCCTCGTCGTCGTTGACGCCCTCGACGGTTACCTCCACCTCCTGGCCCGGCTCCGGCAGCGGTTCATCCTCGAACTGCGCCGCCGGCAGCACGCCCTGGTCCTTGCCGCCGAGGTCCACGAACACATCGTCGCCCTGGACTGCGATGACACGGCCGGTGCGCACATCGCCGCCGTCCTTGTCCGCCGAAGGCGGCGCGTGACGCTGGGCCTCTTCGGCGGCCATGAGGTCCTCTATACTCGCCGAGCCGAGCGCCTGCTCGATTTCCTGCTCAAGCTCGGCGTCCAGCCGCTGTCGCTCCTGAAGATCCTGATCATCCGAGGCGTCGGGCTGCTCCGACTGCTCCTTCCGCTCATCAACCCGCGGCTCGGCGTTTTCGGCTTCGTCGGCCCGCGATTGGGCGCCGGCGTCCCGCTCCGGGTGCTGTTGGCTATGCTGCTCTGTCATCGTTTGATCTCACAACGGACCTGTCCCGTTCGCCCGGTCCGCACTCGCGCCCGGGATTGCGAACGGGTCTGTTAAGATACACCTTCCCCATCGCGTGCCAAGGTGTCTCTCGGACATGGCCGACTCAATCGACCTTGAGGACCTTGATGTCGAACTCCAGGTCCTTGCCGGCCAGGGGATGATTGGCGTCGAGCGTGACCTGCTGCTCGGCCACGTTCGTCACCACCACCGGGATGCTCTGCTCGCCCTGGCGGACCTGAAGCTGCTGCCCGACCTGCGGGTCCATATCATCCGGAAGCTGCTCGCGATGCACTGTGACGACTCGCTCCTCGGTGTGTTCGCCGTAGGCCTGCTCAGACGGGATTTCCACCGTCTTTTCCTCGCCTTCATCCATGCCGACGATCGCCTGTTCGAAGCCGGGGATGATCTCGCCCTTACCCACGGTGAACTCGAGCGGATCGTTCTCATCATTGGAGGCGAATACGGTTCCGTCCTCCTTCAGCTTGCCCGTGTACTGTACCTTGACCTTGTCGCCTTCTTTTGCCGGCGCCATCGTCTTTCCTTTCGTCCACAAACACTCTCTGTTCCCGGCGAGCCACTGCGGCGCCGGGTGCACCTGTCACCCTATTACTTCATCCCCCGGTAATGCACGTATATTCTATGCGGACAATTGAACGCTCGCACGAATAGCCGCCGGAAGGCCGCACACGTCGAACCATTGACAGCCCCCTTCCCGTCGGGACTTTGTGCGCATAGACTACGAGCCGGCCATCGTCGGCTCGCGCCCGCCGAGGACACCCGGAGAAGAAAATGAGCGGACAGGACGTCACCAGGCATTGCCGAGAGATAGACCGCTGCAACCAGCGCGGCGGCAGGATGCTCTCGATTGTGGACCTCATCGAGGCCGGCACGCTGTCGCGAGAGCTGTCGGCCTATTCCATGGCGGCCGTCGGGGCCGGCGCATCGTTCCTGGTCGGCGCGGTGCCAGGAGGTGCCGGAAAGACCACCGTCATGTGCGCCCTGCTGAACTTCGTGCCGCCGGGCGTTCACCTCGCGGCCGCCGACAGCATGGCCACCATCCAACAGGGCCTGAAAAGCCCCAGCCCCCGACGCTGCTACATCTGCCACGAAATAGGCCGAGGGTCCTACTACGCATACCTCTGGGGCCGGGAGCTGCGAGAGTACTTCGAGCTGCCGATGGCCGGACACATGCTCGCGACAAACCTCCACGCGGACACCTATCGACAGGCCCGGCAACAGATAGTGGATGAGTGCGGCGTGGAGAAAGAGGCCCTGCGGCGGGTGAACCTTATGTACTTCCTGTCGATTACCGGCGGGCGGCGGCGAATCGAACGCGTATATGAAAGCGACGGAACCACCGACCACAAACCCGTGTACGTCGCCGGAACCGCAACCAGCCCGGCGAAGAACTCCCGGCTCGTTAACGAAAAGCAAATAGACGCCGCCCGACGTCACATCGAGAAGATAATCCGCTCAGGCGAATCGACCATCGAGGAAGTACGCTCGGCCATGGCCGGCATCCAGTTCTAAGACACCCCAAACCGCAAATACTGACAGCCCCGCTGAAAACCGAAGCAAAACTCCCACCAGCGGGCGAAACTACGCGCGGCAGGATTCGAACCTGCAACCTTCGGTTCCGTAGACCGATGCTCTATCCAGTTGAGCTACGCGCGCGGGTCAACTTTTTCAACATCATGGAATCTAGCAGCTTACAACGGCAGATAGCTTGGCGGGCCACCGTTCGGCACCCACAGCGGCACACATCAGGCCATCGGCCAGCCAATCGATCCAGCCCGGATTGTACGCATGGGGGAGTTTTTCGTCAACTACCCTAGCGAGCAATCCTGCTGTCGGCGATATGCTTCGGCTGATGTGGCTGATGTCCCCCCGCTTGGGCACCAGCGTCAAATTCCGGTGACCGACAGCGGCCATCGGCGTCCATTCCTGCATCACGGCTTTCATGCTCATTTGGTTCATGGCCGGGCCTTTCCGTTCTTCCTTGCCGATGAGATGCTAAGTCAGGCCCGCCGCTGGTCCGCCTCCTTCCGCTACGCTCCAGGAGTCGGACCAGCAAGCAGAACAAGTGTTACCTATGTCCCTGGACTAAGCTGTCACCTATGTCCCGGGTTGCACATTCCGGCGGCTGTCGGACCAATCGCCAGTGGCGGATTGCCCGGTCAACGGAGTTGCACACTTCAGAATCCCGGCCGAGTGTCCGATATGAGAATGTGAAGCCGGTATCGTCCGGCCGCTCGGGAATCCAACGGAAGGTCTCCGCCATGGAAATGCGAACGCTCACCACGACAGTAGGCCCGCACCACTATGTGTTCCGCTACGCGGCCGGACAGGAAGACCACGTGGTCGATGAGGTGATGCGGCTGGCCGACGACCCGCGGGCGGATTTCGGCTGGCCGGAGGCGGCGAGGATGTGCTTCGAGGCGGTCAACGCCGCGACCGCCGAAGGCCCCGGGGCCGACTCCCCCGCCCGCCGGAGCCGCCTGTGAGCGGAAACGGAAGCAAGCGGGTGGAACCGATACCCCTTATCAACGAGTTCCTCGAATACCTCGACGACCAGCGCAACTTCTCCGAACACACCATCCGCGGCTATGCGGCCGATCTGACGCAATTCTGCCGGCTCCTGCTGGCCGCGAACGGCGATGAACCGACTGACGACGACATCGACGCCGAACGGCTGAAGTCGCTGATACTCTCGGCGACCCCGACGGATGTGCGCGGCTACCTGGCCGCGATGCGGAACGATGGGCTGTCAAACGCCAGCATCGCCAGGAAGCTGTCTTCGCTGCGAAGCTTCTATAAGTACCTCATCCGTACCGGTCGGCTGGACGCCTCGCCGGTAAGCGCCGTCCGGACGCCGCGCCAGCGCCGCCGCCTGCCGACCTGCCTGGACCCCGAACAGGTGGCCGCACTGCTGGAAACGCCCGACACCTCCACGCCGCTGGGCGCACGCGACCGGGCCATGCTGGAGACCATCTACTCATCCGGGCTGCGGGTCAGCGAGATGGTTTCACTGAACATAGAGGACCTCGACGAGTTCGCCCAGGCGCTTCGCATCCGCGGCAAGGGGCGAAAGGAGCGCATCGTCCCGCTGGGAACCAAGGCGATGGAGGCCATCGAGCATTATCTGCGGATGCGCAACGCGGACGACGGTGACGAGCCGACTCGCGGGGCCTTGTTCGTCAACCGCCGCGGCCGACGGATAAACCAGCGGTCGGTACGGAGGATGCTGGATAAGCACCTCAAGCAAGCCGGGCTTGACCCCGGCGTCAGCCCCCACGCGCTTAGACACAGCTTCGCCACGCACATGCTCAACGCCGGGGCCGATCTCCGCAGCGTGCAGGAGATGCTCGGACACGCTAGCTTGTCAACCACGCAGGTTTATACCCACCTGACATCCCGCCGGCTCAAGGAAGTGTACGACCACGCGCACCCGCTGGCCTCGCCAGGCGGCGGATAGCCCGCTTTACTCGCGGCCGGCCTTGCCGTCGCCACCCGGCGGCCGGTGACCTGTCAAGCGATGCGGTCGAAGGGAAGCAGCGTGCCTGCCCCATGGTGGGTGTGGATCAGCGTAAATACGACCACCGGTCGGAGATGCACAGCGTCCGAAGAGCCACCCGTTCAGCGCGCCGCTTCGGCAAGCTTCGACCGTCCGGCCGAGCCGGTTTCGGAAGAGTCGCTCCCTCCTGATGTGCCGGTCCCTGGCGGCTGGATGTCATACCGCTTGAGTTTCGCGTGGAGGGTCGCGCGGGTGATGCCCAGCAGCGCCGCGGCCCGTGTCCGCTGCCAGCCGGTCTCGCGCAGCGCCCGCAGAATGAACTCCCGCTCGGCTGTCTCCAGCGAGAAATCGTCCGGGTTGTTGGCTTGCGCCTCGGCCGCCGGACTCGACTCGCCCGCCTGAGAGCAGTTAAGGTGCAAGGCCGCCGGTGTTATCTCATCGGATGTCTCCAGAAGCAGCGCCCGTTCGACGACGTTCCGCAGCTCGCGGACATTGCCCGGCCAGTCATGGCCGCGCAGCTTCTCGACGGCGCCGGGAGTCAGACCGTTGATGCTGTGCTCGCCGGCGATGCCGGAAGTATTGAGAAAATACTCGGCCAGCAGCTCGATGTCGTCTTTGCGGTCCGGGTCCCGCAGAGGCGGCAGAGTGATTGGAAACACCGCCAGTCGGTAGTAAAGGTCGCGGCGGAACTCGCCTTCCTCGACTTCCCGCGGCAGGTCGCGGTTGCTCGAGGCGATTACCGTACCCTCGAAGGCGATGTCCTTTGTGCCGCCGACCTTGCGGAACATTCGCTCCTGGAGCACCCGCAGCAGCTTCGCCTGGAGAGCCGCCGGCATCTCCGATATCTCGTCGAGAAAGATCGTGCCATTCCCGGCGAGGGCGAACAGGCCGGTCTTGTCCTTGTCGGCGCCGGTGAAGGCCCCGCGGACATGGCCGAAAAGCTCGCTCTCCAGCAGGTTCGCCGTAAGGGCCGCGCAGTTGACCGCCACGAACGGCTCATCCTCGCCACATCGCCAGGCGTGGACCGCGCGTGCGGCAAGCTCCTTGCCCGTGCCGGTCTCGCCCAGTATCAGCACGGGGTTGCATCGGCTGTGGGCGACGCGACGGACAATCTGAAAGGTTCGGACCATCGCCGGGCTTCTGCCGACCACGGCCAGACCTGGCGGGCACTCCGGGCACAGGAAGCGATCCTCACCGCTGGCCGCCTGGAGGACCTCGTCGAGCAGGCCGTCGAGCAGCTCCTCGAGCCGGCCGTTGTCCAGCGGTCCCGGAACGTAGTCGCACGCGCCGGCTCGCATAAACCTCACAGCCGAGTCCACACCGGGAGAACCCGAAACCACCACCACAGCCGCCCGCGGCCGCTCGGCTGCTATCCGCTGTGTCGCACTGAGCGTCTCGCGCTGCCCCAGCCCCTCGTCAACGAGCACGAGTTCAGCGCCGATGTCGCAAACCGCCTCCAGCGCGGAGTCGGCGTCGTCGGCGGTCGTCACCTCGCGGGCTACCCGCCGCAACCGGCGTTTCAGTTGCGAGAGGTCCGACGAGACCCGCCCCACCAGCACAGCACCTTGAATCAGCCGCTCGATATCGACTTCCATGTCAATACCTCATCTCACACAAAGAACTACCAATGAGTTGCCGCGCGGCTGCTCGGCCGCGCGCTATCGAGGCCCCCTGCCCGCGGGCAGGCGCGTCAGCCCCGACGCATATACCTATTCGGCCAGACCTTCGCTGAGGGATTAGCCGAACAGCGAAAGTTTTGCGCCCCGGACCGCTTGCGGACCGGCGACCCATCCGATCCGGCGCGGAAAAAGCCGGGGGGCAAGGTGTTCTGAGATAACCCCTGAAGGTCCTGGTGTCGCCGCCTGGGCCTTTTTCCGGACTGCGTGAGTTGCTCATCGCTTCCGCCGGACTCCGTTCCTGTCGGCTATTCACTAATATTACGCCGCGACCTCCCTGTCGCCGCGATGCTGTTGGGCCGGAAGGATACATGCAGCCGGCACTCGACGCAAGTGATTAAAGAAACTTTTGTTGTGGAAGGAGATTCCTTCCGGCCGGCAGGAAGAATCTTCCCCGCTCGCCGCAGCCGACCTGACCGCCAGATGAGGTTCGAAGCCGTGCTGTTGTTTTATATAGCTTGTGCCAGCAAGAGGTTACGACTCAGGTTAGCTTTGCCACGTTCTGTCTGGCACGCCGATTGCGGTTGTAATGGCCCGCGAAAGGACCGCAGCATGGCAGATACAGCCATCCAGATTGCAGACATGCTGATACCTCGGGTGTCGTTGCCGCATACGCCAAAAGGCGCATCGGCCTCGTCCTCGAAAGAACCGCTGCTTCCGGACCGGCCAAAGGCGGGCACGGACGCCCGCGGGACCGGCCGGCCCTACACGCAGGCGACACCCACCGACAAAGGGAAAGGCCCGGTCGAGGCCGACGCCGCGCCCCGTATCCGCGGCAACCGCAGTCAGGATGAGTCGGCAAAGACTCACGACAACGGCCGGAGCCAACGCGAGCGAGTCTCCTTCGCGCTTGTTCTAGAGATGCTTTCCGACGGCGAGCCGGTCCAAGTGGCCGAGGAGCTTGGCTTCGACGCCGAAAGCATCTCCTCGGAGGACCTCATCAGCGACGGCGAGGCGGTTCGGGTAGTTGTCGCCGGTATGGGGCAAATGCGGGCGGAGGCCGGCGGGATTGAATTGGTTCTGGCCGGAAAGCGACTGAATACCGCCGCTCCCGAGCAGGCCCTTTCCGAGGGCAAGCAGGTTTTCAAGGCCGAAGCCGCCTTTGACAATGGAGATTCCGAGGATGCGTCGGCAAGTGTTACAGTGAAGGTCAGGGGGGCCTCGGCCGCCGAGGGCGAGCCGGTAGATGCTTCCGGGCAGGCCCGGCATGACGTTCTGTCGGCGGCTCAGCAGCTCCGGACAGATGCGCGAACCGCCGGCGAGCCAGCGGCGGGCGCCTCAGCCGGCCAGGCCGAAGGCGCCTCCCTGGAGTCGGACGGCTCCCTAAAATCCGGCAGCACGGATGCGACCCGGTCAGGCGAAGCGAATTCCGAACAGGCCGAAACGCAATCGGTTGAGCCGGTCTCCACCACCACTGCCAGAAACGCCGCCCAGAACGGCGACACCGAACAGTCACAGCAAGGCGAATCGCGGGCCTCCGTTGCGGACGCGGGCGAGCTGCGTCAGACGGCCGACCAGACCGGCCAGTCCACCGCCGACGGCGATACGGGCCGGGGCGGTGAAGGCGACGCGAGCGAGCGTTTCCAGGAAGCACTGCGTCAGGCGGCCGGGCCGGATTCCCAGCCGACTGTAACCACAAGAGCGGAGCAGTCCGGCGCCCCGCGAGAACAGCAGACTACGGCCCATGTTGACGCCGAGCCAGCATCGGCCGCCGAGACAGCACAACCAACAACAGCGAATCAGCCGACGCCCCAGGCCCGCACGCCGGCGGCGCAGGTGGCCGACAGTGTCGCCGAGACCGTACAGGGCGGCTCGGTTCGTTCCGGCAGGCAGATAACGGTTCGCCTGAACCCGCCGGAGCTTGGCAGCGTGCGGATAACCTTCGAGTCAGACGGCGACCAACTGCGCGGCACGCTGGAGGTGGCCAACTCCCGGACAATGACCGAGATTCAGCGGGAACTTCCGGCGCTGATGACCCGGCTCAGCGAGTCCGGCGTGCAGCTTCGGCGGATGGACCTAGACCTTACCGACCAGAACTCCGGCGACTCGCACATGCCGGACTTCGCCGATTCCGAAACCGGCGAGGAACACCGGGACGGCTCGCAGTCGGCCCCGGCGACACAGGACGACATTGACGGCGAAACACCGGCCGAGCCAGTCGCCACGACACCACCCGACAGCGCCAGGATAGACGACGACGCGATAAACGTCTGGATATAGGAGCTTGTGATGAGCCCGATTTCGGCCATGGATAGCAGTTCCGGCGAGATTCGCACGGATTACCTGAAGCTGCTGGTCACGCAGCTTCAGAACCAGAATCCGCTGGAGCCGATGGACAACAACCAGATGGCCACTCAGCTTGCGCAACTGTCTCAGCTGGAGCAGGTCGAAAACATTACCGGAATGTTCCAGAAGGTTCTCGGCAGCATGCAGCTCGGCCAGGCCTCGTCACTCATAGGCAAGTCGGTCACCTTCAAGCCCGAGGATGCCGAAAACCCGGTCACCGAATGGGTCCAGAAGGTAACTCTGGACAACGGGCAGGTCGTGGTCCACGCCGGCGGGCACAAAGTCAACCTTGACGAGATAACTAGTATCGGCGGCGCGGCAACCGGCATACCGGAGCGAGAGGCCTCCGCCCTGCTCGGCCAGAGCATCAAGTTCGTGGCCCCGGACGAGGCGGTGCCCCGCGGCGGAACCGTTGACGCCGTAACCATCCAGGACGGACAGGCGCTCCTGCAGGTCGACCAGTACATCATCCGCCCCGGCGACGTGCAGTCGGTCACCGGCGACACTCAGACGCCGCGACAGAAGGAGGCGGCGGAGCTGCTGGGCGAGCAGGTCGCCTTCAACCCGCCGGGACAGATAGGCAGCCGGGTCGGCACGGTGGATACGGTTCGCATTGATGGAAGCGTGGTTTACCTCCGCAGCGGCGATTACGAGTTCACACTCGGCGATCTGGTCGAGACGAAATAACCGACGTACGCACGGACCTTTTTGCAAAGGATTGAGAAATGGGATCATTACTCACAGGCGTAACCGGGCTTAAGGCCCACCAGACGATGCTGGACGTTGCGGGCAACAATCTTTCCAACGTCAACACGCTGGCGTACAAGACCGGTCGGACAACGTTCGCCGACCTTCTCGGCCAGACGCTGCAACCGGCCATGGGACCCAGCGAGGCCCTGGGCGGGACCAACCCCCAGCAAATCGGCAGCGGCGTGACTGTCGGGGCAATCGACCGGGACATGACCCAAGGGCACCTGGAAAACACCGGCCAGGCCCTCGATCTGGCGATAGAGGGCGAGGGATACTTCGTGGTCAACGACGGCGAGCGCAACCTGTACACCCGGGCCGGCGCATTCGAGGTGGACTCAGAATACTACCTTGTTGACCCCAACACCGGCTTCCGAGTGCAGCGGATAGGTGACACAGGTGTGGCCGACGGCTTCCAAAGCCCCGCCAATGACGCCATTCGTGTCCCCCACGATACGGCCCTGCCGGCCCAGGGGACCCGCAATATATCTTTCACCGGCAATCTCAGCGCCGATGAGAGCGGGCCGACGACCAATACGGTATCCTCCACCAACCGCTTCACCACCGGCGGTGGTAACGAGGCCCTCGATGGCACGCTTATCGCGGACCTGGACCAGGCGGACTCGCTGGTTAATGGGGACACCATCACCATCACCGGCACGCGCCGGGACGGTACGGAGGTAAACACCTCGATGGCCATCGACCCCGACACCACGACCATGGGCGATCTGCTGGATGCACTGAACACGCAGTTCACCGACTCCAGCGCACAGTTGTACAACGGCAGGATCCGCGTGACGGACGACGAGGCGGGTTACAGCCGCACCAACGTCAACCTCGGCTTCAACGGCTCCGGCTCCCTGGAGATGCCTAACTACTTCCAATTGGACGAGGCCGGCGGGGAGGCCGCCAAGACAGCGTCCGTCGAAATCTACAACACGCAGGGCGTCAGCCACGTCATGTCCGTGGCATTCGTAAAGACCGACGCACCGAACACCTGGGACATGGTCGTCACAGCTATCACCGGCGATGTCAGCAGCTTGGACAACCGACGTGTGGAGGGCATCCAGTTCTCTGCGGACGACGGTAGTTTCGCCGGCCTGTCCGAACAGGGCGAATCGGCGCTGCAGATGACCTTCGGACACGACCCGAATAACCTCAGGACCATCGATATCGACCTCGGCAGCGCCGGCAGCCACGATGGGCTGACGCAGTTCGGCGGCGACTCGACCGTCTTCCCCAGCAGCCAGGACGGCTACTCCGCCGGCTGGCTAAGCGACCTTTCGGTCACCCGTGAGGGCGAGCTGATGGGCGTGTTCACCAACGGCGTCCGCAAGGACCTTGCAACGCTGAGACTGGCCACCTTCCAGAACCCCGGCGCGCTCGAGAGCGTGGGCAACAACTACTACGAGGCGTCGGCCAACTCCGGCTCACCGGTCCCGACTCAGGCGCAGGCGGCCGGAGCCGGGTCGATCCGTGGCGGTTCGCTGGAGAAGTCCAACGTGGACGTGGCCACAGAATTCGTGAATCTGATTCAGGCCCAGAACGGCTTCCAGGCAAACGCCAGGACCATCACCGTCACCAGCGAAATACTTCGAGAGCTGACCGGGCTGATCCGGTAAGGGAGTCCGATGCACTCGGCGGTCCACAGCTTGTTGCACACCACAGCAGCGCTTCAGGCGCAGGCGCTTAGTCCGCGCGAACGCCTTGAAGCACTTCGCGACATGCCGACGGTCGGCCGATGGTGGCTGCTGTGGGCGGCGCTTATGGGCGGGTGCGTGATAGCCCTGGTGGTGGCGATGGGAGTCTCACACTACAAGACGGAGAGACAGAAGCGCAAGTGGCGGCCCTTCCGTCAGCTTTGCGATCAGTTCGGACTAAGCCCGGAAGAGAAGGACGCTCTCAAGCTGCTGTGCATGCTTGCGGAACTGAAGAAGCCGGAGGTCATCTTCACAACAGAGCCGGTTTATCAGTCCGCCGTAACGATGCTCCAGCACGATCGCCGCTTCCTGTCGCGTCCGTATCGCCAGCAGCGGGAAATGCTCCGAATATGCGAGCTGACCGGCGAAAAACTGGGCTTTGGCCTGTCTATGGAAACCACCGCCGAGTCGGACATGATCGCCAGGGAGATCCCGACCGGCGCGAAGCTGTCCGTCATCCGCCGCGGACAGGGCGGGGACTTCGACGCCGAGGTCGAAGCCGCGGACGCCGCGGACCTGTTTGTCAGACCTACCGGCCCGGTGACATGCACGCCGGGCGAATCGTTGCTGGTGCGCTACAGCCGCGAAGGCAAGGTATGGGAGTTCGACGCGACCGTCTCCGATTACAGCGACGGCAGGATTCGCCTCGGTCACATGGAGCGGGCCAGGTACATCAACCGGCGCCGGTTCCGCTGGGTGCCGATTGAACGGTCCGCGCTGGTGGCGGTGTATCCGTTCGCGGCAACCGGTGAGTTGTCGCCGCCGGATTTCGGCCCCTGCCGCATCACAGAGATCGCCGGATGCGGTCTGCGGATATGCGGGCCGGTCCCCGTTGGGGTCGGCGACCGCGTGCTGGCGCAGCTTGAGATGGAGCCGGGTAGCATCATTCAGGGCTTCGGCCGGGTTCGCAGGGTGCACTCGGCGTCGGACGACGAGGCGGAGTTTGCCATCGAGATGGTCGGGCTGAGCGAGCCGGAAGTCGAAGAGCTTGTCCGTTTTACCAGCATCGCCGAACGCGAGGCCACCGCCGCCGATCGAAACCGCGCGCTGCACGAGGCCGCGGCAACTGCATAGGAAGGCGCAATGAAAGGTTCCATAGCGACAAACGCATCGAGCATGCAGGCCCTGGACGAGCAGTACAGGGCGATTTCGCACAACCTCGCGAACGCCTCGACCACCGGCTACAAGCGGCGCGTAACCTCATTCGCCCAAGCGCTTCAGCGGCAGGTCGCCGGCGGAAGGCCTCTGGAAACCGGCGACATGGTGCGGCCGGTTACGAGAACCGACTTCTCGCAGGCGGCGATGAACGTGACTGGCAGATCGCTGGATATGGCGATCGAGGGCGACGGGTTCTTCGTCATCGAGACCAACGAAGGGCCGCTGTACACCCGCAACGGGTCGTTTATGACCGACGACGAGGGCCGGCTGACCGACGCCATGGGCCGGACCGTCGCCGGCGAGGCCGGACCGCTGACGATTCCGCGGGATGTGGGTGTCACGGACGTCCATGTGACCCGCGACGGTCACATCCACGCCGACGGCCGGGACATCGGACAGCTTCGCCTGGAGAGCTTCGAGGACCCTTCGGTGCTTGCGCCGGTCGGCGATAGCTGCTTCCGAGCCGAAAACGACGCCGCCACACAGCCGGCCGAGGACGCCGTCGTGCATCAGGGCGCGACCGAATCGTCCAACGTCAACACCGTCGAGGACCTAGTCGGCCTGATAACGGTATCCAGGATGTACGAAGCGAATCTTAAGTCCATAGCGTCCAAGAGCGAACGAATGAGTCGGCTGCTTCAGGTGGCGATGTCCTAACCGAGGCAAGCGGCGCAACGGGAGAAGAATATGTTACCTGCTTTTTCGACGTCGGCGACGGGCATGAGCGCCCAGCAGATGATCGTCGATACCATCGCGAACAACCTGGCCAACATAAACACGGTCGGGTTCAAACGCAGCCAGGTGGACTTCCAAGACCTGATGTACATGAAGCTCCAGGAGGCCGGGCGCGAGCTTGAGGCCGGGGTCACCGCACCCAGCGGTCTGGAGATAGGCTCCGGCGTCCGTCCGGCATCGACGCTGAAGCTGTTCACCCAGGGCGAGATGCAGAATACCGGTCGGTCGCTGGACATCGCGATAGAGGGCGACGGATTCCTCCAGGTCACCACCGCCGGCGGAGAGATGCGCTACACCCGCGACGGCTCCCTGCGCGTCGACGCCAACGGAAACCTTGTCACCTCAGGCGGCAATCAGCTCGATCCGTCCATCAGCATACCGACCGACGCCCGATCGGTCAGCATCGGCAAGGACGGCACGGTTACCGCCTTTTCCGGAAGCGACAACACGCCGAACGTCGTCGGCAACATACAAATAGCCCGGTTCGCGAACCCGTCCGGACTCAGCAGCGAGGGCGGGAACCTGCTTGCCGAGACCGCCGCCAGCGGCGCCCCGGACGTTGTCACGCCGGGAACATCCGGTGCCGGCACCATACAGCAGGGCTTTCTGGAGAAGTCGAACGTGCAGATGGTCACGGAGCTTGTGGATCTTATCCAGGCCCAGCGGGCCTACGAGATAAATGCCCGGGCCATTCGAGCCGGCGACGAGATGCTCCAATCGACCAACCAGATGCTCACTTAACATAGGTAAACATTTGACACAGCGAGGCGACAGTCATGCGTGAAACAGACAAACGGCTAAGAGTCCGCGGTCGGACGGCTGTGGCGGCGGTAGTGACGCTGCTGACGGCCGCGACCACCGGTGCCGGCGACGGGGCCGGACTGCGAGTCCACCTGCCCCGCCAGATAAACGTCCGCAGCGAGACGCTCACGCTCGGCAGCATCGCCTTGTGCCGGTCCGAAGACGCGGACCTCGCCGCCCGGGCAGAGCGCATCACCATGGGACGTGCGCCGTTTTCCGGCGAGTCACTGACGGTAAAGCGGTCCACCATAGTCTCTCGACTGGGGTCCTCGGGCATAGACACCGACCTGGTTCGCATGACCGGGGCGGAGGCGGTCACAGTCCTGCGCGATGAACAGATAATCTCCGCCGACAGAATACAGACCCGTGCGGAGGAGCTGCTCCAACAGGAGCAGCCCGGTCCTGAAGGATGCGTCTTTCAGTTGACCCGCCGACCGGATGATATGCCCATCAGCGCGACGGAGGATTTTGAACTCGTGGCGAGAATACTCGACAACATGGGAGGGGATATGATCCGCGTCGAGGTCGCCGCCGTCAGCGGACAGGACACTCTGGGCGCCACAGAGCTTTCCTACCGCGTGGCGTACCCCTGGCGCGAGGCGGTGGCAGCGGCGGACCTGCCGGCCGGGACGGTCCTGACCGAGGAGAACATCACCGTAAGAAACAGGTCGTCGCACCGGCCGCAGGAGAACAACTGGTCGCCCCCAGTCGGCCGGATTACTACCAGGCCGGTGTCGGCCGGGACGGTTCTTCGCGACAATATGCTCCGTTCGTCCCAGCCGGAAACAGTCGTCAAGCGAAACGAGACGGTCGTCATGAGCATCGACGGCGGCGGCTTCACGCTCCGCTGGCTGGGCCGGGCCCTTCAGGACGGCCGGCCCGGAGAAATCATCAGGGTGCGCAACGTGGATTCTAACCGGGTGGTCTCCGCCCGGGTGGCATACGACGGAACAGTAACGCCTGTTTATGAAGGGACTGACCAATGAACACGAGATTGAGACTTATTGTTATCGCGGTCGCTTTGCTGCTGGCGACGAGTTGCACCATGGCCGAGTCTATCTGGGCAAGGGGCAACGAACGGACACAGAACCTGACCACCGACGACAAGGCCACCACGGTCGGCGACGTTATAACCATCGTGGTCAACGAGCGCAGCACCATCGCCAACGAGACCAGTCGTGACATGTCCAAGAGCGATTCCCGCGACGCCAGCATGAGCGGCTCCGCGCAGCCCGGCAGCATCGGCGGGCCGTTCAGCGATCGGGAGTTCACCTTCCCGGAAGTGGACTTCGGCTCATCCGCATCCAACAGTTTCAGCGGCGACACCGAGTACGACAGCGACCGCAGTTTCTCCGACCAGATTACCGTCGTGGTCCAGGACGTGCTGCCCAACGGCAACCTGGTTGTCCAGGGCCAGCGCAGCCGGGAGGTTGACGGCGACAGCCAGGTCGCCCAGGTCAGCGGGGTCATCCGACCAAGCGACGTCGGGTTCAACAACACGGTCCGCAGCGACCGGGTCGCCGACTTCAGGGTGGTTTACAAGGGCGCCGGTCAGGAACAGAACTTCACAAATCCCGGCTGGCTTGGGCGAATTGCCAATTTCCTGAATCCGTTTTAGGCCTGTGGAGACGGGATCGAGGATATGACGAAGACCCAGAATACAATCGCGACGCTTATCGTGCTGCTTACGGCGGCGGGCGGCGTCGGGGCCGAGCGCATCAAGGATATCTGCGATATCCAGGGCATCCGCTCCAACCCGTTGTGGGGTTACGGGCTGGTCGTCGGCCTGAACGGCACCGGCGACGATTCCGAGACCAGCCGGCGGGCGCTTGCCAACATCCTGCGCCGCAGCGGGATGAGTCTGGACCCCAACGACGTCGCCAGTGACAGCATCGCAAGCGTGATAGTTACCGCGGAGCTTCCGCCGTTCGGGCGGCGCGGAGCCGAACTCGACGTGACGGTCTCGGCAATCGGTTCGGCAAGCTCGCTTCAGGGCGGGACGCTGCTTATGACGCCGCTGGTCGGAGCCGACGGGCAGGTTTACGCTGTCGCCCAGGGCGCGATCACCATCGGGGGCTTCACCGCAGAAGGCGACCGCGCCGCCGTTCAGGTAAACCACCCCACGGTCGGGCGCATACCGGCCGGAGCGAACATCGAACGCGAGGCGCTGTCCACGTTTGTCCGCGAAGGAAAACTGACACTCCAGCTTCGCAATCCTGACTTCACCACTGCCGACAGAATCGCGACCGTAATAAACCAGAAACACCCGGACATTGCCTGGGCGCCCGACGCCGGAACTATTCAGGTTTCACTGCCGGATGGGCTGACACGCGGCCAGTTGTCGGGATTTGTGGACGGCATCACCTCGCTGGAGGTGGAGGTGGACACACCGGCGCTGGTGGTCATCAACGAGCGGACCGGGACCATTATCGTCGGCCAGAACGTCGGGATCTCCACAGTGGCGATCAGCCACGGCAATCTGTCCATCGTCACCGAGGAAAGGGATTACGTCTCCCAGCCGCCTCCGTTCAGCGAAGGAGAGACGGAGACAGTTCGTCGCACCGACATCGAGGCCATCGAGGAGGCCGGGCCTCTTCAGGTCATGCCCCAACAGGTCTCGGTATCGGAGCTGGCCAGGGCGCTGAACGCCATGGGCGCGACGCCCCGCGACCTGATAGCGATATTCGAGGCGCTGCGCCAGGCGGGCGCTCTGCAGGCGCAACTGAAAATCATGTAGGAGCATCCGAAGCGTGAACGACGGCTTCCCAATCCAATCGATCGTACCGCCGCACCTGGACCCGGACCTGCTGGGCGGCAAGCCCTCGCCGTCCGAGGATGCCGAGGCCGCCGCCAGGGACTTCGAGTCGCTGCTGCTGCATAAGCTGCTGGAGGCGATGGACAAGACCATCATCCGCTCCGAGCTTTTCGACAGCAACTCGTCGGACCAGATACGCGGCATGTTCAACCACTTTCTCGCACAGGAACTGGCCCAACAGGGCGGCATCGGCCTGTGGCGACAGTTGCACAGACAGATGCGGGATATGACACAGACACCGGACGGCGACCAGGACCGACCATCGCTGGAGCAGGAACTATGATTGCCCCAACGCCACAAAACGAAGCCCTTGTATCGGAGCTTACCGCCCTGCTGGACGACGAGATAGAGTTACTGACGACCCGTCTTGGGCAGATGGATCAACTCTCCTCGACCATAGTCAGCCGCGACAATGACGCTATGGAGCCGCTGCTGGATCGGATGGAACTGACCCAGCGCCGCCAACAGTCCACCGACGAGCAACTGGACCGCGTGCGCCGGCAGCTTGCCTCAGAGACCTGCGTGCCGGCCGAGCAGATGCGGCTGTCCCGCCTGGTCGATGAACTCCAACCGCCGGTCGCCGAGGAAATCTCCCGACGCCGCCGGCAGCTGGTTGAGCTTTCCGGCCGGCTCCGACAAAGCCACCTTCAAACGGTGCTGCTGCTGGCCGAGTCCGCCCGCGTCAACCGCCTGATGCTGGCGACGCTGTTTCCGACCAGCCAACCGGTAACAACATACGGCGCCGGCGGGGCGGATCAATGGAGGCCCGACACCGGGCTGGTCGATACGGAGCAGTAAACGATGGCTAATATATCAATAGGTCTGAGCGGACTCAGGGTCGCCCAGCAGGCGCTGGACCTTATAGGAACCAATATCTCCAACGCCGGAACCGAGGGCTACCACCGGCAGAGACCGGTAATCGCGCCGGTCGAGCTGGGCAGCGCCGGCGGTATATCATACGGTGGCGCGTACATCGCCGAAGTCACACGGTGCTACGACAAGCTGCTGCAAACCGAACTGATGAGTCAACAACCACTTATGGGCCAGGTGGACAAGGAGCTCTTCGCGCTTGAAAATATCGAGAGCGCCCTGGGGGAGATCGATTCCGAAAACATCCTGACCACTCTGGGCAAATTCTTCAACAACCTGCGCGAGCTTTCAGCCCAGCCGGACAGTCAGGCGCTGCAGGAGCAGGCGGTCTGGTCGGCCGATAGCGCCGCTCAGCAGATCCGTAACCTGGCCGACTTTCTCACAAGGGTCGAACAGCATATCCGCCAGGAGGCCCATGAACTGGCCTCACGTATAAACAATCTCACCGAAGAGATCGCCGAGCTGAATGACGACATAGAGTCGGCCATCCTTCGCGGCAGCAGCGCGAACATCCTCAAGGACCACCGCGACCAGCGCATCAAGGAACTCGCCGGACTTGTGGACGTGGAGGTCGAGCACCAGGAGGACCGCCTCGACAGCGCCAACGTACTGGTCTGGGGCATGCCTCTGGTGGTCGGCGGTCATGTCTCCCGCCTGGATGTCTCAACAATGTCCGACGACCGGTTGGGAGTCTCCATGGAGGGGTCCACGTCGGTACAGGACGACGTCAAAGGTGGTACGCTGGGTGGGTTGGTTTCTCTACAAAACGAGCTGATTCCCGATATTCGACATAGCTTGGACAGTTTCACTCGTGAGCTGATCTCGCAGTTCAATAAGCTGCACGTTGAGGGGCTCGGACCGAAGGGGGCCTTCACCGAACTCACCGGCAGTGCGATGGGCGGCTCTTCGGAGCTTTCCGAATGGCCCTGGGAAGTTACGGACGGCATGATCCAGGTTCGCCTCACCGACACCTCGGACGGAACCGTTACTAGGCATGCGGTAGAGGTGGACGTTACCGGCGGGGATACAATGTCCGACGTTGCCGCCAGGTTCGACGCTATAGACGGCCTCAAGGGCTGGGTTGCGGACTCGGCACTGCAACTTGCCGCCGATCCCGGATATGAGTTCGACTTCTCTCCATCCGTGCTGTCGGAACCGACAGACTCGGGCCTGACAGGAACCTCCTCGGCTGAAATATCGGGCGTATTCACCGGCGACGGCAACGACACGTTCACCTGCACAATCGTCGGAGATGGCCCCGCCGGCACACTCGCCGAAGTCGGCGCCGGCGAGAAACTGATACTGGAAGTCCGAAACACCGCGGACGAACTTGTCAAGACGTTCAACATCGGCAAGGGATATGCGCCCGGAACCGAGATGGAACTTGGCAACGGGATAAAAATCTCTCTTGATGACGGGACCGTCGGTCTTGACGAAACCTTCGAGGTGGACGCATGGGGGCAAACCGACACGTCAGGTTTGCTCGCCGCCGCGGGTATAAACACCTTCTTCAGAGGCCACAACGCCTCCAATATCGCGGTTGAAGACCGGATGATTAAGCAGCCCAGTAACCTGGCCAGCGGCCTCAACGCCGAATTCGCCGATAACGCCAACGTCGCTCGCCTCTCCGAGGTCGCAAACCAGCGCAATGAGAATCTGGAAGACCAGACGCTTACGGAGTTCTTTCAGACCTTCGTCACCGGGATAGGCGAGTCGGTCAACGTCCGCAAAGCAAGGCAGAGCAGTCTGGAGAACATAACCAACCAGCTTATGAAGCAGCGGGATGAAATCAGTGGAGTGGACATAAATGAACAGGTCGCGCAACTGATGGTGTTTGAACGGATGTTCCAGGCGTCCGCGAAGGTCATCGGCACCCAGAGCACCACGCTCCAGTACCTTATGAACATACTGTAGGTGAGGAAGCCCCATGATAGGATCAAGCGCAGCATTCAACTCCACAGTCCGCACACTCAGCGCACAGGTGCAGCAGGTAGGCCGGCTTCAGGAACAGATTGCCACCGGATTGAGAGTGATTCGCGGCTCGGACGACCCCGGGGATGCGCTTCACATCATGAACCTGCGCGACACCAGCGCTTTGTTCAAGACATACCAATCCAATCTGAACCACCTGCGACTCGATATGGAGCAGCTTTCCGGCTCCTTTAACGAAATCAGTTCCTTGCTGACAAGGGTCAAGCAGTTGATGACCCAGGCGCTGACCGGTTCCTACAGCCAGGAGAACAAGAAGGCCATCGCCGTTGAAATCGGAGGCATTCTCGAACAGCTCGTATCAATGGCCAACAGCCAGAGCGTCGGACACTACATCTTCAGCGGAGGCCAGACCGACGTTCAGCCGTTCGAGGTCCAGCGGGAAGGTGAAGAAATCGTCTCAGTGTCCTACAAGGGTGGGACGGAGAACACCCGGGTCCCGGTCTCCGGCGGCATGACTATGACGGGAAGGATGATAGGCAAGGACGTCTTCGGCACCGACGGCCCCGGAATAGCCCATTTCCTGGGCGATACCGGCGTCAGAGCCGGCGACGGCACCTCCTCGTTCCGAGGAGACGCCTGGCTGAGCGTAAACAACACCGACACCACCTTCGACGACGGCGGCGCTGCCAGCGGGATTGAATCCGGAAACGGCGCGGACACCATTATCGGCGAGCATACACTAACCGTAAACGCCGCCGAACGCACCATCCGGCTCGGCGACGGCGACGAGGTCGCCTTCACCGACCAGACCGACCTGCGACTGGAAAACGCCCATGGCGACATAGTACACGTGGACGTAAGCGGCTATGACGGTGAGTTCGACGGAACGATACAACTCCGTGGCAACGGAACGCTCTCCCTGGACGACGGCGCTACAACCGTCCCCATAGACTTCGAAACAAACCAGGCAGTTAAAGACCCCGACGGGGAGGGAACTCTTTACTTGAATACAACAGGAATCAAACGCGAAGGCGTCGAACCAGTCCACATGGAGGGCGCCAGCGACCTGTTTGACCTGCTCATTCACATACGCGATACACTGAACGACGAACGAGACCTTTCCCGCAACGAGCAAAAAGCCGTCCTGGAGAAATCATTCGATTCCCTTGAGGGCGTTATCGGCGAAATCACCCGCCACATGACATCTCTGGGCAGCCGTCTCCAGTCGCTGGAATCGCTCGACGGTCACCTCCAGGCCGTCGAGCAAAACGCCGAGGCCGAGGCGTCCCAGCTAGGCGATGCCAACATGGTAGAGGTTGTGACCGAGCTTGCCCGCTCCCAGACCTTTTACGAAATGGCTCTTATGTCATCTTCGAAGGTCCTGAGCTTGTCGTTGCTAGATTTCATCTGACAAACGCCAGCCGACGCCGAATCGGAGATACCAGGCACCCAACACACAGAATCAGCACCCCCGGTAGCCCCGAATCGCTTAAGCACTTTGACCTCCGGCCCCGCACTTACGGTCCCCGTATCCCCCGACAGCCCGCGCGGAAAGCATTTGAGCGCGGCCGGCGCACAAAGTTTGAACGCTTGGCCGCCGGATGCTCCCGCCTCTGGGCATACGGGCAACGCGTTACCGCGCCGCCTGTTGTAAGACTGTCTTTAACAACATCTTACATCGGATAGCCCAAAGATGGATTTGCCTGGCCGCACGGACATTACAGGCACGGCAATTGCATTGGTCTTTATCGCGACAGTTGGTTTGTGCGCCACTGGCGAAGGGCCGCCCGCCGTGCCGACAAACCACACGGAGGCGGCCGGATAAGACGACGGGCAAAACAGATGGAGTCCAGCCGAAACATGGTTAGCGTAATCCTCACCGCCAAAGGCAACGACCTGCCGACAGCCCTGCGGTCGGCCCTGCGCCAGACGCACCGGCAGATGGAGGTGCTCCTGGCCGCCGACGCCGCCACATGCGCCACCGCCGCCGAGCAGGCCAACGACGCCCGGGTCTCGCTGGTGCCGATTCGCTCCGGGGTATCGGCGGCCGCTGCCCGCAACGCCGCACTTGCGTGCGCACGCGGCGAGACCGTCGCGTACCTGTCCGCTGACTGCGCGTGGTACCCGTACCACCTGGAGTGTCTGCTGGAGGCAATGGCCGACGCGCCGGACCGACTGGCGGCTGTCAGCCGGCTCTACCATGTCCGCCGACGAGGCAGGACGGCACTGGAAAAGAAACTCCCGCCGGCCCCGACACCCGTGAGGGAGGCGGTCCTCGCCGCCCCGTGCGTCGAGATATCGTCGCTGTGCCACCGGGCGGAGTTGTCGGCCCGAGCAGGCAAGTTCGATGCCGCCCTGCCGGATGCCGCCGCCGACTGGGATTTCGCCAGACGACTCGCGTTCCAAACCGACTTCGCATCAATAGAGGACATCACCGGCGAACTGACGGTCCCGGCCGAGCCGGGCAAAGGCGACGCATTCAGCCGTTACGCCGAGATAGTCCGCCGCAAGCGCCCGCCCAGGCCCTCCAACGGCACCGAAAAGATCAGCGTCGAGTCGGCCCCGGCCCGGCCGGACTCGCCCGAAGAGGTATTGTCACTGGCCAGCAGGCACGAAACCGAAGGCAACTGGCGACGGGCCGCCGAGCTTTACCAGCAACTGCTCGTCACGGCCGAGGCGAAGTCCGACCTGGAACACCTCACGGCCCAGGCGATGTATCGAGGCGGCGACCATGGGCAGGCAATGGAGCTTTGCCGCGGCGTCAACGAGCGTCGGCCGACTGTCGATTCGCTGCTGCTGGAGGCCTGGCTGCACCGTAACAGCGACAACGACGAGGCGGCGCTGGAGGCCCTGCAACAGGCCGAACAGATTCTTTCGTGGAAGGGATAAAGTGCACCGCGAGCCAACCAGCAAGTGCGGACAAGACGGCGAGAATCAGCACTACGAGGTGCTTTGCGAAGCGGCCGACTGCCTCACGGCGCTGGGCCGGACCGAAGACGCCGCCGGATACTATCGCCGGGCAGCGGAACTGGCGCCCGAACTGGCCGGCCCCCATGTCGGGCTGGGAGTGCTGGCGATACAGTCCGGCCGACTGGACGAAGCCGTCAAGGCACTGCGGACCGCCTGTCGAAAGGACCCCGCCTGCGCCGAGGCATACAGCGGGCTGGCCATGATCTACCAGCAGCGAGGGGACTTCCACTCGGCGTTCGACATGTATCTGAAATGTCTGGAACTGGACACCGACAACCTGGTCGCGTTGCTGGGACTGTTCCAGACATCATGCCAGATGGGCACGTTCGGCAAGATAATCCACTACCTGGAGGCGTACTTGGACAGGCACCCCGGCGATACCTCCGTGCTTTTCTGTCTGGCTACTCTCTACGCCCGCGACGGCCGCGACGGGCAAGCCCGAGAGGCGCTGCTCCGCGTACTCGCACTGGAGCCGGAAAAGGCCGAAGCCGCCGGCATGCTCCGCGAACTCGACACGCGCCGACAGGCGGTGAACACATGAAAGACTCCGGCGACAGAACCTCCGGCGCACACTCCGACGTACTGGCCGAGCTTGAGGCGGCGCTTTCCGAGCAGATTGCCTGCGCGGAGAGCGAGGAATTCGACTCAATCGACGAATTGCAGCATGCCCTCGCCGTCCTGCTGGAGCGAGCCAATGCGATTCCAGGTCCGCTGAGCGTCCAGTCACAGCAGCGGCTGGAGAGGATAAGACAACTTTACCGCCGGCTGCTGCTGACCCTCAGCGACTCCCGCCGCGACACGGCCGAAAAGCTCCAACACATGCGGCGCGGCCAGAAAACATTGCGCGCTTACCAAGACGGCGGCAGATGACAGGAATCGTCGCGCTCGATGCGTTCTATCCGCGCCTGCTCGGCGGTCGAGGCCGGCCGGGGGGCTGGACGCTGCATGCCTGCGTGTCGTTGTGCGCGGTGGTCGTGGCCGCTCAGTCAGCGTCGGCGATGGCCTGGGAGACCCGGTCGCCAACCTCGGTTGTGCTCATTCCCATCCGCCCGGCCGACTGGCTTTCCATGGTCGGCGTCACCGACATGATAGCCCGCTCGACGCGCTCGCCGGCGTCGATAAGCTTGGCGTCGGACTTGTTGTTGCCGGTCTCACGCAGCAGCATCGCCAGTGACGCGATGGCCGCGACGGGATTTATCTTATTCTGGCCGGTGTACTTAGGCGCAGAGCCGCCGATCGGCTCGAACATGCTCACGCTATCGGGG
>PUND01000076.1 GCA_003551645.1 Phycisphaerae bacterium | reverse complement strand
TGGCGAAGCGGCGCATCGGAAGGTGATCCATGACCTGTGAAAAGACGGTTCGTCCGGTATTCATCGGCGGCTCCCTTCGCTGTCGAAGGTCCGAATCGTACCGCCAAAATGAAATCGATACAGGTCATGGATTTTCACAAGCGTCTGTTGCGACAGAGGCTACACAGAATTAATCCAAAGTTAACCGGACACTACTGGTCGCGAATCGCGAATGAACCGTGGATCGGGCATGCCCGCCCGGTGCCACGCCGCTGGGCCTCTCAACGGCCGGCGCCGTCGGCCGGCTCGGCCGTTATGCCGCCATAGACATCGACCCTGTTGCGCAGCTCCGGCTGGTCCGGATCCTGAGACAAGCTGGCCCGCCAGAAGGCGACAGCATCGGCGAGGAACTCCGGATGCTCCAGCTCCCGATGCAGGCGCAGCATCAGGTCGCCCAGCGTCGCATGCATGGAGGCGTCGCCGGCGTCGGTACTCTCCGCCGCCTGGCGCGCGCGGCGGGCCGCGACCACGGACCTGCCCAAGCTTCCGGTGGCCTCAGCCGCGATGGCCAGATTCGCCCAGCCGATCGGATCGTCCGGCTCCAGAATAGCGGCCTGTGCATAGGCCGCCATCGCTTCCTCGTAATTACCAAGGTCCGTCAGCACCTCTGCCAGCGCCGTATGGGCCGACGGCATGTGCGGCTTCCGCTCTATAACATCCCGCCAGTGGGAGGCGGCCTCGGAAAGCCGTCTCTGCGACTGCAGGAGCGATCCCAGATTGTAAATGGCGGGTGTGAAGTCGGGGTGGTCCAGCAGCAGCTCCCGATATAGCCGTTCGGCCTCGCCGAAACGCTCCTTGCGGGACAGGGCGACGGCCAGGTTGAACCTCGCTGTCCGGTCACCGGGCCGAAGTTCCAGTATCCGTCGGCACACTTCCGCGGCCTGGGCATGCCGCTCGGCGGCGATTAGCGCCACGGCCAGTGATTTCCAGGCATCGGGGCAGTCGGGCGAAAGCGACGTGGCCTTGCGAAACCGGTCGATGGCGCGGTCCGTATCTCCTCGGGAGAGGGCGTGATCGCCGGCCGACAGGTGCGTCTGTGGGTCTTGCGATGTCCGCTGAAGCGCCTCGACCGTCGCCGTTCTCATTACCTTGGCCAGTGTCTTCCACTGACGACGATCCGGCAGCGCCTTACGGCCTTCGTCCAATTGTCGTGCCGCAGCTTCGAGCATCCTGTTTGGCCGGGTCCGCTCCGCGTCGTCTGGTTGCCGTTCGGTTGAGGGGGGCTGTTGTGGGGGCGGTTCGGGCTGTTCGGGTTCGTCGCGACAGCCGAGCAGTAGTATGCACAGCAGGGCGGGGATGAACGCGAGCCGGTACATGGTGGCAGTGATTGTACGGATCGGCCGCAGGGTTCGCAAACGCGCAGCCGGCGGCCCGGCTCATTTGGGTATGCGCATGGCCCGTTGGACATGGGATTATGGACCAGGCACGGAGGGCGTAGCGTACCGCTCGGACGGTCCTTCCGGCGAGATACCAGTCAATCTGCTTTGGGACACGGGTGGTTATCCTGCTGGGCGCAGGACCTTAAAAAAAATTTAAAAAATCTCAAAAAAGTTTTGCGAATTCGGTTGACAACCATCCTCCAGGGGTATAGACATTTTATAAAACGTAAAATGACTGGAGGCGCCATGCTGAATCAGAAAGATATGGAAGCCCAAGCGGATGCAGGCCTCTCTGAGACCGAAGCAACCGAAACCGGCTCACGACTTCCCGATCAGGAACACCGGACGGCGGAGCACGGAGGCGCCACAGCGGTTGCCGGCAGGCGGCGCCGCAGGCCGCCGAAGCTCTATCGGATCGGCGAAGTGGTGGGCTATTCCGGTGTCAGCCGTCAGACCATCCATAACTACACGACCATGGGGCTGCTGCAGGAGTCGTCCTGGACGCCGGGCGGGCACCGGCTTTATGACGATTCGGTCTTCGACCGGCTCGACGAAATCATAGACCTGAAGGCAGAGAACAAGTCTTTGCAGGAAATACGCGAGCACTTCGAGCGGCGGGACCGCTGCTGAGCAGTTCCGTCAAAAACTAACCACATAATCGTCACTATTGCTTAGCGGTCACGGAGGACCGGACGTGACAGAACGGCTGAAGAATCTTTCGCGGCAGGTAGCCGGACGGATTCGGTCCATGCAGGGACGGTCGCGACTGATCGCCGCCATGCTGGCCTTTCTAGTCTTGCTGGGCACCGTTTGGCTGGTAGTCGCCGGCCGGTCCCAAAGCATGACCGCCCTGGACACGCCTTCACTGGGCGCGGACGATCTCTCCGCCGCCGTCAGCACTCTTGAATCGCACGGCATAGCCGTGCGAGTTGAAGCAGGCCGCCTTCTGGTGCGGGCGGACGATTCGGCCGCGGCCATGTCCGCCCTTCGCGATGACGGCCTGCTCGACGACCAGCGGCGTTCGGCATTCGAGGAAATCACCCAGCAGACCGACATCTGGTCCACCCAGGCGACCATCGAGCGGCGCTGGCACGTGGCCAAGATGGCCACACTGGAGCAACTCATAGCGGACTTTCCCGCTGTGCAGTCGGCGACTGTGATACTGGAGCCGGGGTCGGGCCGCTCGCTGAGTGGCGACCAGCCCCGAGCCGCCGTAAACGTCCGACTGGCCGAAGACGCCATCATGACCGGCGACCTGGTGGACGCCATCGCCGATTTGCTCGCCGGCAGCGTATCGGGAATGGACCCTGAGGATGTCCGCGTGGTGGACAGCAGCGGCAGGAGCCATGTCGCCGGACGGGACGAGCCGACCGACGCCGTCGAGCGGCTGCGACGAGCCGAGGCCCATTACCAAGAGCGCATCGGCTCGGCCCTTCGTTATATCGAGGGAGTCATCGTAAGCGTGGACGTTCGAGTCGATGGCGACAAGATAAGCTGCCAGGGTGCGGCCGTCTCGCTGCCTCGAAGCCATTTATCCGCCCATAAGGCCGACAATGCCGACGCAGAGCTTGAGCGAATCCGTCTGTCTGTCGCCAGGACCATCGGGACCGAACCGGACGCCGTACACGTGGACTGGTACCGGGACGCCAGGGCCGCCGGGCGGGATGAGCCGCCGGCCGGATACTGGCGCGGCGCGCTGACGACCGGATTGGCGGTGGTGCTTATCCTGGGATTCGGAGTCGCCTTGATGCGTAAGCGCAAGCCGGCTGAACCAGGACAGGCGACGGATGAGGCGGGGGTCGTAACAGAACAACCGGATGCGGCAACCACCGAGCCGTTCGCGTTTCTCGCCGACACGCCCATCGAAGAGCTTCAGGCGGCCCTTCGCGGCGAGCATCCGCAGACCGTCGCGGTTGTGCTTTCCTATCTGACACCGGCGCGTTCGGCGGCGGCCCTTGCGGCACTGGAGCCGGACCGTCGTGTTGAGGTTGTCCGGCGGATAGCGGCCCTGGAGCAGGTGGACCCCCAGATTATCAGTGATGTCGAGGAATCGCTTCGGATGCGAATGAGCCGCGGCGGTGCCGGCCGTGGCGGGGGGGTATCGTCCGCCGCGAGCATACTCCGACACGTCGGCGGGGCGGCCGAGCAGGCGGTCCTGGATGCACTTGACGGAGAATCTCCGGATCTGGCCAGGTCCATTCAGCGGGAACTGATGGCGTTCGATGATCTTGACCGCCTTCCACTGGAGCAATGGAGCGAGGCGCTGGAGTCACTGGACAGCGAGGACCTGGCGGTTGCCCTGAGGACGGCGAACAGTCGTCTGCGGCGGCGATTTCTGAGCAGTGTGTCTTCGACGACGTCCAAACGCATACGCGAGCAGATGGACCGTATAGGCCCGGTGCGCCTCAGCGACGTCGAGGCGGCCCAGCAGCGCGTGGTCGAGGCGGTGCGAAGGTCCGAACCCGGCAGCTATACGGTGGAAAAGGTTTCCCAACCGACCGGCGAAGGTTCGGAGGTCGAACTTCGCGAACCGTCCGAGGCACTTGAACAGTCGTGAGGAGAGGCAGAATGGCCAGGGTAATCAAACAAGGTGGTGATTCCGGGACGGCCGATCCCAGGGCGGAGTTGCTGAACCTGCGCGACATAGCGGCGGAGGCGCGTCGGGTGGTGCTCGACGCCCGCAAGGAGGCCGCCCGGATAGTCGAGCAGGCGCGAGCCGAGGCCGAGTCTGTGCAGAGACAGGCCTCGGAAGAGGGCTACCGGGAAGGGCTGGCCCGCGGCAGGAACGACGGTTTTGAGCAGGGGCGACAGGAGTCCCTCGCCGAGGTCCGTCACAAGCTCTCGGCGGATGCCACGTCGCTGCTGGAACTGGCCTCAAGGGTGGTGGATGAGCTTGTCGAGGCCCGCCAGACCGTCCTGCACCAGGGGCGCGAGGAGGCCCTTTCGTTCGCGCTGGCGGTGGCCGAGCGAATAGTCGGCCGAGTTGCGGTCGCGGACATCGAGCCGGCCCGAAGGAACCTTGCCCAGGCGATGGAGCGGGCCGGTTGCAGCAGCGATGTGACCGTGCAGGTGAATCCTCGCCAACTGGAGGCGTTGCGGACGTACTGCTCGGAGCTTACCGACATGCTGAGCATACGCGGGGGCGTGCACTTGGTCTCCGACGAGCGCATAAGCCCCGGCGGCGTGCGTGTGCTGACGTCGGCCGGGCGGATAGACGCCTCTATCGAGAAGCAACTGGACAGTGTGGCCGAGGCGCTGCTTGGCGGAGACGGCGAGCGAACAGACGAATCAGACGACCCCGATGACGGGCAGTACCTGGCGGCCGTCTCGGCCGATGCGCGGGAGCAACATGAGTCTGCTTGAGCCATACAGGGCGATACTTAACCGCACCGACCCGGTCGGCGTGACAGGGCGCGTGGTCGGGGTGCGTGGGCTTACCGTCAGCGCGGAGGACTTTCCCGTTCCGGTGGGGGCGGGCTGTCGGATAGTTCGCGGCCAGGCCCGTGTAAATGCGCGTGTGGTTGGCTTCGCCGGGCAGCACACGCTTCTGATGCCGCTGGGTTCGACCGCCGGCATCTGCCGCGGCGACCGCGTGGAAATGGACGCCGCCGTGCAGACCGTGCCGGTAGGCCCGGGGTTGCGCGGGCGCGTGGTGGACGGCCTGTGCAGGCCCATCGACGGGAGGGGACGGCTGCCGGTGGAAGACCGCGCGAGTGTCTGGCCGGAGCCGATAGCGCCTATGCACAGGAGGCGCATCAACGAGCCGTTGCGGACCGGTGTCAGGGCGATTGACGCAATGCTTACCGTCGGACGCGGGCAGCGGATGGGAATCTTCTCAGGCAGCGGCGTGGGAAAGAGTGTGCTGATGGGCATGCTTGCCCGCAACACCGACGCGGATGTGACGGTCATAGCGCTTATCGGCGAGCGCGGGCGCGAGGTCCGCGACTTCATCGAGAAAGACCTCGGCGACGAGGGGCTGAAGCGGTCGGTCGTGGTCGCCTCCACGAGCGACGAGCCGCCGCTGCTGCGCGTCCAGGCGGCCGCGGTAGCCACCAGTGTCGCCGAGTACTTCCGCGACCGCGGTTGCGACGTGTTGCTGCTGATGGACTCGCTGACCCGCTTCGCGGCCGCCCAGCGGCAGATAGGACTAGCCGCCGGTGAGCCGCCCGCCACCAGGGGATACCCGCCGAGCGTGTTCAACCTCCTGCCGGAGCTTCTCGAACGAAGTGGACGGACCGAGCACGGTTCCGTGACCGGCTTCTACACCGTGCTGGCAGAGGGCGACGACATGTCCGAACCGATCAGCGACGCGGTCCGCTCCGTTACCGACGGGCACGTATCGCTTTCCCGCTCGCTGGCCGGCCGGGGGCATTATCCGGCCATCGACTGTCTGGACAGCATCAGCCGGATAATGCTCGATCTGGCCGACGAGGCACACGCCGAGGCGGCCCGTGAAGTCCGGCGCCTCATATCGCTTTACGCCGAGGTCGAAGAGCTGGTCAACGTCGGGGCCTACAAACGCGGCTCCAATCCCCAATACGACCTCGCGATAAACGCAATCGAACCGATATGCGGGTTCCTTACCCAGGGCATCGACGAGTCGGCCCGCTTCGAGGATACGAGGCGGCGGCTATTGGATCTGCAAGACCGGATCGGACGGGTAAATGGTGAATCGGTCGTCACAGCCGAAGGGCAGTCGGCGGCCGGGGAGGCCGAACATGCGGAATAGACGGGCACAACGAGCCGAGACGCTGCTAAGGAGCAGACGGCGCATCGAAGAGGTCGCCAGGTGCGAGTTCGTAGCCGCCGGCGAGGAAGTCCAGCGCCTGAGGGAGCGCCTTGATTCGCTACGTGATGCTCAACGGCAGGCCGACCTCGAGGCGAGGAACCGGCTTATATCCGGTGGGCGGGTGCGGACAGACGAGTATCGCCGACAGACGGCTCGTCTGGCGGCGGCGGCCGAGACCACCGCCGTCCACCTGGCCGAGGCCGAGCGACTCGTCGAACGCTGCCGCGGTCGCCTGCGGGAGGCGATGAGTCAACGACGGGCCGCGGAACTGCTCCGTGACCGCCACGCAGCCGGCAGAGCAGCGTCTCTTGACCGGCGACTGGCTCGCGGGCGTGAGGAGGCCTACGCCACCCGGCTGGCAATCGGGCAGATCGGCGAAGAATCCGATATCGAGGAGACGCCGTGACCGAGAATAAGTCCGACAACCTTCAGACTGGCGTGCGTCTGGAATTCGGTCGGCAGTGGTTGCCGGCAGAGGCGGCCGGTCGGCTGACGACGGATTCTGTGGTGGAGCTGGACGTGCCGGCCGACGCCGATGTGGACGTCTATGCGGACGGGCGACTGCGTGCCCGCGGCCGGCCGGTGGTCATCGACGGAAAACTCGGCGTTCTCATACGGGACGTTTTCGGACTTGAGGATGCGCCTGCGGCGACAGCCGTGGAAGGGCTATGACCAGGAGCTTTGCACAATCCGTTGCGATTCTGGCGATTCTGGCGATTCCGGTCGGAGCGGGCGCCGCGGAGTCGCAGCTTGATACTGAAGATTCACGGCCTGATGAGATCGAGCGTACGGGCGAAAGGCAGGTCAGCCCTTCGGATGAAAGACCGCTGCCGCCGCGAAAGGATGCAAACGACGGCGAGCTATGGCCGTGGATAAAGACGGTGCTCGCCCTGGCGGTAGTGGTGGCGCTGGTGCTTCTGGCGCACTGGCTCTTCCGGGGAGCGGCAGGGCGGGCCGGGCCAGGCAGGCGGTTACTTGGCGGCCAAGCCGGGCCGATGCAGGTTGTCGCCCAGACCGGGCTTTCCGGCAGGCACCGGTTGTATCTGGTGCGGCTGGGCGAGCGGCTGGTGCTTGTGGGCGCGGGTCCGCAGCAGCTTTCGACACTGACCGAGGTGACCGATCCGCCGGAGCGGGACCGACTGCTGGAGCAGCTTGGCGTATCCGGTGACGGTGAGAAGCATGACGGGCGCCGGCGCACGGATGAAACCGACGACGACGCATCGGAGGAGGATAAGCGGTGACGGCTCGGGCCTTACTGGTGATGGTGTTGCTTGCTACTGCGGCTACGGCCGCGGGCGAGACCGCCGGTTTGGACTCGCAATCCCGGACCGGGGACTCCGATGCGCTTGTGAGCGTGATGGAGTCGGTGGACACCGAGGCCGGGCCTGTCAGATGGGCGCTGCTGGTGACGGCGGTGGGCGTGGCGCTTTCGGTGGTGCTGCTGGCGACCAGCTTCACGCGGATCGTGGTGGTGTTGGGGCTGCTCCGCCAGGCGCTGGCGACGCCGCAGCTTCCGCCTAATCAGGTGATGTTCGCACTGGCGCTGCTGCTGACGGTGGTGGTGATGGCGCCGGTGATACAGGAAGTGCACGACGATGCGGTCGGCCCGTACCTGGCCGGGGACATCGACCGCGACGAGATGATCCCGGCCGCGGCCGGCAGTGTGCGCGAATTCATGATTCGTCAGTTGGAGTCGGCCGGCAATGTCGAAGATGTGTATCTGTTTCTTGACGAGGAGCTTGCAGCCAGGGATGACCTGACCTGGGGCGATGTGCCGACCACCGCGCTTTTGCCGGCGTTCGTGGTCAGCGAATTGAAGGTCGCGTTCAACATCGGCTTCCGCATCTTCCTGCCTTTCGTGGTTATCGACCTGCTGGTCGCGTCGGTGCTTGTCTCGATGGGCATGCTCATGCTGCCGCCTGTGCTGGTGTCGCTGCCTTTGAAACTGCTGCTTTTTGTAATGGCCGACGGATGGGATCTGGTCGTCGGCGGACTTGTAAGAAGCTTCGGGTGAGCCGAGATGCCGAACGCCGAACATATCGACCTGGTGCGACGGGCATTGATGCTTGTGCTGGTTGTCGCGGCGCCGGTACTGGCGACTGGCCTCATTGTGGCGCTGATAGTCAGTGTGCTTCAGGCGGTAACGCAGGTTCAGGACCAGACGCTGAGCTTTATTCCGAAGATTATCGCCATGATGGTGGCGCTTGTTCTGCTTGGGCCGTGGATGCTGGCCCGGCTGGTGGAGTTCGGCCGGGAGATGTTCTCGGCATGGCCTTGAGGAATTGCGAATCGCGAGTCAATTGCGGATTTCGGATTTCGGATTACGGATTACGAGACAAATCGTTGAGTGCGAACGAGCAGATAGCGGAGTTTTTCCCGGCCCTGTGGCTTTCGGCCGCGAGGATCCTGGGCATGTTGCTGGTGGCTCCGGTACTGGGCCACAGCGAGGTGCCTGTGCGTCTGCGCGTTCTGATAGCACTGGTCGTTGCCCTGGCGATTGCCGGTCGGCTGTCCGGGCCTGTCGGCCTGGAGCCGGCGACCATACTGCCTTTGGTGGCCGCGGAGCTTCTGCTGGGCGTCACTATCGGCCTTGCGGCGCGGATGGTCTTCGTAGGCGTCGAGCTGGCCGCGGCTCACGTCGGCCAGCAGATGGGCGTATCGCTGGCCGCGGCGTTCGACCCCTTCAGCGATGGCGCCGATCCGGTGCGGCGGCTGTACCTGATGCTGGCGGTGGTGATCTTCCTGGGCTTCGGCGGGCATCGACTGGTCATCTCGTCGTTGCTGCAGACATTCGAGACGGTCCCGCCCGGCGATTTTGCCGTAGGACGCCAGCTTGCCGGCTTTCTGGCGACGGTGCTCACGGCGGGGTTCGCCCTGGCGCTGAAGGTGGCCGCGCCGGTACTCATAGCGATGCTGCTTGCGACGGTGGCTATGGGAATCCTCCAGCGAACCGTACCGCAGTGCCACATCCTGTCTGTGGGCATGCCGGTTCGCGTAATGCTTGGACTGGTCGCGCTGGCGGCCGCGGTGGCCGTGTTGTCGCCGGTGATGGAACAGATGGTGAGTTTTGTCGTGCGTGAGATCGCCGCACTGACCGGAGCATAGATGCCTCCCAGAGACGAACACGGCGAGCGAAACTACATGCCGACGCCCCTTCGGCTGGAAGAGGCGCGTCGCGAAGGGCGCGTGCCGCGCAGCGGCGACGTTTGCTCGGCCGTGGCGACACTTGCCGGACTGGTTGGGCTGGCCGCGGTTGGCAGGCCGATGCTGGAGGCGATGCGGGACCTGACCGCCGCGTGCGTTGATTTCGGCGGCTCGACCTCGACCGACCCGGCCGAATCTTTACATGCGGCAACCGGCGCCCTCGTCGGCGTGCTGGTCCCGCTGGCGGGTCTCTGTGCCGCGGTCCTGGTGGCGGCGGTTCTGGCCAATCTGGTCCAAGTGGGCCTGGTGTCGGCGACTTCGCGCATCGGCCCGCGGTGGGAGCGGCTCTCGGCGGGCGAGGGCCTGCGGCGGCTGTTTGGCGCTAGGTCGATGGTGCGGGGCGGACTTGCCCTGGGCAAAATTGCCGCGGTCGCCGGGATTTCCTGGGTTACGGTCGCGGGGGCCTGGCCGGAGATGCTCCGGGCCGCCGCGGGCGACGGCGGGGCAATCGTCGCTGCCGCCGGTGAGTTGACCTTCCGACTGGCGTTTCGGCTTTCCGCCGTGCTGCTGGCACTGGCCGCGTTGGACTACCTCTGGCAGCGAAGACAGCACAGACAGGACCTGAAGATGACCCGTCGCGAATGGCTGGACGACATGCGTCGGATGGAAGGCGACCCGCGATGGCGTCGCCGCAGGCGACAGGCCTCTCGGACGCGGGCGGACGCCAACCCGGCTTCCGCGACGGTTGGTGCCGCGCACATCGGTGCGGAGGAGAAATAATGCCCGATCTTCACCGGACTATGGACAAGGTGGTCAACACGGTGGCCCGACACCGCGGGCTGATTCTGCCGGTGGGAGCGGCGGCGCTTATTTTCGTCATCCTCGTGCCTCTGCCGCCGATGCTCATCGACGTGTTACTGGCGGCGAACATCGCCCTGGCGGCGATTATCCTGCTGACCACCATCTACGTCTCCAGCCCGCTGGAGTTCAGCGTGTTCCCGTCCCTGTTGCTGACGGCGACTCTGTTCCGACTGGTGCTGAACGTGGCGACGACACGACTGATACTCACCTGCGGCGCGGACGGCCGAACGCTTGCCGAGGCGCAGTTCGCCGCCGGCAGGGTGATATGGTCGTTCAGTCGTTTCGTCACATCCGGTTCACTCACGGTGGGCGTGATACTGTTCAGCATCATCGCGGTGGTGCAGTTCGTGGTGATTACCAAGGGGGCCTCGCGGATAAGCGAGGTGGCCGCGAGGTTCGTGCTGGACGCCATGCCCGGCAAGCAGATGTCCATCGACGCCGACCTCGGCTCCAAGCTCATCGACGAGCGAGAGGCGCAGGACCGTCGCGACCGCATCGGGCGGGAGGCCGACTTCTACGGGGCGATGGACGGGGCCGGCAAGTTCCTTCGCGGCGACGCCGTGGCCGGGGTGATCATAATCCTGGTGAATATTATCGGCGGGCTGTACGTGGGGGTGGTGCTCTACGGCTGGAGCTGGGGCCGGACGGCTGAGCTTTTCACGCAACTGACCATTGGTGACGGGCTGGTAACGCAGGTGCCGGCGCTGATAGTGGCCATATCCGCGGCGCTTCTGGTGACCCGCAGCGCGGCTCGCGCGAATCTGGGCGAGGAGTTCATATCGCAGCTTACCGGCAAGCCGGTCGCCCTGGTGATAACGGCGGTCTTTCTTGCGGCGCTTGCTCTTACGTCGCTGCCGAAGGCGCCGCTGCTGCTGCTGGGCGTCGGCTGCGCGGGGCTTGGCTGGATGCTCTCGCGTCGCCGGGAGGGGCTTCCTGAGGCACCGGCCGAGGAGCGGGAGCCGCAGACCCCTGAGACGCCCCAGGAGGCGGACCTCGAGGAGCTGCTTCGCGTCGAGCCGGTCGGTGTGGAGCTTGGCTTTTCGCTTATCCGGTTGATTGAGCCGTCCCAGGGCGGCGATCTGCTGGATCGAATCGCTGCGCTCCGGCGCCAGCTTGCCCGCGAGCTTGGCCTGCTGCTGCCGACGGTTCGGGTCAGCGACAACCTGCGGCTGGAGGCCCACGCTTACATAATACGCATACGGGGGGCCAAGGTGGCCGGAGGGCTTCTGTATCCCGGCCGTCTGCTTGCCGTCGCCGGTGCGGACACCAATACAGGTGGCGCCCTGAACGGCAGGCAGACCACCGAGCCGACCTTCGGCGCGCCGGCGGTGTGGATAGGACCGGACCAGGGCGAACACGCAGAGCGACTGGGGTACACCGTGGTTGAAGCGCCGAACGTGTTGATGACGCACCTCGCCGAGACGCTGCGACGCCACTCGGCCGAGTTGCTGTCTCGTGAGCAGGTCTGCCGGTTGCTGGAGCATCTGCGCAGCGGGTGCGAGAACCTTGTCGCCGAAGCCACCGAATCGCTCCGGATCGGACAGATTCAGAAAGTGCTCCAGAACCTTCTTCGTGAGCGGGTTCCGATACGCGACCTCGAGAGCATCCTGGAGGCGCTGGTCGAGGCGGCCGGCGAAACCGACGACGCCGATGCGCTTACCGAGGCGGTCCGTCCGGTGCTTGCGCGGACGCTTTCGCAGCAGTATTGCGATGAGCGATCGCGGCTTTGGTGCGTGTGTCTGGACGGTGAGCTAGAGGATGCGATTCGTCCGCATGTGGAAGGCAGCGACGGGGCCTCCGGGCTTCCGCCGGAGCTTTCGCGGCGAGTGGCGGGGCGGGTCGCCAAGGAGCTTGAGGGTCTGACCAGGCAGGGACGTCCGCCTGTGGTGCTGTGCGCGCCGCGGTTGCGGCGGACATTGCGTGGCGTTTTATCTTCGGCCGAGCCGGAAGCGGCCGTGCTGGCATACACAGAAGTCGATTCGGTAAAGGTGCAGCCAATCAATACCGCGGATAGTGCGGAGGTGACAGAATGAATGCGAGGACATACGAAGCCGGTTCCATGAGCGAGGCCATTGCGGAGGTCAAACGCGACCTCGGCCGGGATGCGGTGATACTGCACACCCGCCGCCGGAGAAAGGGCGCATTGCTGGGCGTGCTCGGCGGCAGACGGGTCTGGGAGGTCACCGCCGCGTCGAGCGTGAATGTGCTGCCGCGCGGCTCGCAGGGGCGCTATGAGCCGGCGCAGGCCGACAGCGAACAGCCGGCCGGCCGAACGGCCGTCGCCGAGCCGTCCAGACCGTCGCAGCCGGTCGGACACGAAGGCGACGAACGGCTGGAAGAGATTCGTCAGATGGTTCGGTCCCTGATGGACCGCCGAGCGGGAGGCCGGACCGACGATGTGCCGCCGGAGCTGCGCTGTTACTACGAGCAGCTCCTTGACCAGGACGTGGCCGAGAACATCGCGACTGACCTGATAGAGCAGTTGCGTTGCAGCATGACCGGTCACGAACTGTCCGACCCGGCCGGTGTACGCGACCGGCTCTGGGACCTGATAGCCGCCCGCATCCCCACGCGGCGGATAGAGCCGGACTCCGGCGACCGCGAGGGCGCTCGCATTGTGGCGCTTATCGGTCCGACCGGAGTAGGCAAGACCACCACCATCGCCAAGCTCGCCGCCGACTACAAGCTTCGGCGCGGTTGCAGCGTCGGGCTTATCACTATGGACACTTACCGGATAGCGGCCGTCGAACAGCTTCGGACCTATGCGGACATAATCGAGGTGCCGCTGCGAACGGTGCTCAGCCCCGGTGAGGTATACCAGGCGGTCAAAGAGATGTCGGACATGGACGTGGTGCTGCTGGACACCGCCGGTCGCAGCCAGAACAACCACATGCGGTTGAAACAGTTACGCGGGTTTCTGGAGGCGGCGGCTCCTGATGAGACGCATCTGGTGGTCTCGGCCACGGCCGGGCGCAAGACCGCCGCGATGGTGCTGGAGCGGTTCGTTCCGCTGGGTGCGGACCATCTTCTGATAACGAAGCTTGACGAGGCGGCGACATTCGGCATGATTCTGAACCTCACGGCCACGGCCGAGACGCCGGTCAGCTTTGTGACCACCGGGCAGGACGTTCCGGACGACATAGCACCCGCTGATGCGCACCGTCTCGCCGAAGGCATTGTCGCGGATACACAGATGCAGGAGGCGTGAGGATGACGGCTGACGACCAGGCAAGCAAACTGCGCCGGCTGGTGCACGAGTCGCGGGAGGGCTCCACCATCGCCGTTACCAGCGGCAAGGGTGGCGTGGGCAAGTCGAACATCGCGCTGAATCTGTCGATCCTGCTGTCGGCGGCCGGCAACCGCGTGGCGCTGGTGGATGCGGACCTTGGGCTTGGGAACCTGGACGTGCTTCTGGACATCGGCGTCAGAGCGAACGTCTCGCACGTTATAGCGGGCCGCCGAAAGCTGGGCGAGGTGATGATAGACCTGCCGTGCGGGGTGCAGTTCGTCCCCGGCGCCAGCGGGCTTTCGCGACTCGCCGAGCTTAGCGAGTTTCAGCGGGCGAACCTCCTTGATCAGCTCGGTGAGCTTGAGTCGGACAACGACATCATCGTTATCGACACCGGCGCCGGCATCGGCGGCAACGTGATGCACCTGGCGTGCTCGGCCGACAGGACAATTGTCGTTACAACGCCGGAGCCGACGGCCATCACGGACGCCTACGCGATGGTCAAGATCCTCATGCAGCGCCGCTACGACGGGCAGTTGAGCTTGCTGGTGAACTTCGCCTCAGACCGACAGGAGGCGAGGCAGACATCGCAGCGGATATCCACGGTCGCCAGGCAGTTTCTGGGGACCCGACTGCTGGAGGCCGGGTATGTGCTCACCGACGAGAAGGTCGCCGAGGCCGTCCGGCGCAGGCAGCCGTTCGTGCTGACGCACCCGCGATGCCCGGCCAGCCGGTGCCTCGCGGCCCTGGCTACCAAGCTCTGTGCCGGCGGATCGCTGGTCGAGCGTAGGGAGAGCTTTTTCCGACGAGTCGCTAACTGGTTTGCATGAATCGGCTTGCTGTTGAGTAAAGGGCTACATGGATGGCTGCGGAATCGTCATGGATGGCTGACGGAGGGCGGAAGGGGGAACTGTTCCGCATGCGCATCAGGCCTTTGATATCGGTCGAATCCCGCGATTTTCGCAAAATAGCTAAAGTGTGCGGCTATCTTGCAGACAATAAGACAGGGGGGAATGCGCAAACTAGGAGCTTTGGGCGGGCTGGTGTGGCTTTGTCGAACAGCTCGTGGAGCCGGAATATCAAGTGTAGTGATGATAAAGTCTTAGCCCATTACGCGGCCTATTGCCGGGAACGGCTCACGGCCGTGAAAGGGAAGGAGTGATTATGGCTTCGGTCCGTACAAAGGCGTCCCAAGAGCAGGTGCGGAAGTGGTGGGACAGCTTCCACGAGCAAAAGGACGATGCGTCTCGTAACGCTTTGATGGAGCATTACCTGCCGCTGGTCCGCTACACGGCTGACCGCGTCCATTCCAAGCTGCCGGATGAGGTTGACGTTGACGACCTCATGTCCGCCGGTGTGTTCGGGCTGGTTGACGCTGTGAACGCCTACGACCCCGAGCGGGGTGTGAAGTTCGAGACCTACTGCACCGCGCGCATACGCGGGGCCATTCTCGATGAGCTTCGCTCCATGGACTGGGTGCCCCGGCTGGTGCGCAGCAGGGCGCACAAGCTCGGCGAGGCCTCCCGTGAACTGGAAGCCGAGCTTGGCCGAAAGCCAAACGAAAAGGAACTCGCCAAGCGGATGCGACTGAGCATGAAGGAGTTCCGCAAGCTTCAGCGCGATGCCCAGGCCGTCGGCATCGTGTCCCTGAGCCGCAAGTGGTTCGAGACCGATTCCAACAAGGACCTGCGCGAAATCGACGTCCTTGAGGACAAGCGAAGCGACAACCCGTTCCTTACAGCCCAGCGGCGGGATATTAAGGACCTCATAACCCGCGGGCTTAGCAGGGCCGAGCGGCTGATCGTGCTGCTGTACTACTTCGAAGAGATGACGATGAAGGAGATCGGCGAGACCCTCGATCTGTCCGAAAGCCGGGTCAGTCAGATGCACTCGGCCATCCTGTCGCGACTGAGACAGCAACTCGACAAGCGCCAGAAGGAACTTCAGGTAAGCTAGCCATCCCACTTCTGTCGGGGTGGGGCCGGTGAAGGACCGCCCCGCTCAAGCTGTGGGAAACGCGTAACAACATCTCTCCGAGCCGCGCCGACAACACCTGATTGAGAGTCCATCCGGCCCTCGTTGGGTCCGCTGGTCATTCGGGCTGTGGCCTGTCTTTTACTCGCCTGTTACGGTCTGTCGGCTGACGACCTGTGCGGCTATAATGCCGTCGAATACGGAAAGGACTCGCAATGCGATTCACGAAGATGCAGGGGCTTGGCAACGATTACGTCTATATCGACGCCTCGGAGAACCCGGTGGACGACCCGCCCGTGCTGGCCAGGAGAATCAGCGACCGCCACTTCGGTGTCGGTGCCGACGGTCTGATACTCATACTGCCGTCTCGCGGGGCCGACGTCCGCATGAGGATGTTCAACGCCGACGGGACCGAGGGAGAGATGTGCGGCAACGGCATTCGCTGTGTGGCGAAATACGCCTGGGATCACGGCCTGGCCAGGAAGAACCCGCTCGCCGTCGAGACGCAGGTGGGCATCAAGAGGATCGACCTGATAATCGGCGACGATGAGAAGGTGTCGGCCGGCACGGTGGACATGGGTCGGCCGGTGCTCGAGTCCGACCGCATTCCGGTGGCGGTCCCCCAGACCCGTGTCATCGATTCTCCCATCCGCTTGCGCAAGCACGCCTACAACGCCACGTGCATGTCGATGGGCAATCCGCATGCCGTTGTATTCGTTGACGACGTTTCGGGGGTGCCTCTGGAGGAGGTCGGTCCGGAACTGGAGCACAACCCGCTGTTTCCTAAGCGAGTGAACGTCCATTTCGTTGAGGTGCTCTCACGCGAGGAGGTGCGCGTGCGCACCTGGGAGAGGGGCAGCGGGGCGACTCTGGCCTGCGGGACCGGAGCATCGGCCGTGTGCGTGGCAGGGGTGCTGACCGAAAGGACCGACAGGGAGATAGCCGCCCACCTGCCCGGCGGGGACCTTTCGCTTAACTGGCGGGAGGACGACGATCACGTGTACATGACAGGCCCGGCTGTCGAGGTCTTCACGGGCGATTGGCCGGGGTAGTAATACCGAATATGCGGAGCGGCGGGCGCTTCGCGAGCTAATGCCGCGGGAGGTGAATGATGGCACTGGGCAGCTACAGAGGCATCGGCCCGATGTGGGGCAGCATGTACAACTACCAACTGGCCGGCGATGCGACGCGCGCCGCTCAGAAGGGTCTGAGCAAGGTCAGGCAAATCCAGACCGAACTGAAACGCGTCGAGGACAAGCTGGACAAGCTTACCCTCGTGTGCATGGCCATGTGGTCGCTGCTGTGCGAGAAGACCGAGCTTACCGAGCAGGATCTCTCAGAGCGGGTCCAGAAGCTGGACCTGGACGAGGGAAAAGGCGACGGGCAGGGCACCGGTGCGCTCAAAGAGTGCCCCACGTGCGCCAGGACGATGTCGTCCCGCCATGCCAGATGTCTTTACTGTGGCGAGGAGAGATCCGACAGAGGGCCGTTCGGGATATAAGGGTCGGCTTACGACGAGCGGGTGTCGATCAGTTGCCCAATCAGCTCAGGGTTGAGCTGTCGCAGCGAATCCACGACCAGCTCGGCGCAAGGGGCAAGAGTCTCCCGCTGTGCGGTGCCGGTGATGCCGATGGCGACCATACCGGCGTTACGGGCGGCCTGCAGACCGGCGACTGCGTCTTCCAGGACCGCGCAGTCTTGCGGGGCGACGCCGAGCTTCTTTGCCGCCGTCAGAAAGACCTCGGGGTCGGGTTTGCCGTGGGATACCTCGTGACCGTCAACCGTCGCGGCGATGTACTTGGCCCCGGTTAGCTTCTCCATCACCACACGTACGTTTTCCGACGGCCCGGATGAGCCGATCGCCATCGCGAAGCCCGCCTCGTGCAGAGACTCAATAAGCTCGGCCGCCCCGTCCATCTGCGGGAAGTCTTGCTGGAGTATATCGCGGTAGTACTGCTCCTTCTCGGAGTCCCAAAGCTCGATTTCCCGCTCATCGGCGGTCCCGGGCCAGAGATTGTGGATTATCTCGCGACTGGTCATGCCGAAGGTCTCGGCGAACTGCTTCTCGGTTATCTCAAGCCCGTGGGCCTCGGCGAGCCGTCGCCAGGAGTCGTAGTGGGCGCCGTAGCTGTCCACCAGCACACCGTCCATGTCGAAAACTATCGCTTTGTCGGGCATATCGAGCACCTCCGCTGAGTCATTCTCGGAACCTATCCCGTGGCCGGCTTTCGGGCAAGCGCTTTACTATAGCAGCCGGGCGATTATGATGTGGGTTTAACGAACTCGCACACAACACAGCCACAGGAGAAATGTCGGATGCCCAACGCTAAGACGCGCTACGCACAGGTCGGAATAGGCAGCAGGAGCAGAATGTACACCAAGGCGATCGTCGAGAAGTTCCCGGAAATCGCCGAGCTGGTCGCATTATGCGATATAAACCAGGGCCGGATGGACACTCGCAACAAGTACGTTGCCGAAAAGACCGGCGCCGCCGTGCCCACGTATGCCGCGGAAGACTTCGACCGCATGGTTGCCGAGACAAAGCCGGACGTTGTCATCGTCACTACGGTCGATGCCACGCACGATAAGTACATCTGCCGGGCGATGGAGCTTGGCTGCAAGGCCGTCACCGAAAAGCCGATGACCACCGATGAGCGGAAGTGCCAACAGATCCTCCAGACCGTCCGCGATACCGGCAATCAGTGCCAGGTCACGTTCAACTACCGCTACGCCCCGTACCGCAGCCAGCTCAAGGAGATAATCGACTCCGGCGCTATCGGCGAGGTTCTCAGTGTTGATTTTACCTGGCCGCTGGATACTCGCCACGGGGCCGACTACTTCCGCCGCTGGCACCGCAGACGCGAGAATTCCGGCTCGCTGCTTGTTCACAAGGCGACGCACCACTTCGACCTGGTCAACTGGTGGATAAACGACGTGCCCGAGGAGGTTTTCTGCCACGGGTCACGGAAGTTTTACGTGCCGGAGACGGCGGAGCGGCTGGGCCTAGAAGGCAGGGGTGAACGATGCCTCGATTGCCCGGTAAAGGACAAGTGCCCGTTCATGCTCGACCTGACCGAAAGCGAAAACCTCAAGGCCATGTACCTCGACAACGAAGCCGAGGACGGCTACTACCGCGACCGCTGCGTATTCAGCGACGAAATAGACATCTGGGACAATATGTCGGTCTCGGTCCGCTACAGCCGCGGCGCGATGATGAACTACTTCCTGCATTCCTACTCGCCGTGGGAGGGCTATCAGATCGCCTTCAACGGCAACAAAGGCCGGCTGGAGCACGGCTCAACGCAGTTCGCCTACATCTCCGGCGAGCAGGAGAACGCCGACCCAGGGCAGATAAAGAAGGAGGGGCTGTATATCACCCTCCATCCGCACTTCGACAAGCCGAAGGGTTTCGAGCCGCGGACCTCAAAGGGCGGACACGGCGGCGGCGACGACCCGCTGCTGGCGGATATCTTCGACCCCAACGCACCGGCCGACCCGCTGGGCAGAAAGGCCGACCAGCGAGATGGTGCGTACTCGATACTCAGCGGCGTGGCCGCCTACCACAGTATCGACCAGGGCAAGCCGATCAAAATCGCAGACCTCGTCGAGCCGGAGCTGATAGGGTAGTCGGTAATTGGTAGCAAGGAGCCAGTAGGCAGCCGGGGCTCGCTGGTCGGAGAACTACTTCCAGAAAACCGATGGCGGAAAAACCGCCATAAGCGCGGACAAGCCGCACAACGCCCCGTGGACTCCCCCCGGGGCGTTGCTATGCGCCGCCGTCGTGGGGGGGCGGTCGAACGGTCAACCGGACCGGTTGCACAAAGTTTCAAAGCCACTGGGCCGTTTTGCCGAAGTGTTGACCAGAGGAAACGTGCTCGTTGATTTCCGGCAACACCAAGCATGGCTCATTTGAAACCGGCAATGGACCGTCACATCGAAAACCTGTCCGCATTGGCGCTGGACGCCCTTCCGCAGCCGGTCCTGCTTGTCCGCGTGGATGGGAAAGTCTTGCACCGCAACGCCGCCGCGGCGGGCGAGCTACCAGGCGGAGACGATCTGGCGTCGGTCCTTCAGTCGCCGGAAGATGCTTCGGGAGATGCGATTGCGGCGGCCGTGGACTCCCTGGCCGCGGGGCAGTCGTCCGCCGGCCAGCCGAACGTCCCGCTGGTGAAGGCCGGTGGACGGCGGATGACGGCAGACCTGTATTTCGCCGCCCTCGGCGAGTTGTGGGGTGAGAAGCTGTTTATGGTTTCCATCACCGACGTCTCGGCCCGGGTCAGCATGGAGCGGCGACTGGCCGTGAGCCGGCGTCTGGCCGGAGATGCCGACCGGTCGGCCGAGCTTGCCCATGAACTTTCCAACCCGTTGGACGGTGTGATGCGCTATCTGGGCCTTGCCCGGCGCGTGGCCGGCGACGATGCCGAGCAATACATACAGGGCGCCCTGGGCGGACTGGCGCGGATGGCCGATGCCCTCCGCTCGTTGCGCGAGTCCGGAGGCGGCGGCCGGCGGCTGCCCGTCGAGACGCTGCTGCAGGATGCGGTGGGGGTTATGAGCCCAAGGGCGGACGCAGCCGGAGTGGAGATTGTCGGCGAGTTTTCCGGATGCGACTCCGACGCGGGTACCGAGCTTTTCCAGGTGTTCTGCAACATCATCAGAAACGCCCTGGACGCGATGGCCGACGGCGGGGTGCTGAAAATACGCGCGGCCGTCTCGGAAGGCCAGTGCGTGGTGGAGTTTTCGGACACCGGCTGCGGCGTCAGCGAGCAGCAGTGCCGGCTGATGTTCGAACCGTTCTACACAACCAAGCCCGCCGATGGGGGTGTCGGTCTGGGGCTGGCGATATCGCGCGAGATTGTTCACCGCGTCGGGGGCGGAATAGACGCATCGCCGGGACGCGGCGGCGGGACGGTCGTCACCGTCCGGCTGCCGGCGGGACGGCGGGCGGCCTCGGTGAAGACGGAGTAAGCCGATATGAAGGAGCAACCGACCGGAAACGGCCCGCAACAGCAGCCCGGCGGGGAACGAATACTGCTGGTGGACGACGACCAGATAATCCTGGATTCGCTTTCGGGCTTTCTGGAGCTGGAAGGTTATGACGTGGCCGTCGCCCGGAACCTTGCCCAGGCCAGCGACGAGCTGGAGGCGGGGCGGTTCAATCTGGTCATTACCGACGTTAACATGCCCGCAGGAAGCGGGTTCGAACTCCTTGAGCATGTTCGCCGAAACCATCCCGAAGTCGCTGTGGTGATGATTACCGGCTACGGGACCATTGAGACGGCCGTTGAGGCCATAAAGCAGGGGGCCTATGACTACCTCACCAAGCCGATTATCGACGACGATGTGCGGCTGTCCGTCCGCCGGGCGCTCGACCAGCAGCGGCTGGCGGCGGAGAACCGGCAGTTGCGGGCTACCCTGTCGGACCGGTACAGCTTCGCCAACATAATCGGGCAGGACTACCGGATGGCGAAGGTGTTCGAGCTTGTCGAGGCGGTGGCCGCCGGCAACACCAACGTGCTGGTTACCGGCGAAAGCGGTACGGGCAAGTCGCTGGTCGCCCGGGCGATCCACACGCACTCGCCGCGCGGCGACGGCCCGTTCGTGGAGGTCGCATGCGGGGCGCTTCCGGAGACGCTTCTGGAAAGCGAGCTTTTCGGGCACGTTCGCGGCTCGTTCACCGGCGCCGTCGCCGACAAGGAGGGCAAGTTCTCGGCCGCGGACGGAGGGACGATATTCCTGGACGAAATCGCCACCGCTTCGCCGCAGTTACAGGTGAAGCTGCTTCGCGTGCTTCAGGAGCGTCGTTTCGAGCCGGTCGGCAGCAACCGCACCCTCGGGGTGGACGCGAGGGTGATCCTGGCGACCAACCGTGACCTCTGGGCGGAGGTCCAGGCAGGCCGGTTCCGGGAGGACCTGTATTACCGAGTGAATGTGGTGGCTATTGAGCTTCCGCCGCTGCGGGAGCGGCTGGGGGATATTCCGCTGCTGGCCGAGCATTTTCTGGAAAAATTCCAGCAGTCGGGACCGCGGAGGATACGGGGTTTTACGGCCGAGGCGCTGTCGATGATGCGGCGATACTCCTGGCCGGGCAACGTGCGCGAGCTGGAGAACTGCGTCGAGAGGGCCGTGGTGTTGTGCCGAGAGGAATGGATAGGTCCCGAAGACCTCCCGCCGGCGGTCGTCAGCGGCGCCGAGTCAGACGACGATGTGGCATCATTCACTTTCGACGGCTCGACAACGCTCCAGCAGGCGCTGGAAGAGCCGGAAAAGCGGATTATCCTTGCCGCGTTGCGGGCAAACAACGGCAGCCGCCAGGCGACGGCCACGCACTTGGGGATAAACCGCACCACACTCTACAAGAAGATGAGGAAATACGGCATTAATGCGTAGAGCGACGGCTGGTTGACCTCATGGCGGGGTACCGGCCCAGGGCACGGGCGCTGCCCGGTTGAACCGCTCATCCGTCGAGCAGTTCAGTCGTACTCGTGCTCAGGTACGGGGCGCTCGTCCGCGGCCTCCTCCCGGTTTTCCGGTGTCACCATCTCCAGCCCGTCGGGCAGGAGGATTTCGGCGCTGGCCGCCGGCTCGTCGTCGTTCGAGGCGTTGTCCGGCTCCGGTTCTTCGGTACCGTTTTCGTCTTCATCGGGTGCGGGTTCCGGCTGCGGCTGTTCGGGCGACTGTTCGGCTGGTTCATCCACCTCGGGTTCCGGGCGAGGCGTCTCCGGGCGAGTCGTCGGCGTCAGCTGCGGACGGGGGACCACCGTCGGACGCGATGAATCCGGGACGTGCGGATCCTCGGCCAGGACCACAACTCTCTCGGCCTCCACCACGTGCAGTTGAAGCCCCGAGTCATATCGCCTGGTCCCGAAAATGCCGACTTTCTTGCCAACATACTGCGAAAGGTCAACGTCGCCTCTGGTGGACTGAACATATGCGTTGATTCGCCGGCTGATGGTGTCACGAAGCGTATAACGCCTCGGTGTTGCGCCTTCACCGGTGAAAATCTCGCTGGCCAGCAGCACCCCCTCGGCGTCGTACCGGGTTACCTCCTCGACCCTGGGCGTCTCGGCCTGCAGCCGGGCCAGTGCCAGTTGATGCTCCCTCTGTCGCTCAGCCACTTGCTCGGCCAAGCTGCGGGCCTCGTGGTAGGACTCGAGTCTTTCCATGGCTTCTTGAATATGGCCGAGGCGGATCTTCACATACGCCTCAAGCGTGCTGTCTTCGGGGGCGTCTATCGCTTCGTACTGCTCCTTCAGCCCGGAAAGGTCCCGCTCCGGCAGGGGCTTTCTGAACTCCTCGCGAAGGACCTGTTCGGCCTCCTGGAAGGCATCCATCGCCTTCCGCTCCCGGCTTACCTGGACTTCCCGCTCATCCGGGGTCTCGTCCGGCTCGTCCGTCGGCTCGTCTGGCTCGTCCGGCTCATCCGGCGCCGTGGTATCCGGCTGCGGGCGCGGGCGAACCACCTCCGGTTCATCCTCATCCGATATACGCTCGGCGAAGTCTGCAGAAATGTACCAGTACGCGCCCAGCGGCGGCTCTATTTTGTACCACTGCATCTGCTGGTCGGTAAGCTTGCCGATAACTCGAACCTGGTCACCGGAGCGAAGAACACCCTGGACCACGTTGAAGCTGCTGGTCCGCCTGTCGCCCGCCGAGCGAATCCGCACCTGGTTGCCGGTTATCGTGCCTATGCCGCTGTCTTCGTCGAGAGCGACGAAGTCGGCCGCCACCACGCTGAAGCAACCTTCAACGGGCAGTATTTCCAGCCAGCCGTCCCGCTCGGACACGACCCGCACGGTCTCAGGCGCGGATATCTGCGCACACCGGTAGCCGTACCGAACGTCCGGCCGACTGCGAACATTTACGTTGCTGCCCGTGACCCGGGCAACGTACTTATATTCCTGCTCGGTCGGTGATGAGTCGCTCTGGGCCGCCAAAGGGCCGGCGGCTATTAACACACACAGGGGGATCAGTGCCAACGGTCTCATGGCATGGCTCCTTCCGCTTGAGATGGATGTCAAGACCCTGACAAGCCACGAATAGAATCTACCACCGCGAGGATGCCGTGTCAACAGCCCTATTGAAGATTTGAGAACGATTTTGCCATTTATTCGGGGTCCGGCACTCGGAGGACAAAGTGGGTCTGCCTGCCGGGGGCGCTGGAAGCGTAAATCTCCCCGCCCAGCGACGCGGCCAGCTCGCGGCAGACCGCAAGCCCAAGCCCGTATCCGGAATCTGCTTCGGCGGCAGCGTCGTTGCTGCAGAACGGCTGGAATATGCGCTCCAGATCCTGCTGATCGATGCCCGGGCCGTTGTCGGTGACGCTTATGATCACCTCGTCGCCCTCACGGCGGGCCGCGAGCTCAATACGCCTGTCGGCGGGTTTGCCAAGAAGCGCCTTGCGGGCGTTTATCAGCAAGTTCAGCAGTACGTGCTCCAGCTCTGCCCGGCGGACGGTAAGATCCAGGTCCTCCGGGATATCCAGGTAAAGCTCGATCTGGTCTCGCTCAGGTGGCCGGGCCATCGCCGCCAGGGCCTCGGATACCACATCCGCCAGTCGTACGCGCTGCGGCTCTTCCCGGTCGTCCGTCAGCCCAAGCAGCGCGCTGCAGATGCTCGTCGCCCTTTGACTGCCGTTTGCGACGCGGTTCATCGCCTTTTCGGCCAGTTCAGGGTTGCGGCGGGCGAGCTGGGCGCAGTTGACCATCGGAGTCAATATATTGCGGAACTCGTGGGCGACCATCGCGGTCATCGTGCCCATAGTGGCCAGGCGACGGGCGCGACGAAGCTCCTCGCGAAGGGCCTTGACCTCCGCCTGAAGCTTGGCCGCCTGCGTGTTCTGGCTGTCTGTATTGGTCTTTTCGGAAGTGGCCGTCACGGGTATCCTCTTGTCGGAAAGGGTCTGTTGAGCTATCTATGAACGGCCTCGTGTATGCATATGCGCCGGAAAAGGTAATCGGCACAATCGCTTTGAAACTTAAGGCCCGCCCGCGATGGATCCGCAGAAGAAACTCTCGGCGCTGCTGAAACTGGCGGAGGATACGGGGATTGTTGTCCGGCGGGTCCGTCTGACGGGCGAGTCGTCGGAGCATCCCGGCGGATCGCTGGTGCGGCTGCGGGACCAGCAGATGTTGCTGCTGGACCCGTCGGCCTCCATCGCCGATCGGATACAGGCAGCAGCGGAGGCACTACGAGGCAGGCCGGAACTGCAAGACAGCTTCATCCCGCCGGAGATTCGCGAGCTTATCGAGCGGGAGGATACGCGATAGCCGCCACGCCGGAGAAGATATGCCCGTCCATGCCCACGGAATTGACATCGTTGATTGTGACCGGCTGGCCGAGATCGTCGCTCGGCACGGACAGCGTTTCCTGCAGAGGGTCTTCACGCCGCTGGAGCTTCAATATTGCATGGGGCGCAAGCGGGAAACCGAGCATCTTGCCGGTCGCTTCGCGGCTAAGGAGGCGGTGTTAAAGCTGCTGGGTACCGGCTGGCGGGGCGGTATACGATTGACCGACATCGAGGTACGCAACGACCCGGCAGGGCGCCCTATGGTCAGATTGACGGGGAAGTGCCGTGAGATAGCCGATTCCATGGGCCTTGCGAACATCTTCGTCTCCATAAGCCATGTGCGGACGCATGCCGTCGCCTCGGCCATAGCGTCGGACTGAAAGCCGCCGACAGGTTTGTGGACCTCCGGCCGTGACGGGGCTTTCACGGAGGGAACGGGGCGGGTATAGTCCCGCCTCACCGGACAGATGAGCGACAAGCCACCGACCATCTTCATGTCGGCCGCCGAGGCCAGCGGCGACCTTCACGCCGCCAAGCTTATCCGCGCGCTTCGACGACGGCTGCCGGAGGCAAGGTTCGTGGGTATGGCCGGGCCGAGGATGGCCGAGGCCGGATGCGAGGTCATAGCCGACCTCACACGCGAGGCGAGCATGCTTGCCGGCCCGGCTCTGCGGCTCGGCTACTATCTTCGGGCGATGCGTCGCGTCAAGCAGTCCATCGGCGACATTCGCCCGGACGTGCATGTGCCCGTGGATTCACCGGCGATTAACTGGCATCTGGCGGCGGCCGCAAGGAAGGCCGGCGCGTCGGTGGTTTACTACATCGCCCCGCAGGTCTGGGCGTGGGCGCCGTGGCGGGTGAGGAAGCTTGCCCGGTTGACGGATAAGGTCGCATGCATACTGCCGTTTGAACAGCGATATCTGCGTCATCGCGGGGTGCGGGCGACGTATGTCGGGCATCCGCTGTTCGACGAGCTGACCGAACAGGCATCCGAGCCGCCGGACCTTTCCGAGGCATGGATGTCTGGTCGATGGCGGATAGCGCTGCTGCCGGGAAGTCGGCCGGGGGAAATCAAGGCCCACACGAAGGCGCTTATGGAGGTTGCCGACTACGTGCGCCGCCGGTGGTCCGGCTCAAGGTGTACCTTTACCGTCGCCTCCGAGACCTGCGGCGAGGCGGTCCGCAAAATCGCCCGCGGGCGGGAACTGGAGTTGTCGGTTGGCAGGACGCGCGAGGTTCTGTCCGAATCACATCTCGCGATAGCCGGCAGCGGGACCGTGACGCTGGAGGCGGCGTGGTTCGGTGTGCCGATGGTCATCTTCTATCGCACCAGCCGACTCCTGCGGCTGCTGCGGAGACTCTCCGGCCGGTGGGGCGTCCCTACGCCGCATTTCTCGCTGGTCAACATCCTTGCCGGGCATCGGCTCGTGCCGGAGCTTATCCCCTGGACCGGCAGTATCAGTCGCCTGCGGGGCGTGGTTGATGACGTGATGAACGACCCGGGGTATCTGCTTCAGACGCGCTACGAGCTTCGAAGTATGGCCCGGCCACTGAGGGTCCCGCCGCCAAGGTCCGCCTCCGACAATGCCGCCGAGCTTGTCGTCCGAACGCTCAATCGAAAGTAAGACCTGCTTATATAGGAATATCTATCGGTTCGTTAACACGTCCCTTGAGTGGAAACCAGGCCCGGGCGGCGTTCTGCTCTGCCTTTGACGACCGAACCCAGTTCTTGTTGATGATCTCGCGTTACCTGCGGTGATCAGGGCAGCTCCCTGAACATGAGATGAACTTTGTCCTTGATGTCGGCAAACGGTCGCTTGCCCAGGAATTCAAACTCACAAGGCCGGATGCAATGCAAGCTGGCGAAGCCGCATTTCTCATGGCATCTGAAGGAGGCCGGGCCTGTGCATTCGGCCGTGGCGTATTGAAAGCCCAACTCCCGCGCCCCCTTTAGTGCGGCGGCCAGCAGTGCGGTGGCCAGGCCGCGACCCTGATACCCCGGCGCCGCACCCAGTGCCGATACATGCAGACATTGGCCCGGCGCGAAGTCGAACCGTTCGGTCAGAGGCCGGTGAAGCTCCCGCTGAAGCGCGCCGAACGCCGCCATCCTTTCCTCCTCCGCCGCGGTCGTGGCTGGGGGAACCTCCTGGTGTGTCTCGGCAAGAAGGTCGTTGCAAACCGCGATACCCGCCGGGTCGCCGCCACGGGATGTATCCCGCGCCATCCACCAAAGCCCATTCTCAAGCGCCTGCCTGCCCGGGCCTAGGTACACGGACCTTCCCAGGTCGAGCATCCGCCGCCTGCTGAAACCGACGGCCGCCGTCAGCGGTTCGCGGTTGTGGAATATGTCCACGAACAGTTGCAGCATCGTCTCGGCCTCTTCGGGTCTGGCGGGTCCGATGGCGATGTTGTCCAAACCTGTCCTGTCGGTCATGTACGAGTCCATTGACGGGCGTTCCTAATGTCCGCACACACGGTTCTGGCCCTATGAATCCGCGTGCGTTACGTCTGCCGTGATGGTGGGCGGGCTTTCTGGACGGCTCGACGACCGCCGGATGCCGGCCGTGTGGACCGGGCCGGCCGCCTACTCCTGTACGACCCTCACCCGCGCGCCGTCGCGAAGGCCGTCGATTCGTGGGTCGAGTATCACCAGGTCGCCGGCCCGCAGTCCCTGCTCGATGACCTGTTCACGGCGGCTTTCGACGCCGGTGGTCACGCGGCGCACCCTGGCCCGGCCGTCCTCGGCCACAAAGACCGCATCCTCGCCGGCGTAGGTGAACAGCGAGCGCTTGGGCACGACCATGCTGTCCGGCACCTCCTGCGTGATGAACGTGGCATCCACCTCACGGCCGGGGCCGATTCCGACATCCTGCGGTATCTCAGGTCGAACCGTAACCTTCACTCTCCGCTCCTCAAGGCCCAGCGGCGAGATGTCCTTGTCCGCCTGCGGCGCGATCTTCTCGATCGTTCCGGGAAACTCGATATCCCTGTCCCGAAGGTCCAGCTCCATCATCACCGGCATCCCGACCTCCAGTTCGAAGACCTCACGGGCCAGCACATCGACCTCCACCTTCATCCGGTCGTCCCGGAAGACAGTCAGCAGCGGGACTTGCGGATCGACAAGCTCGTTCTCCTCCGGCCGCAGGCGTCCCACCACGCCGTCGGCCGGTGAGTAAATCCGGTACTCACCGGCCAGAAAGCGGGTTCGTCCCAGCTCCGCCTCATAGGCCGCACGCCTTCCGGCGATGGCCTCGTAACTGCCCGGCGGCGGCTCGTACGACTCGTGCAGCACCTGAAGCGCCTTGCGGCTTCGTTTGAGGTCGTACTCGGCGTCGGTCAGGGCGTCGCGCGCCTGATTGTATTCCTCATCGGTCGCGGCGCCTGTGCGGTGCAGCCGCTCGATGCGTTCATACCTGCGCTCGGCCGCGGCGTGCCCGGCTTTTGCCTGTTCAATCGCAAGCTTGCGCTCGGCAATCTCCGCTTCGCCTGGCGTCTCCGTCAGCTTCATTTCCTCCCCTGCCAGCTCCTCCAGGCGGCCCCTAATTTCGGCCTCGGCGTATTCCATCTCACGAACGTCCAGAACCAGGAGTGGCTGGCCCTTTTCAACGCGCTGGCCCTCTTCGACAAGGACCGACACCACCCGGTCACGGAAGCGTGAATAGACCGTGTATTGGACATCCGCTTCCACCACTCCCTCCTCGACGATCCGCACGGCGAAAGTCTCCGGCCTCATCCGTCTGACGTCCACCGGCACGCCTATTGTGGCCTGCCAGACCAGGACCGCCGTCACGGCCGGGACGAAGATAACCAAACCGGCCCATTTCCAGATCTTCTTCATTGTCCTACTCCGGTGTCTTTAGCGCTTCGACCAGGCGCAACCGCTTTATTCTGCGCATTGCGAACCGCTGGGCGACCCAGATGGATGCACACGTCACGCCCACCCCGACGACCAGCGGGACGGCCGACATCTCTACCGGCATCACGTACATGTCCGTGCTCCACTGCTCCGCGAACGCCCGCAGTATGAGCCACGACAGCGGCATTCCCGCCAGAATGGCGAAAAAGGCGATAAACCACTGCTCGAACGTGACGACCGACAGCACTTCCTTCGAAGTCATCCCCAGCACCCGCATCGATGCAAGCTCGCGCTGACGCTCCGACAGCACCACCAAGCTGGAGATGTAGATTATCGCGAAGCTGAAGACCACGCCGATCATGACGTACATGTTCATTATCCAGCCGGCTTCTTCCCAGTACTCGCCCATCAGTTCGATCTGGTCAAGGCGGCTGTCAACGCCGGCTACGTAGTCGCTTTCCATGTACTCTTGCCGCAGCTCGGTAACGCGCCGCTGGTCCGGCCCGGGACCGTCTGCGAACTCTACCAGAAAAGACGTGGCGAAGGGCGACTGGTCCAGCAGCCGTTCAAGCCCCGCGATTCCGATATAGGCGTTCATCCCTATGTACTGCGGGATAATCCCGACCACCTCCACATCCACGGAATCGTCGATATCCCGCAGATACAAGCTCTCCAGCTTCAGCGTGTCGCCTACCCGGGCCTGCAGGTTGTCCGCCAGCCGGCGCGAGAGGATCAGGCCGTCGTCGCCGGGGACGACCCTTCGGCCGTCAACGTCGAGGACGTTGTACAAGCGGGCGTCCGGGGCGAGTCCCATCGCCACCACATGCTCTCGCCGCCAGCGGTGCTCCAGAGTCACGGGAACCTCGGCAAGCGGCTCGACCCACGCCACATCCCGGCGTCGCTGAAGCTCCAGCATTCCAGGCCGCCGGCATCGCGGCGCCTCCAAAGTGAGCTTGGCGTCGTAGGTCTGCACCTGCTCGTAGTGGTAGAACATGAACTTCGGCATCATCTCGTTGGACAAGGCCCAGGTGAAGGCAACCATGGCGCAACTGACGGTCAAGCCGAAGAATACAAAGCCCGTCCGGCTTCGGCTGCGGGAGATATTGCGTATCGCCATCTTGCCCTGGACCGTCAGCATGGACGAGAACAGCGATAGCTTCTCCAGCAGGTTGTGCCGGCCGATGACGGGCGCCGGTGGCTGCATGGCCTCGGCCGGCGCCAGCCGCAGGACACGCTTGCAACCCTGGTAGCCGGCGAAGCCGAGCACACCCAGGCAAATCAGGATGCTCAGTGCCAGGTGCCGCCATGAAAAGCCCACGTAAAACGGAGGAAGGTGAAAGAACTCGTAGAGCATGTCCGTCAGCGGAGTGGCCAGCCACATGCCGACCAGCCCGCCGACGGCCCCGCCGAGAACCGCCAGCGACAGTGAGTAGCAAAGGTAATGAAACAGGATGTGTCGTCGGCTGTAGCCGAACGCCTTGAGTATGCCTATCTGGCCCCGCTGCTGCTGGACCAGCCGCTTGAGCACGATGTAGATGATGAACCCGGCGACCAGCAGGATTATCACGGGGAAGAACGTGGCCAGAGTGTTGATGATATCGATCTCTTCACGAAGTATGAAATGGCTGGTCTGGTCGGCTCGCGGATATATTTCCAGCACGCCGTACCTGTCCAGCTCCAGCTCCAGCTGCTCGCGGAGTTCCTCGAAGTCGGTCTCCGGCGACATCGAAAAGACCACACTGTTGAAGGCCCGGTCGTGGTCGGTGAAGAGCCGCCACATGGTCTCCAGCGGGACGAAAGCGATGCCGAATTGCTCCGGGTTGTGATAGATGTCGGTCTCGGTCCGCATGGGATAGACGAACTCCGGGCTTATGCCGACGCCGACCACCTCCAGTTCACGGACCCGCCCGCCGGCGATGATCTCAACGCTCCGGCCGAGTTGAAGGTTGTTGGCCCGGAAAAACTGCTGGTCGAGCCAGCCCTGCAGCTCCCGATCCGCGAGTGGCTCGCCGTCCAGCAGCATGACGTCGTTGAGCCGGTCCGGCTCAGCCGGGTCTATCGACACCAGCCGCAGGTACGTGCTTTGTGTCGGGTCGCGGTCATATACACGGACGTCCTTGATAAGCCGCCCTGTGGCCCGCTCGATGCCCGGCAAACGCCGGATCCTCCCGACGTAGTGCTCCGGTATCGCCACCAGGTCGGCGAATCCGTCGGCGAAATTCTGCTCCCGGTAGAGCTGTTCCTTGGCGAAGACCATATTGTCGCGGGCGATGGCGAACGACAAATACGCCGCCATGCCTAGAACGACCAGCACAAGGCACGCCAGGTATGACCCGACGTTGCTCCGCATGTCGCGGACCATTTTCCGCCAGAGTATCACCAGTCAACCTCTTCTGGCTCGATCGGCGATTCGTTCTCGCGGACCCACTCGACCACTCCGTCCTTGAGGTAAACCACCCGATCGGCCATTCGGCTGATGTTCTCGTTGTGGGTGATGAGCACCACCGTTTTGCCGTATTCGTCGCGGAAACGTCGCAGCAGCGCCAGTATGTGCCGGCCCGTGGGCAAATCCAGCGCGCCGGTCGGCTCATCGCACAGAAGCAGCCGGGGGTTCTTGGCAAGAGCACGCGCGATCGCCACGCGCTGCTGCTCGCCACCGGAAAGCTGGGAGGGGAAGTGGTCGGCCCTGTCGGCCAGGCCGACCTGTACGAGCAGTTCACGGGCGTCCAGCGGATCGCCGGCGATCTGAACCGCCAGGTTCACGTTCTCGATTGCGGTGAGGTTCGGCATCAGGTTGTAGAACTGGAAGATGAACCCGACATGATCGCGGCGGTATTCGGTCAGCTCCGCCTCGCCGCATCGGTGAACGGCGAGGTCGGCGAAGAACAGTTCGCCCTCGGTCGCGTTGTCCATGCCGCCGACGAGGTTGACCAGCGTTGTCTTGCCGGAGCCACTTTCGCCGAGCACCACGACCAGCTCCCGCTCATACAGCGTCAGGTCCACCCCCTTCAGGGCGTAAACGTCCACTTCGCCCATGCGGTACCGCTTCTTAAGCCCGGTTGCGGTAATCAGGGGCTTGTCCATGCTGGCTCCTTACGTCCGGGCCGAGTGTGGCCGCAACGCCGGGATTGTCGAATCTCAACGCCGGTGAGGGTCGCCGCAGCCGCAATCCATTGGGTCGCCGAAGCATGGGCGATATCATAGCACCGGACGGGATTTAATCGCCACAGTTGGCTGAGCAGTTGCTACAGCCGGTGGCACTTTCGCCGTGGCGGCGATACCTCGGCCGGCTTGCGGGTGTTCACTCCGCAAGCCAGTGTTCACCGGGTCGGCCACAAAGCCAAAGGGCGGATGCGGGTCCGTTTCTGGCATAAGATTATTCTACAGGCGTCAAGGGCATCGTTTTGACGAGGATAATGTCTTTGGAGAGGGGTTTTGCCGGGAGTTGCCATGGAACGCATTATTCTTGTCCGACACGGATACCCTGATCACATGGATTCGGGTCTGACGGGGGGCTGGACCGACTCGCACCTTACGGAGTTGGGCAGGTGGCAGGCCCGATCCACGGCACCCCAGGTGGCAAAGCTGGTGGGGGACCGGCCGTTCGGCTTCTACAGTTCGGACCTCTCGCGGGCGCTGGAGACGGCAGAGTACATTGCTGATGCCTTGCAGACAGAACCTCAGCCGGTGAAGGCGCTGCGGGAACAGGACCTCGGCGAGGCCAACGGCTTGACGACGGGCGCGGCCGCGGACATCGCCCTTGACCAACAGGGCGGTCCGATTGTGGACCGGATATTCTTTCCGGCAGCGGAGACCTGGCGGCGGATGATGGACAGGGTGTTCCGGTGGCTGGAAACGCTTCGAGATGGCGATAAGACGATTGTACTGGTCTCTCACGCGGGGGCTTCGACGTGTGTGGTGTACTGGTGGCTGATGCTCGAGGCGGATCGTTGGCCCGGAATCCAGTTCGAATTTGACCTTTGCAGCATCACCGAGTTGATCCGTGGTGAACACGGCGGAAGGCGGGTCTTGCGCCTCAATGACACTCGACACCTGGGGTCCCTCCGCCGGTAGCGCTGCGGTTCGGGGCGGATCAGCCAGGCAAGAGACGCCTGAGCGCCATCGAGCCGACCTGGATACTCGCCAGGTCGTCGAGTTGCGGCGGGGGGCCGAATAGTTCCAGTGCTTCTCCAGGTTTGAAGCGACTGACGACCGCCAGCTTCTGGCAGAAGCCGTCCTTGTCGGTAAGCCCCACCAGTTGACCCGTCCATCGCTCGGGTCGGCTGGCAGGGGGGATCATTCCGTGCATGCCCAGGGAGCCGGGGTCCAGCACGTACGACCTGGCGGAGCGGAAATACTCATCGAAACGTTTATCCCGGTATTCCCGTCGCTCGGCCGCGGTTCGACGTCTGGCGGAACCCGCCGCCGGCAGCCGACGGCAAACTATGCCCCGGCGTTTATCGAAAGCGGCGAGAAGAGAGTCCAGTTCGTCGCGTCTGGAAAGGCCGGCCAGACAGTCCGGCCGGAGCAGGTCGATCATCTGGTACTGAAACTCCACTGCCGGCCCGCCAGTCACAAATCCGCAGGAGTCCACGACAACGCTTTCGGCTCCTTCAGTCCGGAAGTGCTCGATCAGCCGCGCCACGCCGGTGAGCATTTGAAGCAGGTGCCCGGACGGGCTGACGTGCCCTACGAAGCGCATCACATAAGGCCCGGACTCACCTGCCCACGCCCCCGACACACAAGCCGGCGGACCCAGAAGCGACTGGCCGGGGTCCGCATCTACCCACGCGACCCTCACTTCGCCGGTCATGAGCCGAACAAGCTCTCGCACGAGCGTAGTCTTGCCAGAATCCGTTTCGCCGATGACATATACCAGCGCCGGAGGCCCGGCTTGCAGGAGTGTGGTTGCCTCAGGATCGGCCATGTCCGCGTTCCTTGCACCAGACGGATACCCTGCGTATCTCAACGAGATTGGGCGTTCAACAGTTAATTGCGCTGTGAAGCGGCCCGACGGCTAGGCGTCGGCTGCTACAAGGTCAACCGGCCGCCTCGCGGCGCGCGTTTCGAGGGCTGAGAAGAACGTTGCGTGGGCCAATGCCCGGCATATTCGCCCAAAGCAGCGCCTTCGCCAACAAGCCGTATTTGGGGCTTCGGCGTCGTACTGCCGAAGGCATGGCGTTGGAATTTCGGCCCTTCGCTCAGGGCAAGGGACGCCATGATTAGCATGCAATCGTCCGAAGTCAAAGCCGGTCAGGCACATCCGGAGGTTTTCTGATAGTATAGTGGCCATGACCATTTGACGATGCCTGACGGCGGGCGAACGGTGTGCGGAGTTCCGTCCGGCCAGGCCGGCGGGTGCCTGCCGACCCTCAGCCAGGGAACCGTGATTCTCAAGTGACGTAAGGTTGCGTGTGCTTCATGTTCGAGGATAAGAACGAGCACAACCTGCCGACGGCCGACGGAAGCATCTACGAGCTGGAACGCAGGGCCATGCACTGGTGGGTACCGCTGGTTATCCTGGCCGTACTGGGCCTGCTCTACGCCATAGGACGCTGGCTCGGCCTGCGGGAACACTTGGGTGAGCTGGACCGCTGGATCGAGGGTTTCGGCGTTATCGGCCCGGTGGTGTTCGTGGCCCTGTATGTTGCGGCGACCGTTCTGGGTTTGCCCGGTTCGCCGATGACGGCCGCCGCCGGGGCGCTCTTCGGCGCGGTAATCGGGATTCTGACGTCGCTGGTGGCCTCGACGGTGGCCGCGACGGTCAGCTTCCTGCTGATCAGGCATCTTGCGCCTGTGCGCCTGCGAGAGCGCTTGGCGGTCAGTCGGAGCTTCCAGCACCTCGACCGACTCGTCAAGCGCCGCGGCTCACTGGTTGTGCTGGCAACGCGAATGGCGAACCTGCTGCCGTTCGCGGTGGTCAACTACGGATTCGGGTTGACCAGCGTCCGGCTGAGGACGTATGTCATCTGCTCGCTGCTGGGCAAGATACCCGGGACCGTTCTGCTGGTGGTGGGGGTGGATATTGTGCTCGACGCTGTCAGGTATGAACATGTCTCCTGGCCGAGACTGGCCCTGGTCGTGCTGGTGACACTGGGGCTGGGCTTATTCGTGCGCCGCTCCAGGAAGTGGATGGAAGCGGACAATTAGCGGGTGCGAACCGCATGCGGGCTTTCCGAAAATAGCGGCACGGACGCCGTGACGGTGGAGTTGGAGATACGAGAGCCGCCGGTGCGTGAGCTAATCGCCGATGAGGTCAAGGCCCTGTGGGATGAGGGCCTCAAGTACACCGAGATTGCCGAGCGTGTGGGCTGGAATCGCAACATTGTGGCCGATGCGCTGACGTACTGGCACGAGTCGCGTGGGCTGCCGGCCCCGAGTTGTCCTCGCACGGCTCGCCACTTCCTGGGAGGTGTCCCATACGGGTATCGCCGCGATGGATGGCGTTGAGGACTAGTCCGATTATTGAACACTACAATGCACGGTGAGAGGTCATCTGGCGAATTGTATTCGACTTGCTGGTAGAGGGCGGGGTGGTAGTACTGCTCGAGCGCAAAACGACACCCCGCGACTGTCCACGGGGTGTCTTTGGCGGTTCTCCTTATTGTTCTTGGGCCGTAGGGTTACCTGCGACGACGAAGCAGAATGCCCAGGCCGCCGATGCCCAGCAGCCCCAGCGTTGCCGGCTCGGGCACAAGCGGATAGCCCCGGGCTTCGCCTGAGTCCATATCTTCGCCTGTGACTACCGGCTCATCGCCTGGAAGGCCCTTGACCCTTCGCCGGAGTAAACCGATATCGTCTTCGGTCAGCTCGCCGTCCTGGTTCATATCGGCGACCCATAGCAGCTTGATTCCATGATCTTCTTCGTACTGGGAAGGGTCCTCCAGGGCATCCTCGAGCTTATCGATATCATCGTCGCCAATCGTTCCGTCAAGAGTCACGTCACCGAGCTTAGGGCGGCGCGGTACTTCATCCTCCTGGACGACCTTGAACATCGCCGGGTCGCTCCAGCCGTAGCCGGGGACATAGCCGATCACTTCGGACTCACCCTCCGGCCGATACGCCTCCCAATCGTGGTCGAAAGTCCAGGTGTGCGACCCCTGCGCCGGGACTTCCTGCTCGGTGAGTACGTCGAGGAAGCCGCGGCCGTATGCCCAGTCGTAGGTCCGGTCCATTACGTAGCCGGCCTGATGCGAGTTGGGGAACTCCAGCGTGTAGTCCGTCTCGCCGGTATTTAGGACGGTCACATCGACCTGAATATCTTCACCCGGCTCGTAGACCCACTGGTCGGTCGATACCTCGAACTCCAGAAAATCCGGGGCATCCCAGTCCTCGGCATAATCGAACACCACCAACCCGGCCGCTGGATTCGTCCAACACAGGACGATCGCAGCGACCAACGCCGTTGTCAGTTTCGCGAGCTTCATTTCGAGCTTCCTCCCTCTGAGCCAAAAATTACTTGGGGCTTGCTCCCACGTGGCTCACTCGCGGAAGCGCCCTGACACTTCCTGCTCCCGGCCTTCGCAACGTGCGAAGCCGTGTGAGTAGCCGAGCTTTTCCGAACTGCGAGAGCGGAACAACGTTCCGGAGAAAGACAGCCGGCGAGCACCCGTTATGCTTTCACCGTGCTATTTGCGCGCTAAAAGCTCGCTGACAAGCATTGTGGAAATTTTCGACGATTGGTCGGATCCGAAACCCGAAATCTTTTCGCGATGGCTGATTGCCTTCGGACAGTTTCGAACGATATTTTAGGCGCCGCCAGGCCCCTAATCAAACAAACAGAGAAGATTTTTCCAAGAGCAGCCGTGCCCGAGCTATGAAGTATAGCTGGTGCCGCGCCAGGTGAGTTTTGCGCCTGGTCTGAGCATCACAAACGAACGTGCCAGTATGATGCTGACGATTCCGCAGGCGATCGGGTAGGTCCATGTTAGCGCCGGAGCGGCCGATATCAGCCGGTAGTAGCGGAAGATGACGCTTAGCTGGGCCGCCGCGGCGATGGTGCCGATTATTCCGCAGGTCCACCACAGCCACACCGGTTGCCATCCGGCGCCTGCTGCGGCGAAGCCCAGAAACGCCGCGACATACGGCAGCACGCCTTTGAGCAGTATGACGATAATCGAAAGCGTCAGCCGTTTCGGCGTGCCGAACGTGCCGTAGAATATCCTGCTCCAGCCGCGAAAAATCTCGCCCAGCGACTCGTACATACGTACGGCGTACAGCCCCTCGTTCCTTACCACGTGGA
>PUND01000109.1 GCA_003551645.1 Phycisphaerae bacterium | reverse complement strand
TGCACGGGAGACGGCCCGCCGGTACGATTGGCCGGCGGTCGTGGACAGGTATCTGGAGTTGTTTCAATCGCTGCTGTCTGGCACAGGAGAGGTTGCCGACACGGCCGCGACCCGGGAGGCGGCCGGTCCGGTACGAGAGTGAATCGGCAGTCGATGGCATATGGCCTGGCCGGGTGCGCCGACACCGACCGGCTTGAGGAGCCATGATACCCAGGAAGATACATTACTGCTGGTTCGGCGGTAACCCGCTTACCGAGCTGGCCGAGAAGTGCATACGGAGCTGGCGGGAGCATTGTCCGGACTACGAAATCGTCAGATGGGACGAAAGCAACTTTGACGTTGAGGCCAACCGATACGCACGCGAGGCCTATCGCGCCGGCATGTGGGCCTTTGTGTCGGATTACGCCCGGCTGCGTATCATATATGAGCACGGGGGAGTCTATCTGGATACCGACGTCGAACTGCTCAAAAGCATTGACCCGCTGATGGAATACCCGGGCTTCATGGGCTTTGAGAGCGAGGCGATAGTGGCGCCGGGGCTTGGTTTCGGCGCGGAAAAGGGCAACCGCATCGTACTGGACCTGATGCGCCAGTACGAAGACATATCCTTCGTAAACGGCGACGGCAGTCTTGACCTGACAACTATTCCCAGAAGAGCCACCAAACTGCTCATCGAAAAAGGCCTGGCCGCGAACAACACCATGCAGGAGGTCGACGGGATGGTATTCCTGCCCACCGAATACCTGTGTCCGATGATCTATGCGACCGGGAACATAGTTGTTACAGACAACACGTTCGCGATTCACCACTTTGGCGGTTCATGGAAAACGGAAGAACAGAAGTTCTGGATAGTGAAAAAGCGCAGATACAGGAGGATGCTTGGCAGGTGGTTCGGCAAGCGGATGTTCAAGCTGGACAGGGCGATAAGACGGACAACGCGAGCGGTGGCGGGGCTTAAATGGACGAAGTGAGTTTCCAGCCCGGCGGGCTGGGCCGGACAGGTGGGTCTGGTCCGCAGCCGCCGCCGGATAGTTAACCATGCGGACGGTTTCGCCATATGACGGCACAGAATCCGTCCATCGCATGAGGACAGCATGAGAATTCCCCGATGAAGATCGGCGCGCCCCACATTCATGAGGCGAACGACCAGATTGTCTATCGAGTCGATGTTGAGTGGACAAAGGGGTCTTCGGTACTATGGTACAGCTTGCACAAATCGTTCAGTGATCTATTGTCAGAGGCCTCCGACGCACCATTAGTGGCCCTTCTGATTCCGGCGATGGCATGCGGTGAGGATATACATATCGACGGAGCGGTTTCCGAACGCCTGCTTGACAACCTCTCACGGCCGTTGCAGACGGCTCTTCGGCTCATCAACCCGTCGCTTCGCCAGATACGCATCCATTCCAAGGGTGTTCTCAGCGGGCAGGCCCGCCCGGCGCCAGGCGTGGCGACGGGTTTCTCCGCTGGTATCGATTCATACTGCGTGCTGGCGGATTACTATTATGCGCCTCCCACAGATGGGTTAAAGATCAGCCATCTGCTTTTCAATAATGTCGGGTCGCACGCCGGCGGTGACGAGCGCCTGTTCCAAGAACGATATGAACGCATTGTGCCCATAACGGAATCACTTGGACTCCCGCTGGTTATCACCAACTCAAACCTCGATTCCTTTTATTGGAATAAGACGATAGGGTTTCAGCCGACGCATACGTTACGGAACGCGTCTGTGGCGCTTCTTATGCAGGGGGGCATAGGCCGCTTCATGTACGCCTCGACCTATCATTACTCGGATGCCCGAGTCGGCCCGGTGTATGATATCGCTTATAGCGACAGCGTTATTGTCCCGCTTATGTCTACAGATAGTATCGACATGCTGTCCGTCGGCAACGAATATACTAGGGTCGCAAAAACGGAGCGTGTGGCCACGATACCGGACTCATACCACACGCTTGATGTGTGTGTCCATTGCAACAACACTAGTGGTTATACAAATTGCTCGCGGTGCTTCAAATGTCTGAGAACCCTGGCGACGCTGGATATTGCCGGTTGCCTCGATTACTACGCATCATCATTCGACCTTGACGAATACAGCAGGCAACGGGCCCGGTATTTTGCCGCGCTCTCGAGAAGGAGTGATCCGTTTTCCAGGGAGATATTCGAATTGGCGAAAGCTCGCGACTACACGTTTCCGCTCGCATCGCGCGTTGTGCGCGCATCGGGTGTGTACGCGATTGGCAGGGCAATAAGGAATGTGGTATCCAGGCGCGCGGGAAGAGCGGTGTCTGGCTGAGCGGCTGGCTGAATAGGACCAGGATAAACGTCAGCCCGCATTATGGGCAAGGGCAGAGCTGTCATGGATAATGTGAGCTTATGCGGCTGGTTGCAGCTTATTCAGAGCCGAAATCGGCCTTTGGCATGGAGAGGGACGGAGGCGTGAGTCGGATCTACTACTGCTGCGCTAACAGCCAGAATGTCGGGGATGTTGTCTCTATGTGTGGTGTTAAACGCCTTGTGTCCGCACCGGGCAGGGAGATATTCCTGGAGGAGCGAGGAGTGTGGGGAAGGTACACTCTTAAGTCCAGACTGAAACGCATCAGACGTGATGATACACTCATAATTGGTGGTGGAGGGCTGTTATGTGGCTACTTTGAGCCATACTGGCGTACTATCCTCGAGATGCAGGATAAACAGCAATTCAGTATTATCTGCTTTGGTGTAGGAACATGCGAGCCATATGCGGCCGATGCGCGTATGTCGGAGGGCCTGCTGCGCGAGCTATTTGAGCGGATGCGGGGGGCTTATGTGAGACCGCCTGTTGAGACGGTCGGGCGCGAGGGAGTAACGGGTGTGACGTTCTGCCCCAGTATCAGCTATTTGACGTCCAGGGCGAGCGAGTATGTCAAATGTCATACGCTTCCGCGCAGACTGCTATATGTAAGACACCCATCTCTGACAGGCGCGGAGCGCAGTGAGCATATTGGGGATATGTTGAACGAGTTGTGCAGGCAAAAAGGTTGGCGGTATGATGAAGTCAAGAACAAGACAGCTAAGCGACGTACTATTGGGCACATCCTGAGGCAATATGGGCTGGCTACTCACGTCGTGACATGTCGACTGCACGGATATATAATTGGACGGGTATTTCAGAAGAACACGGTGGCTGTCTCGGCGGATCGAAAAATCGATGCATTCGCTGCCCAGGTCGATGATCCTCAACCGTTGCCGCTGTCCGACTGTACGCGGGAGGAACTCTCTGATAGGATATCCTGCGCCTCCGCTTGGGACGGGAGCAAACTGGGCAGTGTCAACGAGGACCTTGAGGGTATCGCCGCGCAGGTGCGTGCTCTGGCCCGGAGCAACGGGAGGGTCGGGTCCGAGGAGTTGTCGTTAGGGAAAGGACCATGAGCGAAGAACAAAAGGACGCCCGGCAGCAGTCCGAAGAACTCACGCGAGGGGGGTTGGCTACCATCGAACGGCCGCTGGAGGGGCTGAAGCCGCCCCGCTGGCTGGTGCTGGTCGGTGTGGCCTTAGTAATTCTGGCTTACGCCACCTGGATCGGCGGCCCGCAGGCGCCAAGGAACGACGGCTACGGGTATCTGGGTTTGGCCCGGTCGCTGGCCGCCGGCGAGGGCTACCTGTTTAACGGCAGGCCCCACACCACCTTTCCGCCCGGGATGGCGGCGGTGCTGTCGGTCGTATTCGCCACGGTGGGCGAGAACTTCTTTGTGTTCCATGGAATTGTCGCCCTATTCGGGCTGGGGGCGTTACTGTTTATCTACCTTGGGCTTAAGAGGATAACCGACCCAACGACGGCGCTTGTGGTGACGCTGGTGACGGGGGTCGCTTACCGCTTCTATTCTTATTCGGGCGAGATACTTACCGACGTGCCGACGACCATGCTGCTGTGGGTGACGCTGTATATGTGCCTTCGCGGACTCAGGGGCCGGGCGGCCTGGCTGGTGTTCGCGGCGGCGATGGCCGGGGTGGTGGTGCTGTTCCGGATGGCCGGGGTGCTGATGATGGGCGCCCTGGGCGTCGGGCTGCTGCTTGATACATCGCTGGGCGGCTCGTGGCGTCGTCGTCTCTGGGCCTGTGCCGCGGTGGTCGTGCCGGCGGTGATAGTGGCCGTCATCTTCTACGCTACGGTCAGTCATGTCGGCGACGACCTGCTGTACGAAGACCAGTTCTCGGAGGCACTTGGGGTACACGAAAACCCGGTGGTGGCATATGTGATGCGATTGGGCGCGATGGGCGCCGATATGCCGCGCCTGCTGTCCAACGTGACAATTGCCCAGCGGTTCCGCGAGGGCGGTGCGGTGGTGGGCTTGTTCATCGTCCTGGGCATGGTAATCAGCGCGGCCCGGCGCCGTGGGCTGGCGCCGGCGATGTGCCTGCTTTACCCGATGGGGCTTGGGCTGACGGTCTATACCGAGATCGCCGTTCGGTCGCGCATGTGGCTGCCGATCCAGCCGCTGCTGCTGCTGCTGACCTTCCAGGGCCTGGCCGCTGTATGTGTCGTGGTGGCCAAGCTGTTTCGACGGGCCGGGGAGGACTTCGACCGCCGGCTGGCGAGCCGTGCGATTCTAATCCTTGCGATCGCCATAGCGGCAACCAACATCCCGCGGGCGGCGAAGCACGCGGGATGGAACATCTACTACCCGCTTACCGGAAGGCAGGACACCAGGATCGAACCGGAGGAACAGTCGCTGATTGCCATGTCCGAACGGGCCGGTGCGCTGGCGGGCCGGGAGTCGCGCGTTATGGTCGGCGACAGCTGCGATGTGGCTCGGATGTACTATTTCAGCGGACGGTTGACGGTGCAATGGCCGGAGACGGAGGATGCCACGCCCGAAGCCGCCGAGATGATCCACCGACACGCCAAAGAGGATGCCCAAATCTCGACGGTCCTGGTTCCGCTCGACAAGGACATCTCCAGGGACCTGGCCCCGGAGATCCGCGGGGCGTTCGACGGCGACCAGGACTGGCGGCTCATAGAAGAGGATGAGTTCTACGCCATGTACCACCGCGACGAAGCCGCGCTCGACACCGACAGCGACAGCGCCGAATCAGACGAGGTCGAACCGCCCGCCGGGCCGGACACATAAGCCGATGCCTTGCCCCGACCCGGGACCCGTGAGACAGCCAAATGGCCGACACATCCTTTCTTGAAGCTTTTCGGCGGGCGGCGGCTGCCGACCGGCAATCAATAACGGCCTCATTCATGGTCCCGGCCCGGCGCGGCGAAGGTGGACTCGCGACAGGCCTCAGGGCTTGAGCGCCGCCGTGGTGGGGCGGACGACCACGACCCGCTGCGACTTTTTGGAGCCGTCCGGCTCCGTCCAGGTCAGGTCCACAGGCCCCCTCCGGCGGCAGCCGATCACCGCCGGGACGCCCGGTCGCAGCACGTGCATGCCCTGCACGCGGTCGCCCACCGAAACGCTCACCGTACGCGGTCCGACTGCCCCTTCGGGCACGGACAGCGTCAGCCACAGGCCCGGCTCCTCGACCATCCTCCCGCGAACCAGCCAGATGCGCTGCTCCGGGTCAACGGTCAGCAGATCCTGGGCGCCGTTGCCGGTCAGGTCCGCCATCAGGCCGGCCGTCTGCCCGCGGGTCAGGTTCGCGGCCTCTTCGAGGTCGCTGTCAGCCAGCAGAAGATCCAACGACAGGCCGAACACGGCGAACCCGCGATTAAAGAACACCATCGGATTGGCGCCGGGCAGCATGAACGCCACACCAGGCCGGCCGTCGGCGTTTATGTCGGCCGGGCTGACGGCGACTATGGGTTCACCCGCGACGTTGGCGTGGCGCCACAGTTCACCGGTAATCTGCGTCGCGTCCACCCAGCTAAGCTCATCCTCCTGGCGAAGCAGGGCGATGCCGTCCTCACCGGCAATCAGCAGGTCGAGCCGGCCGTCGAGGTCGTAATCGGCCGCGAGCACAGCGGCCGGGTTCTCTACCAGCGGCATGGGCACAACCACCGGCTCGTCGTCGAAGGTGCCCGGCTCCGGCCCGCCCTTATACAGCACCAGCCCCCGGGCGAACGCCCGCACCACGTCCCAGCGGCCGTTGCCGTCCAGGTCGGCCGCCAGGCAGACCCCGCCGGCGCCCAGGTCGGCTTCCGAAGCCGGCAGAGGACGGACGGCAAAGCCGTCATCCTCGGGCACGATCAGTAACGGCGGTCCATCCGCACGGCCGGCGAGCAGACCGCTTCGGCTATCATCTCCGACATCCACCGCGGCCAGCGAGCGACAGTCCGCCAGTTGGACGCCGATGGGGCGAATACCGAAGGTGCCATCTTCGCCCTGGACGGACAGAAGCACTTCGTCACCGTCCCAGGAGGCGATGTCCAACCGCCCGCTCCCGGTGAAATCTCCCACGACGGCATGTCGCGAGGCGGTCCGCAGCTTGGCCCGGTCGGTGATATCAACTGGCGCCTCACCGCCGCCACGGACCTGGTACAAGCGGTCTCCGCCGGTTGAGAGCACCATCGCCACGCGGCCGAGAGGGTTTCCCAAATCCGCCCGGAGCATCCCCCTGGCCTGGCCATCGAGCCGGCCCAGCGGTTCTATTTTCTCCCATCGCATCTCGGCCGCTACGGGAAACTCCGCTGTGCGCTCCTCCAGCACGTACTGAACGGCACGCTCAAGCTGACGGGCGCTGCCGGCCCAGACGGCTTCCACATCCTGGATGTCGCTGTCCAGGTGCCAGTCGCCGTCGTCGGCGAAGAAGACGGAGAACCAGGTCGTGTCTATGAGTAACACGCCGTCCGGCTGTCCCCAGCCGGATTCCTCGTGGGCAAAGAACATGGCGGGGGCATGGTCTCCGCCGGCAAACGCGGCCTCGGCCTCGTGCGGGCGCAAGTCACCTTTCGTGGCGTCGAGTTCGACCGTCCGCTCGGCGAGCGCATCGCCTTTGAGCGTCCGCAGCATGCTGGCGGTCATGCGGCCGTCCTCGGGCGCCGAGACCTCCATAACGACGATTGGCTCAGCCGACTGCACCATATCCGCCGGCGTGAAGTTGGGGTTTATCAGCGCCAACCCCGCCCGTCCCGGCAGTAGCAGAACCGCCAGACCGGCCAATACCATGAGCACTCTACGCAGGAAAACGTCGGGACTTAAGGACGGTCCCAGTGGGCTTGTTCTCATATCGAGTCCACTCGCAAGCGCGGCCATCGGCCGCGGGGTAAACTTTGGTTTTACGGTTGCGGCGGGTCGTCCCACGACCCGACCTCGGATTCGCCGGCCAGTTCGGCGGCCATGGCCATCATGTTGGCCTTCAGGCCCAGCCAGTCGAAGCTGAGCCGCATCTGGCCCAGGCCCCTGCCGGCCATGAGTGCGGACTGGCGGCGCTGCTCCATCAGGGCCTCGATACGCCGCTGCTCGTCCTCATCCAGTTCGTGGAGCTGGGCGGCCAGGTCGATGCGCACCTCGGTTTCCTGCAGCCCCTCTCGCAACATCTGGAAGCGGACAGTCGGTACCGCCCCTTCGGGTCCGGCTGCGATCACGTTCACGGGGTTGGATTTGTACAACCAGTTTCCGCAGATGCTGCTGCTGAACAGCGAACCGCGCCGGCCGATACGTCCCGGCTCCGGCACGGCCCAGAAGTCCAGGCCGATCTGGGCGACGTTCCCCCGCCGGCCGAGGTGCCGATAAGAGGTCGGACCCGACCAGGCCAGCACATCGGAGCGGTTGGCGCCGCCGACGAAGTACTCCCGCGGCGGCGTATCCGGCCATTCATCGGTCAATTCCGGCGCCCAGGGACGGCCGTGGGTTTCGGCATAGCCGACCTCCATGCCGTCACTGACGACGCGCTTGCCGTCCACCGGCTCAGGATCGCGAATCCAGTGGCTGAAGATCGCCCACCGCATGCCCGGGACAATCCGGTTGAAGAACTCCACCTGTTCAATAAGCGGGCGGCTGTCGAACCCCTGGGCGAGCATCAGGGCATCTTCATCCCAGCCGTGCTTGCGCACCGTTTCTCGAGTTCCCTCGATCGCCGCCTTCCAGAACGGCTCGGCATCCTCGTCGGCGGGGGTATCCGGTACCAGACCGCGGCCGAGGTGCTCGGGTTTCTCGAATTCGCCGTCGCCATAGATAGGCGCGCGCATGGGCGTCATCTCGCCGGTGTCCGGATCGAGCTTCGTCACCATGATGGGTTCTTCTTCCTGACGCTGGGCGCCGCGGAACAAGGCCCGACTGCCGAACTGGGGCTTCCAGACCATCAGGCAGATGACATCCGGCTCGCCGGCATGCTTCTCCCACATCTCGAGATAGCGTTCCAGGGCGCTGAACTCCGGCTCGTAGCCGTCCTCGCCTTCGACAAATCGGACGAAGCTGGTCTTGTGCCCCATGTGGGTATCATGCACGAGTGGGATGTACAGCACGTTGTTGCCGATCTGGCCGAGCATCTCGATGGTGGGTTCCATCCGGGCGAAGTGCTCATCGGATAGCGGCTCGACGTCGTAATACCGGGCGATGGTGTCCGGAGAATGCAGCACGCCGCCCCAGGTGCGACGATCGGGCCTGGCCGGCATCGTCCATGCACTGACCAGCAGTTGCACGGGAACGGTGAATTCCTCGCCGCCACCGGCCACTTCGAGTTCGCCGGTGTACCAGCCGGGTTGCTGGTCCCGTGGCACATCCGCAAGCACCCAGACCGGCTGCGGGGTGCCCGCATCCTGCGGCGGTTCAGCCATCAGGGCATCGAAATATCTGGCTCCCCTCCTGGCGGTCTGTTCCACGGCGTAGCGGATTTGCAGTGAGTCGGCAGGAATCCGCTCGCCGTCGGGACCGCGCAACGTCCCGATGCTCGCCCGCACCTCGCCCAGCGATTCGGGACCGCTCAGCACGACCTGCCCGGAGGCCGGTCCGCCGCGGGGGGCGACCATCCGCATCGGCCGGAGCGGATCGAACGGATTGGCATGGTCAAGCCCGATCGGCGAGACGGCCACATGTTTGACGTTCCAGGTGGCGCGGAACGGCGCACTCCGGGTCGTATCGGAGGTAATCGTTGCAAAGGGATGGGCGTTCCACAGCCGCACATCCTTCAGGGCCTCTTCATAGGCAATCACACCCCGGCCCGACTCGCTGGTAAGGGTTACCTCGTCGAGCGCCACGTTACCGCCCTGCAGCCGAATCGCCAGGACATTGCCGCCCTCGCGAAGCACATCGGACGGCATCCGCTGGGTGAGGGTCCGGGATCTGCGGTCCTGACTGGTAATCTCATGTCCGTTGACATAGACCTCTGCCTGGCCGATATGCTTCACAGACAGTTGCAGATCGTCAACGGCGCCCGGGTCTGTAACTCCGAAACGGCTGCGAACAACAAGCTCACGCCTGCCGCCCCGGTCCCTGGCGTCGCTGCCGAGAAAGTTTTCCAAGTCGGTTGCGAACCGACCCCAGACCGAATCGTCAAAATCGGCCTCATGCCAGTCCTCCGGCGGTGCCGGGGATCTATCGCCATCCCTCTCCACGACCAGCCAGATTCGCCATGGCGTGCTGCCGTCGATAAGCTCCACGTCCCCGTCCGCCTGGACCACTGTCGGGACGAGCAGGCACGCAACCAACGTCGCCAGAAACATCCAACCGCGCCGCATCGAACTGCCGCAACCGCCGCATTGCATCCTGGGTAAACTGAACATGTGTTCGGCTCCTTATATGCCGGGGGATGCCCCGGCTGACCTTAAATGCATGACCACAGTCTTAACGTTGACGATTCCAGGCATTTGATCGAACGATCATCAAGGGCCGATGGTGCCGGGCAATCGGGCACAGTCGGCCGGGGGCGGCCGGCCCGGCGCCGGTTGGTGCTGGTCACCAGACCGGCGCCGCCGGCCACCGCATTATTCAAACACGACCTTCTCACCGTCGAAGCGGATGATCCTGTCGCCGACCCGCACGCTGGCGTCGAGGCCTTCGCCCTCGACGGTAACCTCCGGGTGCTGGTCGTCATCGCTGAGCGTCAGAACGACGAAGTACTTTCCTTCGCCCTCGGCGAACAGGGACTGGCTGTGGATTCGGCTCACGTTGCGCTTATAGCGCATGATCTCCTCCCAGCGCTCCTCGAAGCTCATGGGCACATCGCCCGGCTCGACAAAGGTGCCTTGCAGACTGCCTCCTTTCTCGCCGTCGATTCGGAAGCGCTGCCCGTCCACTGTGCAATCGTCCCTATCCAGCTCCCTGGTGCCTCTGTGCAGCACTTCGCCCACGTTGTAGTCGATTATCTCACCGCGCCACCGGACGCCGTGTTCGCGAGTCCCTTCTTCAACATCCCTGGCTGTGCCGACAGTCCTTCGGCCGCTGTCGAGCTGCCAGGCCCACAGTGAGTTGTCAACGTCGTCAACTTCGCCGACGCCGGTGATCTTGTCCACGATGACTATCAGGGCGGGCGCGCCGCTCTTGCCGCTGTAGTCCACGGCGACGGACCTAAGGCCCGACAGCCCCGTCTCGGCGAAGGCGACCGGACGGCGGACACTGCCGTAGTTCTCGTAGAGCGAACCCTTCCCGCTCGATCCGGCATAGACGTCGGACATGTCGATGGTAACCACGCCCGATCCGTCGTCCTCGGTCCGGGCGTATGCGACCTTGCCGCAGGCGCCGGTGTTGATATCGGCCCCGGGCAGGAACACGAGGTTTTCGCCGAAATGGAAGGTGCCGGGGTTGCTCCAATGCTCGCCCAGGCCCGTGATGCGGAAGGTGCCGGCGTTGGACCGCCCCCCGGCCCCGGGGTAGTAGGCCTTCGCCCAGAGCTGAACAAGGACGCCGTCCTCATCGTCCCAACTGTCGCGGAACCCGTAGTACCCGAACTGGGGCGCTTCCCACGTAAGCGGCATGCACTCCGCGGGGTGCCGCGGGGTCATGTCCATCGGATAGTTGACGAAGACCCACAGCGGGTGCGTGTCGTAATTACCGTAGTCGCCGTGCGGCTGCCGGGGGCGGTGAAGGAGTTCATCCACATCTTCGGGGCCTTCAGCGCCCACATGACGGTTCCAGAACCACAGCGCCGCCGGTTGCCAGTCCTCGGGGATGCTCGGGAGCATCACCGCGAAGAAATCACCTGTCAGATCCCGCGTCTCGTGATAGACATTGCGTATGTACAGGTCCGGCTCGCCGACAATCTCCTGCATGAGGTCGTCGCCGTCGTCTTGATAGACGCGGGTGAACATCTTGAACGGCAGGTAATGGGTCACGTCGTCATAGGGCGAGACGTCGCGGCCGAGCGCGTTGCGGTATGCGGCGGCGTACTTGTTCGGGCCTTCGTGCCCCATGGGGAACGCGCTGCTGCCCTGGGAGCCGCCGGCGCCGATGCCCTGGCGGTAGTTAAGCCGCATCAGCATACGCGTCCGCTCGAACAGCTTCGTGAACCTCACGTCGCCGCCGTCGGTG